>NZ_JACGUS010000058.1:0-20911 GCF_014076785.1 Colwellia sp. MB3u-55
TGTACTATTTGAATTAAATGGTGAACAGCTCATTGGTAATTTCTCTATGTTTTTAATTCATAGACAGGTTAGCAATTAGCTAACTTATTGTAAATACATAAATTAACCTTAAGTTAATGACATTGTAGCGCACCAAGAAGTCGTTAGCATTGGATAAATCTTGAAGCCAAAATTAAACCGATTGACGTATTTCTCTAAGGCTAACTCATGCCACAGAGTGGTCAGTGGTAAACCTAATTTTATTCAGTGGTCAAAGTATATGTCATTAGGAGGCAGTGTTGGATGAGAATGACTGGCAGTTCTGATGTAATTGGGTGGCACAATTGATGTAATTATCCAGTGGAACAACAAAATTAGTCCCCTCATCTGAATAACTTGGGGCAATAGAGTATGCAGCCTTTGCTAATGTAAGCTGAAATATATACTAGGTCATGGTAGTTCAGCTCTAATATTTCAGGATATTTATCATAAAAACGTGGTAATCAAACTAAATTATCATGATATTTCTAAAAAAGTTTGATAAATGCTATAATAAATCATTAAAAGTAAATTACTCCACTAACCACTTGTTAAAGTTATTTTTTTCATAGAAAGTCATGTTTTTTATCATAATCCATTTCCAAGGGTAGTCATACATGGGAAAAGAATACGACGGCATCCATCGTTTAAGTTTTTTAATTGGCTTAGATGGCAAAATTAGCCACGTATTTAATAAATTCAAGACAAAAAACCACCATGAAGTTGTTTTAGACGTTTTAACCCTAACGACTAAAAATTAACCGTAACGGTTAGCTTATTTTTTTTAGGCTAGCCGCATAAATAGAATGCTATAATGCCTGCTCCTTTAAAATACCTTTCAACCTATTCTCTAGATATTCAACATAAAGTACAAGCAATGATAACGGCCAAGAAGTTATCTGCCTATTTATTGGCAAAATACCCTGTTACCCATCAAATATATAACGATAAAGCCCTGCGCAGCTATGTAATGGATATTAAAAATCAGTACTTAAAGAAGTCTGAACCATTAAGCCAGATAAAGTACGACGATAAAATTCATGTTATTAATAACGCATTAGGCCTGCACACTTATGTATCAAGGGTGCAAGGCAGTAAGCTGAAAAGTAAAAATGAAATACGCATTGGCACTTTATTTAAAAAAACGCCAGAAACATTTTTGCAAATGATCGTTGTTCACGAACTTGCCCATTTGAAAGAAAAAGAGCATAACAAAAATTTCTATATGCTTTGTCGGCATATGCAAGCAGATTATCACCAAATAGAGCTAGATTTACGTATTTACTTGACCCAAGTAGAGTTATTTGGCGATATTTACAATTAAGCTTGAAGCTTAATTTAACGCAAGCTACAGTAATGAAAATATCCTTATAATAAATGCTGATGAATATTACTGATGTAAAAAAACGTATCGTACTTACTGGCGGCCCTGGCGGCGGTAAAACCACAGCTGTTGATCTTATTCGCCGTGAATTTTCAGGAAAAATAGCGACCGTCCCCGAAGCAGCAACGATGATTTTCAATGGCGGCATTGCTCGTTCAAATAATAATCATGTACTAAAAACACAACAAACTGCTATTTTTAATTTGCAAAACATTTAGAAGATATTCAGTGAGCGACTTTAAGCACAGCATCATTTTATGTGACCGAGGCTCTTTAGACGGCCTAGCCTATTGGCCAGGCAATGATGATGAGTTTTTCCAAGCGATGGATACCACGCTTGCTGATGAGTTGGCACGTTACGATGCGGTCATTTTTTTTGAAAGTGCAGCAAAATCAGGTGAAAGTATCAAAAGTAATAATCACATTCGCAATGAATCAGAAAAAGTGGCTATCATTCTTGACGATAAACTACAGACTATTTGGTCACAACATCCTAATTTTAACTTAATTCAAAGTGCTGAATCTTTTATCAATAAAGTTATGTTTAGTATCACGACCATTGAAAAAATTATCGAGCAGTATCAAAAAGATTCAGGGTAAAGTTTACCTTAGAGCACCTCTTTAAGCGGTACCCTGTTCAGGAAAGTCACTATTTGATGGCCAAGCATTTAAAACGGCCTTAACTAAGGTTGCTAGGGGAATAGCAAAGAATATTCCCCAGAAACCCCACATGCCGCCAAATAAAATAACAGCAACAATAATCGTTACTGGATGGAGATTTACCGCCTCTGAAAATAATAATGGCACAATAATATTGCCATCAATAGCTTGAATAATACCATAAGCTATCATTACATAACCGAATTCGCTACCGGTGCCAAATTGAAATAAAGCCACCAACAAAACAGGAAAAGTGACAATGGTAGCGCCTACATATGGCACAAGTACCGACAACCCCACTAAAACACCAAGTAATACCGCATAATTTAGGCCGAGGACGATAAAGGCTATGGTCGATGCAGCACCAACAATAAGGATTTCAATTACCTTACCACGAATATAATTCATAATTTGTTGATACATCTCATCGCCTACTTTCGTCGCCATTAAACGTTCTTTAGGAAGAAATGAGGTAAAATTTGAAATTAATACTTTTTTATCTTTTAGAAAGAAGAACACCATTAACGGCACTAGAATTAAGTAAATCATCAAAGCAACAATATCAGAAATAGAATTAAGAGAAGCTTTTAAGGCAACTTGTCCCCATTCAATTAACTTATCATTGACGGCAGAAATTAATGTTTCTATTTGTTTGGCATCAATTAAATCAGGATACAACTCAGGAAGTGTCAACAAATAGGTTTGTCCATGAGACACCATTTGCGGTACTTCTTGTAATAAATTACTACTTTGTTGCCAAATAACAGGCATTAACCCAAGAATACCGACTAAAGAAATACCGATAAACGCCGCTACAACGATACTCACGGCAAGTGTTCTTGATAAGCCAATACGAACTAGACGATAGACAGGTAAATCTAATAAAAAAGCAATTGCAATAGCAACAAAGACCGGCATAAGTAAATTATTAAATAAAAAGACAAAAAGAAAAGCACACAAAAGAATAACCAATAAAGTTACTGCATTTGGATCAGAAAACTTACGCTTATACCATTGAGAAAATAATGAAAACATTTATATAACTTACCTGTTGGATGAAAGGGGTTGAGGGGCTTTACTAATAAAAAGTTCAAGGGTGTTTTTTTCAAGCCAAGACTCTTTATAGTAGTAACCTTGTATCATTAATAGTTTAGGAATATCCTTAATAGAGCCTTGGTCAGATATTCTCAGTAAACAAAAATCAGCATGCGACATTTTTTTTAACAATAATCGCAATTGTACTAATGGCACAGGACATTTTTCTGCACTGGCGTCATATTCATAGATCATCACTACATACCACTTAAAAAATCATCAGATAACAATAATTGTCACCAATAACAGTAAACAAACCTTTTGTTTGATTATCTAATTTGCGACAATTGATTACAATGTTATTGTATTATTTATTTTGATTTGATGGCAAATAAGTACTGAGGTGAAATGAAAGAGTTACCGATAACAGCTAGTTTAAAAGAAATTACTGCCTATAAAAAGAAACTTAATTGGGGTGATGTACCTGCTATCTATCATATGGCGGCCTCTTCTATTAGTGATATGGACGGGATCTTAACGCATGGTTTTGATAGTGCCTATAAACAATTATTTGAGAAAAGTAATTGGAACTATGCATTTTTAGAGGCGACTGCTAATAACCATGGCAATGTTAAGGTTACCCAAAAGCCAAAAATAGCCTTACGTCATTGCTATGATGAACAAAATTATGAACTTCACTGTTATCCGATAGTCAAAGGTGAACGACTCTACACACCATTATCAAAAAATGCCTTATGTCCATTTGTGCAATGGTCACCCGAAAATATGCAAATGCTGTTTAGGATCAGTAGTTTAATTTCGTTTATCGTTTTTACTTTTAAAAGTGGTGATCCAGCAGATTTAGCGTTAATCAAGTACTCACATAAACGTGTACAGGAGCTAATAGCTCAACTGAGTCAATCATTTGAAATAGTTGATGTAGTGGGTTATTCGATTGCAGATTTTTGTAAAGAGTTATATAGAGGAAAACCAAACTTCACTATCGCTGATTTACTTGATATACCGGATCTAAATACGGAATAATTAATTTGCCTTATAAACATAAGCTTAAAATAAAATCATTATTATTTACCTGTGCATTAACAACATTAGTTGCTAGCCCGTACGGCTTTTCCCAGGAAAATAATAAAAATAAACTTCCAGAAATTGGCACTGCTGGATTTAGCGTTCTATCTGTTGATAAAGAACGTCAGATAGGTAACGCGATGATGCGTCATATTCGCGCTTCTCAGCCGTTGGTCAATGACCCTGTTTTAATTGAATATATTAACGA
This sequence comes from Colwellia sp. MB3u-55, assembly GCF_014076785.1. Classification (NCBI taxonomy): domain Bacteria; kingdom Pseudomonadati; phylum Pseudomonadota; class Gammaproteobacteria; order Alteromonadales; family Colwelliaceae; genus Colwellia; species Colwellia sp. MB3u-55. Next base: position 4,392 of record NZ_JACGUS010000058.1, read on the forward strand.
CTTAGGCAACCGTTTAGTCAAGAATGCCCAAGATGTTAATTACAGCTTTGAATTTTTTATCATTAGAAATAAAGAAATCAATGCCTTTGCTTTTTTTGGTGGGCATGTTGGCATTCATAGTGGCTTAATTACCCTCGCTGATACAGAGAGCGAATTAGCCTCGGTAATCAGTCATGAAATATCTCATGTAACCCAACGCCACTTAGCCCGTAGGCTTGAGTCTCAAACTAGAAATCAACCACTAGCCACTGCAGCAATGATTTCAGGGATATTACTGGCATTAGTTAATCCATCTGTTGGTATGGCTGCATTAACCACAGCAATGGCTGCGTCAAAGCAATCAAGTATTAATTTTACCCGTGGCAATGAGCAAGAAGCCGACCGTGTTGGCATTGCCCTGCTAGCACAAAGCGGTTTTGATCCGCAAGGTGCCCCCGATTTTTTTGGAAAGATGGCAGTAAAATATCGTTATACTTCAAAGCCACCAGCAATGCTATTAACTCATCCAGTACCTGAATCTCGCATTGCCGAAGCGCGTGTACGTGCTCATGGTTTAGAGAGTCGTCCTTTAGCTCCTAGTTTAAACTTTGCGCTCGCAAAAGCGCGTATTCAAGCACGTTACGAATCAACGGCTCTGGAAAATATTGCAACTTTTGAAGATAGTATAAAGAAACAAGACTACACTTATAGAGCCGCGGTCAACTATGGCTTAGCCTTATCATTATTTGAAAATAAAGATTATCAAGCGGCTAAAAAAATACTTGAGAGATTGCTCAGAGAAGATAAAAACAATCTATTCTATGCAGATGCACTAACCGATGTTTATATTAAAACAAAAGAATTAAATAAAGCGCTTACTATGCTCAGTGCCCTTAATTTATTGATGCCAAATAATCAAGTTGTTACCTTAAACTTTGCCAACGCTCTTGTTGAAAGCAGTCATTATTCAGAAGCTGAAGTACTATTACAGGACTACCTATTAGTTAAACCCGGTAATTTTATCGCTTATGATATATTAACGACTGTCTATGAAAAACAAGATAAAAAAGCACTTATGCATGCGACAAAAGGCGAAATTTTTGCACTTTTAGGGGCATACGCTCGTGCGGTCGATGAATTACAAACAGGCTACAATTTTACAGATAATCAACCGTTAGTTGAAAAACGTATCAAAGCACGAATATTGCAATTTCAAGATCAAGAACAAAAACTTAAAAGACTGTAATCCATATTACAGAAACGTTTATAATAGGTGCTATGACGGCCTATTTTATTGATTAACCCGTAAAATCATTTGATTTTAGCACCCATTGAGATCTAACCATGTTAACGATTTATCACAACCCTCGCTGCTCTAAAAGCCGGCAAACCTTAGCGTTGATTGAAGAAAACAACCAAAAGGTTTGTATTGTAGAATATTTAAAAAAACCACTAGATGAAAGCACTATCCAGTCACTTTTATCACGTTTAAATGCTTCCCCTATTCAAATGATGCGTACTAAAGAAAGTGAATTTAAAACACAAGCATTAGCTCAAGCAACTGACAAGCAACTCATTGAAGCTATGGTTAACACCCCAAAACTTATTGAGCGACCGATTGTTACTACGCAAACGAAAGCCATCATTGGTCGACCTCCTGAAAACGTTCTAACACTCTTTTAATTTCAATTTAAAATTTAATTCAACAAATTAGTGAAAAATTTGCTAACCAACAGGATACCTTTCATGACTAAGACACAAAGATTCTCAACATCAACATTTAAAAAAATAACCTTAATTGGCTATTTTTCTTTATTATTTTTTATGCCGCTTTGGCTACTCTATTTAAACCCTTCACAAGGTTTGTCGCCCATATTAAGCTTATGCTTATTCACTGTGCCACTGTTATTTCCTCTAAAAGGTTTGCTGGCTGGTAATCCTTATACCTATGCTTGGTCGAGCTTTGTCGTTATGATTTATTTCCTACACAGTTTAACCACGCTATGGGTATCTCCAGCAGATGTAGTTTGGGCATCTTTAGAGCTTATATTTGCAACAATGATGTTTATTGGTGGCAGTTATTACGCGAAATATAGAGGTCAAGAGCTAGGCTTGAGTATTAGAAAAGCTAAAGATAAAGCGTAACGCTTCAATAAAACTTTTATAACGTGACCACCATTATAGTTAAGGGCTGAAAATGAAAAACATTCTGCGTATATTACTGCTAATACCTATTTTATTTGCTTGTAACGATAATGGTGAGGTCACTAAAATTTTCACCGTCGACGATGAAGTAAAAATTGCTCAGGCGGTCGAATTAGTTTTACTCGCCCCCTCTAGTAAGGTGACTGAGATTATTTGGACGCAGACGGCTGGCGAACCCGTTGTCTTCTTAGCCTACACCAGTAAGGTTATCGCTTTCACACCTAACACCGTAGGCACATATAGTTTTAATGTTTCATTTACACAAGAAGATGGTAGCAGAGAATCCCTTAGCCACTCTATTAGTGTAACCAATGAACAAGGAGAGATATCTGCGCGTCTGGGTCATGCTGCACTAGAAGGTAGTAAAGTGTCATTGCGTGCTTCGTTAACAAGTAAACTTTTAAGCGATAGTTTAGTTTGGCAACAAACTGCCGGTCCAGAGGTCAATTTTACGGCTGAAAATACCCAGGGTGATTATGCAGTATTCTTTAATGCGCCGGAAGTTACGAGGGATACTGTAGTAGAATTCACCGTATCCTCAGGAAGCTATTCTGACAAAGTAGCGGTACTTGTTGAAAATGCTGAACCTGTCTCGACATCAGATAATACTGCTTATACTGAGCGTTTGGCTCGGGTATTTCCCTTTGTTGCAAGCTCATCTTATGCCGATGTACTCGTCGATTGTGTTTATAGTAATAAAATTAACTTTGCGCGAACATGTGCATTTAATACCTTACCATTAATTGCACATGATACAACCACACCAACGGTTGATGACATAATGGACCGAGTGATCGTTTCTCATTATTGGATGGGAGAAAGATTTCGAGAATTCCTTGAAAATTATGACCCCTACAATGATTTCAAAAATTTACTAAGAGCAAATACTGCCATCGTCATTTCTTATGACATCAGACCCTCATACTACTGGGTGGTCAGTGGCGCTATTCACTTGGATGCTAATTATTTTTGGATGACCCCTGATGAGCGAGATACCATAAATCAAGCACCTGACTATAGAGCGTCCTTTGGTGGTGATCTTAATTTTGCCATGCCTTGGCGTTATGTAAAAAATAATAATTACACCACTACTTTTATATCTGAAAATGACCGGGTTACTCGACAACCTAGCGATGTTTTATACAGTTTAACGTCTTTGATGTACCACGAACTTGCCCATGCCAACGATATTTTCCCAAGCACTAGTTGGTCAGCTTTAAACCCAGAGCAAACAATATTATCAGCCGCACAACAAATAGCAGATAATAGTGGCTTTAAATCGGATCAGCTAAACAACACCCTTCCCTTACTGGGTGAGGAAATGTACGCCTTAGCTCAGGTACGTTTTCAGGGGGTTGACGCATCAAAAACACAAAACGCTTATCAACCCAGCGATATTAAAACATTTTTTAGTGGCGAGGCTGCGCCTCAGTTTTATAATTACTCAAGTATTCGCGAAGATTACGCTATGCTTTTTGATGGTTTTATGATGAAAACTCGCTTTGATATTAGTCGAGATGTCGCTATAACTAACGCTCCTAAAATTGCGAATGAAAAGTATATCGTTAATTGGGGACAGCGCGGCCGTATTGGCGATGAAAAGATTAAACCTCGGGTATTATATGCCGTAAGCCATATATTGCCGGAAGTAAGTGACATTGAAAACTTAGTGAATAATTTACCAAGTCCAATAATGATGAACGCGGGTGAAAGTTGGGCTAACAATTTAAATATAAGCCCAATTAATAAAGAACAATCAGGGCTGCAAAACGTTTCTGCTCAACGCAAAGATAGACGCTTTGTTCAGTATGAATTTTATGAAAAGCCCAGCCCTTTAAAATAAAATAGCTTTAATAAATGGTATGGTGATTTTGCGTTGTTCTCTTATTGATGCTTCGTCAAGCTCGGCTAAAGCTAAGATCAAGTGACTCATTTCACGTGATAAGTGACTCAGTAAATATTTAGCCACTTCATCACTTAATAATAAACCTCGTTGTTGCGCTCTAAATTTTAACGCGATTAACTTTTCTTCATCATCTAGGGGTTTGATTTGCTCTGTCATTCCCCAAGATAATCGAGAAACTAAATCAGCTAAGCCAAGCTTCAGTTGTGAAACACTTTGATCTCCAGTAATAATCAAGCGTTTATTATGCTCAATAACACGGTTAAATAAATCAAAGACCGCTTGTTGCCAAAGCTTGTCTCCAGCAATTAATTGCACATCATCTAAGCAAATCAAATCAATATTTTCTAAACCATCAAGTACTTCAACCGACAACTGTTTTAATTCAGAAAAAGATAAACAAACGGATGATAGACCTAATTTCTCAGCAAAAGTACAACTGGCATGAAGCAAATGTGATTTACCAACACCTGACAAGCCGAATAAGTAAAAACTATTGACGTGCGCAGACTCTACCGAATGTTGACTGGCTTTAATAAACGACTTTAACTGCTCAGTTGCCGAATAATTAGCAATACTTTGGAAACTTGAAAACGTTTCATCATCGGGTAATTGAACTGACAAGGTTAATTGAGAAGTGACTTTCACTAAGGTTTCCAATAAAAAACAGGGACAGCACCGAGCACTTTTTCGGCAAGTGGGTCAACAAAAAGGTCTAATTGCTTATTCAGCTTTAATGAAGCGAGAAAGGCTTGTCCTGAACTCTTTAAAACCAATTCAAAACGGCGATTCCCCCCCGAAGCGCTGAGTAATTTCACCGATTTAACTGATGATAATTGTTCAAGAAATCGCTCTAATTCAATAAAGCTTTTTAGTGATGATATATTGGCAACGTCAATAATATAATTGTTATCAATATCACTATTTAAAGCATATTTTTGATAAATTATATCACTAATAAGAGAAAGCGCAGTTTTTAATAACTGGTCAGGATCGTCACCGTAGCTGATTTCACCAAAGATTTGTCCGGTGATTGTATCGCGATTGTAGCCTTGGGCATCAGCGATAAAACTCCAGTCTAGTGCGTATTGTTGACGTTCTTTTTGGCATAAAAAGCAGTCATCAACCTGTTCATCACTTTCGTGTTGAGGTAATAAACTACTGTTTGATAAACGAATTATTATTATAGATTCTGGGTTGTAGCGCAGTGATGCCATTTGTACTTGTTTGGCAAAGCGTCCCCAAACATCAAAAGTTGAGATGGTATTTACATCGGTTAAGTCCATTAACGGCATTAAAATAGGTAAGCCCCTTAACGCTGAAAACTGTTCGACACTATTAGGTAAATTGTAACTCACTTGTGGCGTTGCATTATTGAAAAAAGACGAGTGGCTTGCATTAGAAATAGTCGTGCGGCGTAAACCATTCTCTTCAACGAGCCACAATAAAATTTGTGGTCGTAAACTTCCCCAAATAGGGGCGTTGGCATATTCAAACAACTGATTAATTTTGCTTTCGTCAAAAGTAACTAAAAGTTCAGTCTGCTCAGCATTACGTTGATAACGGTATTTTACAACATAGCCACTGACATTTCTAAGGCCACTTTTGATGGTCGAGTTGGACAACAGCGCTTGTTGTCCCCCCACTTTTAGCACGACCGCGCTCATTGCTTGTTGCAGGGCTAGCTTTCGCTCTGAGTCGGTTTGTGAGTTAACGATAACCTTAGCGTCGTATAAGTTTTTAACTTCAACAGCCAAAGCGGTTATTGGAGCAAAGAAATTACTTAAAACAACAACTAATACAATAAGATATCTAAGCATATTTTTTAAGTTGATTATTTTTATGTATAAGATCTTATCATAGTGTTAATCATTTTAAACACTAATAAAAAATAATTTATTATAAAGATTTTCACCACGCCATTGCGCTGGTAGAATGCGCCATTAAAGTTCTTATGCTAATTAATTGAGGTTTCCCCCGTGAGCGAACAAAAACAGTCTCTAAGCTATAAAGATGCTGGCGTTGATATAGATGCAGGTAACGCCCTAGTAGAAAACATTAAAGGTGCAGTAAAACGTACAACTCGTCCTGAAGTGATGAGTGGCTTAGGTGGTTTTGGCTCAGTATGCCAATTACCAACCGGTTACAAAGAACCTGTAATGGTTGCGGGAACAGATGGCGTAGGTACAAAACTACGCTTAGCAATTGATTTAAACAAGCACGATACCGTGGGTATTGATTTAGTGGCTATGTGTGTCAATGATTTAATCGTTCAGGGCGCTGAACCTTTGTTCTTTTTAGATTATTACGCGACAGACAAACTTGATGTTGATGTTGCTTCGGCAGTTGTTGCTGGTATTGCTGATGGTTGTGTATTGTCAAACTGTGCTTTAGTTGGCGGTGAAACCGCTGAAATGCCAGGTATGTATCATAAGGGTGATTACGACATCGCTGGTTTTTGTGTCGGTATCGCTGAAAAATCACGTTTAATTGACGGTACAAAAGTAGCATCAGGCGACCAATTAATTGCTTTAGCTTCTTCTGGCGCGCATTCAAACGGCTTTTCATTAATTCGTAAAGTATTAGAAGTTAATAAGACTGATACCAACGAATTATTAAATGGTAAGTCAATCGGTGATCATTTAATTGAGCCGACTAAAATTTATGTTAAATCTGTTTTAGAATTACATAAGCAAGTTGACATCCATGCCTTATCACATATCACAGGTGGTGGTTTTTGGGAAAATATTCCTCGTGTATTACCCGAAAGCGCTCAAGCCATTATTGACGGTAACAGCTGGGAGTGGCCAGCGATCTTTAACTGGTTGCAAGATAATGGCAACATTACTACCCACGAAATGTACCGTACCTTCAACTGTGGTGTTGGGATGATCATTGTTGTTCCTGCTGCTGACCTTGCAAAAAGTATTGAAATTTTATCGGCTCATGGTGAGAATGCATGGCACATTGGTGAAATCGCTGATATGCAAGCAGGCGCTGAACAAGTTGTGATTAATAAAGGTTAATTCTATGCCATCAAGTAACATGCAAGACAATAATTTAACCAGCAATATTGTTGTGCTAATCTCTGGTGGTGGCACTAATTTACAGGCGATTATAGACGCCTGTAAAGCTGCAGATTATCCAGGAAAAGTGGTTGGGGTTATTTCAAATAAAGCCGATGTATTTGGCTTAACTCGCGCTAAAAACGCTGGCATAGCCCATTGCGTACTTTCTCATAAAGATTTTAGCAGTAGAGAAATTTACGACCAAGCGTTAATCAAGCAAATTGATTTATACCAAGCTGATGTCGTTGTTCTAGCTGGTTTTATGAGAATATTAACACCTGAGTTTGTGCAACACTACCAAGGTAAGTTAATCAACATTCATCCCTCTTTATTACCTAAGTATCAAGGTCTACATACCCATCAACGGGCGATTGATGCCGGTGATACTGACCATGGTGTTAGTGTACATTATGTTACAGAAGAACTTGATGGTGGCCCAGTTATATTACAAGCGAAAGTACCTATTTTTGCCGGTGATACCGCTGAAGAACTTGCGCTTAGAGTTCACGATCAGGAACATAGAATTTACCCCTTAGTGGTAAAATGGTGTTGTAATCAGCGCATTTCTATGCACAATGATACAGTACTTTTTGAAGGTAAAGCGCTCCCTGCTTCTGGCTATGCGAGTGAATAAATAAAATATTAAATGATAGGTAATTAAATGCTGAATAAATTATGTTGTATTGCTCTAGTATTAGCCTCACAGAGTAGTTTAGTTTTCGCCAATGAAGCAAAAACCGCTCAAGCAGAGCAACATGTTATTCAGCCTTTCACTGCTAAATATAATTTGATACGTTCTGCTGATATTTTAGGTAGTGCGACAAGAACGTTAGAATACTTGACACCTGAACAAGCTAAATATAGTTATAAAACAGATATTGAATGGTTAATATTTTCAGATAACCGTCAAGAAGTATCACTCGTTAAACTCGATCACCATAAGGTGACACCTCAGCAATATAATTTTCAAAGGTACGGCACCGGACCTGATAAGGAATATGCTTGGCAGTTCAATATTGAGAATAATATTGCGAAAAACCTCAAAGACAAGACAGAGCTTAATATTGATTTTCCTGTCAATATTCAAGACTCACTCAGCTATCACTTGCAGAATCGTTTAAATTTAATTAAAAATCCAGAGCAAAAACTTTTTGTGTATCCGGTGATGAATCATTCAGGTAAAGTTAAAAATTACGTTTACCAGTATGATGGTGAAGATGAATTAATGCTGCCTTTTGGTATGATAAAAGCAGTTAGATTAAAAAGAGAAGTCATTGAAAAGAAAAAAATCACCTACGCTTGGTTCGCCCCAGAGTTAAATTACTTGCTGGTTAAAATACAACAAATAAAATCTGACGTTGAACAGTTTGATGCACAATTGACTTCACTTGAAGAACATTAATGTTCAATCTTCAACACTTCTTGCCCTGAAGCAATAGACTCACCCAGACAAAATAAGTGCCACTGCCCTTTTGTCATTTTGTGCCAAGTTTCATTATCCGTTAATGGCTGAGTGGCAATAACCGTAACTACATCACTTTCAGTGGTTTCTTCAGTGAAATTAATGACTACTTCAGCATCAATCAAGCTAGCTTTACCAAATGGCGCTCTACGTGTTATCCAATGTAGGTTATTTGCACAGTAAGCAAATAAATACTGACCATTGGTGATGTTGACATTAAAAACACCCAACGAATTTATTTTGACACTCAACTCGGCAATAAATTTAAACAACACCGTTGCTGCTGGTTCTTTATCCGCAAACTTAAAATGAAGTTTGTCTAAGATCCAACAGAACGCGTGTTCGCTGTCGGTAGCCCCAACAGGAATGTGTAATTTAACAGGCAGCTCAACCTGGACATTCTTCAATTGTCCATTATGTGCATAAGTCCAATTTCTTCCCCACATTTGACGGGTAAAAGGATGAGTATTCTCCAAAGAAATACCGCCAGAGTTTGCTTGTCGAATATGACAAATAACCGCTTCACTTTTTATTGGATAATTGGTGACTAACTCGGCAATCGGTGATTGTGAACTTGGTAAAGGGTCTTTAAAACTTCGACAGCCTTTACCCTCATAAAAAGTAATGCCCCAACCATCCTTATGCGGCCCAGTATTACCACCACGCTGCATTAAACCACTAAAGCTAAAGCAAATGTCAGTGGGGACGTTCGCACTCATTGCCAGTAATTCACACATAAATTAATTTCCGAATAGATAATTAACGTTATTATCCTATAAATAAGATTACAACGATAAATATATTTGTAATTTATTGTACATAGATTTAAGCTAAATACATGGTCAGACCTCTTTATTTTTATCTTTAGGTTTTTATTTTTAAAAAGGAAAATTAATGGAACAATTTACATGGTTCATTTATGCCGTTATTTTAACCGGCTTAATGGCATACACTCGTGCTGCGCTTTCAACTTTCACCTTAAGTTTTGCCGCATTAATGGCGGTAGGTACTATCTTTGATGCACTGTCATTTTTCAGTTGGATAATATTTGCAATCATTGCATTGCCCTTGAATATATCTGACTTTAGAAAGCAGTATATTACTCACCCTTTACTAAAAGTGTTCAGATCTATCATGCCGCAAATGTCGAGAACTGAGCAAGAGGCTATCGACGCTGGTACTACATGGTTTGAAGCAGAGCTATTTCGTGGTAATCCTGATTGGAAAAAACTGCATAACTATGAAACACCCCGCTTAAGTGTTGAAGAGCAAAGTTTTTTAAATGGTCCCGTAGAAGAAGTTTGTAAGATGACCAATGATTGGCAAACGACTCATGTCGATGCTGATTTATCACCAGAAGTTTGGCAGTTTTTGAAAGATAATAAATTCTTTGCAATGATTATCAAAAAGAAATACGGCGGCTTAGAGTTTTGTGCCTATGCACAGTCACGAGTTTTACAAAAATTATCAGGGGTGAGTGCCGTACTAGCAAGCACCGTTGGAGTTCCTAATTCTTTAGGCCCAGGTGAGTTATTACAACTTTACGGCACAAAAGAGCAGCAAGACCATTACCTTCCTCGTTTAGCGGTTGGTGATGAAATTCCCTGCTTTGCATTGACCAGTCCGGAAGCCGGTTCAGATGCTGGTGCGATCCCCGATGAAGGCATTATTTGTCACGGTGAGTTTGAAGGTAAAGAAGTGCTTGGTATGAGATTAACTTGGGACAAACGTTACATTACGCTAGCGCCCATTGCCACAGTACTGGGCTTAGCTTTTAAACTAAAAGACCCTGATCACTTACTAGGTGAAACGGTTGATTTAGGCATTACCTGTGCATTGATCCCTACAGACTTAGAGGGTGTTATCACTGGCCGTCGTCATTTCCCGCTTAATGTTCCTTTTCAAAATGGTCCAACACAAGGTAATGGTGTCTTTGTACCGCTTGACTATATTATTGGCGGCGCAGAAATGGCAGGTCAAGGCTGGCGTATGCTTATGGAGTGTTTGTCTGTTGGGCGTGCTATTACACTCCCTTCTAATAGTGCTGGTGGTATAAAGTCACTTGCACTTGCTACAGGTGCTTACAGTAGAATTCGTCGTCAGTTCAAGATCCCTATCGGTAAAATGGAAGGTATTGAAGAACCCCTTGCTCGCATTGGTGGCAATGCTTATTTAATGGATGCGGTAACAACCATGTCTACAGGGGCTATCGATTTAGGCGAGAAACCTTCGGTAATTTCAGCCATTATAAAATATCATTTAACTGAGAAGATGCGTGTTTGTGTTAACGATGCAATGGACATTCACGGCGGTAAAGGTATTTGTATGGGCGAAGGTAACTACCTTGCTCGTGCCTATCAAGGTGCTCCGATTGCAATAACCGTTGAAGGCGCAAATATTCTAACACGTAGTTTAATTATTTACGGACAGGGAGCTATTCGTTGTCATCCATACGTTTTAGCGGAATTAGCCGCAGCAAACCAAACTGATGATGTTATTGCATTAAAAGAATTCGATCACGCCTTGTTTGGCCATATTGGCTTTGCCATTAGCAATGTTGTCCGCAGCCTTTGGTTTTCATTAACGGGCGCAAGAATTTTAAAAGTACCTTTTCGAGATGAAACCTCTCGTTATTATCAATTGCTTACTCGTTTTAGTAGTAACTTAGCTATGCTATCAGACATATCGATGCTGACACTGGGTGGCGATTTGAAGCGCAAAGAGAGAATTTCGGCGCGTTTAGGTGATGTACTTAGCCATTTGTATTTGTCTTCGGCAACCTTAAAGCGTTATAACGACGAAGGCCGTCAGCAAGATGACCTACCCCTTGTACAATGGGCACTTGAAGATAGCTTGTATGAAACACAGCAAGCTATTGACGCATTGATCAGCAACTTTCCTAATAAGATAGTGGCACTGTTCCTAAGAGCGATGATCTTTCCTGTGGGCAAATGGTTGAAAAAACCTTCTGATATTACCGACCATAAAGTGGCACAGATATTACAAACACCTGGTAAAGCTCGAGAGCGCTTAGGACAAGGTCAATATTTAAGCCGAGATCCAGAAAATGTTTTAGGTCAACTTGAGCAAACACTAGATGACATTATTGCTTGTGAGCCAATATTTAAGAAAGTTTGTCAGGCTATTGGTGAAGATCTCCCTTTTTATGCCCTCGATGAAGTTGCTAAAAAAGGCTTAGCCGTAAATGCCATTAATGCTGTAGAAGCTGAGTTGTTATGCAAGGCTGAATTGGGCAGAAAAGTCGCTATCAATGTAGATGACTTTGACTCTGACGAATTAAGAGCTCAGTCCGCTAGTCATTAATTTATCAACACACCATCGAAATCGCCTACAAGGATGTAGGTATCAATATTTTTAAAGCAGTATCCTTATCATAAATGAGTCCAACAACCGTGTTGGACTCATTTTTTTTATCGTTAATTTATTCACAAGCTTTATAACTCTAGTGCTCACCTATTACTTTTTGTAACAAATAAATGCTGATAATTTTCTTGCCTAGATTGAAATAGCATCAAAAATAAGTTAACTTCATGTTAACTATAATTATATGACAAAATAATATGTTTTCGACTAAGGAAACCCCCACGGTAAAAAGACGGAGCAAAGGTGAACAAACACGTTTACTGATATTACAATCTGCCATTGAAGTATTAGCAAAAAATGGAATAAAAGGCACGACTCATCGAGCCATCGCTAGTCATGCGAATATCCAACTCTCTCTTACCACCTATTATTTTAAAGATATACAAGAGTTAGTTCATCAAGCATTTACCCTGTGTTCTTCACAAATCACCTCAAAAACAAGCTTAGCTTGGCAGCCTGCCGTTGAACTACTCGCCAATGTAAATAAAACAAGTCTACGTAAAATAAGTGAAAAAGAAAATTTACGTAATAAACTTGCCACAATGGCGACCCAATACTTAGTAAAAAGAATAATCGACTCACCCGAAGAGCTCGCTGTTCAACAATTACTCTTTACCGAAGTACGCGTAAACCGTAAATTAGCCCCTTTAGCTGAGATACACCGTGCGGCCTCGTTAAAACCCATTATCAAGCTATGCGAATTTTTTAATGCTCATGACCCACATATCGATGCTGATATTATTGCGACGGTCTTTACGCAAATAGAATACCGTAATATCAATGTACCTGTTGAGCAATTAGATACCGATAACATTCAAGCTATCGTTAGCCGAGTCATTGGTTATGCGATGAACTTAAAAAGTTTAGCACTTACCGCTTAACAGATAATTTTCTGATTGTTTTGTAGATCAGTTGTGATTGTTGTAAATTTGTTTTTATATCTGGTCGTACCAATAAAACTATAAGACTCAATAACAACAATAAGGTTTAATTATGCCCTACCAAGCATTACTCACAAAACACAGTCAGTATTTTGATACTAATGTCACTCGAGATATTTCATGGCGTAAACAGCAACTACAAGCAATAAAAAAACTTGTTATTGAAAACGAAAAAGCTATTTTACAGGCTTTACAAGATGACCTTGCAAAACCGACTCTAGAAGCTTGGATCACTGAAATATCATACATAACCAGTGATGTTGACCACACGTGCAAACACCTCAATAAATGGGCTAAACCAACTCGCGTTAGCACACCCATAGTGGTACAACCGGGGAAATCATTTATTACACCCGAGCCACAAGGCACTGTATTAATTATTGGCGCATGGAATTATCCTTTACAATTAGTATTGGCCCCTTTAATTGCCGTTATTGCTGCCGGTAATTGTGCCATCATCAAGCCTTCGGAGCTTGCTCCTGCTATTTCTGAACTTATTGGCCAACTTATTCCTAAGTATTTAGATAATAACGCCGTTAGTGTGGTTGAAGGCGGTGTTGCAGAAACAACCGCATTACTTACCTTAAACTTTGATCACATTATGTATACTGGCAATGGTCAAGTCGCTCGTATTGTCATGGCCGCAGCCGCAAAGCACTTAACGCCGGTGACATTAGAACTTGGCGGCAAAAGTCCTGTTTACGTCGATGAAAGTGCAGATTTAACAATAACAGCACAGCGTATTGCTTGGGGCAAGTGGATGAATGCAGGGCAAACCTGTATAGCACCTGATTATCTATTAGTAAAAGAAAACCTAGTTGAGCCATTAACACTAGCGTTGAAAGCTCAAATAACCGCTATGTTTGGTGAAAACCCAAAAAATAGCGATAGCTATGGCCGTATAATTAACCAGCGCCATTGTCAGCGTATAGCCGCTTATTTTAACGATGGTAAAATTATGGTTGGCGGTGAAAGCGATATTGAAAGCTGCTATATAGCGCCAACTATTATCATTAATCCCGCTTTGGATAGTCCTTTAATGACAGAAGAAATTTTTGGCGCCATTTTACCTATCGTCACTATTGAAGATTTTGATCAAGCAAAATCATTTATCAAACAAAGAGAAAAACCACTTTCTGCTTATATCTTTAGCCGTAACAACGAGCAATTAGCACAATGGGTAGATGAAATAAGTTCGGGGAGTCAATGTATTAATGATGTCATCATGTTTAATGCAGTACCTGACTTACCTTTTGGTGGCATTGGTCCTAGCGGTATTGGCCAATATAGTGGTAAAGCCGGCTTTGATAATTTTAGTCATCTAAAGTCAGTACTTAAACGCCCTTTTATTAAAGATATCCCGGTACGCTTCGCACCTTATTCAAAATGGAAACTTAAATTCTTACGTTTCATCCGATAAAAATCTACCTAAATGCTTCTCAGAGGATGAAAAATCTTACATCCTCTGAGAAGCATTTTTAATCTATCTACTCACTAAAAATAATAAAAACGAAAACGCTTTTATCTGCTCGTATCTAGTTTAGCTAGCCAGTTTAATTACCCGAATTAGTTGGTAGTATGAATAGACATGACTAATTAGATTTTCAGATACTAAATGAGATTGAATAATTTTTATTATATTCACAGTCTGCCACAGACTGTGTGAAAACCTTTTGATCACTTATTCGTATAACCACCTATTAGTTATGATCAATCGGTCTTAACCTTACCCACAAAACACACACTTTTACTATAATTATCAGTATTTTAATTCTTGTTGGTAAGTGTCATATCAGGCTTTATTAAAGGTGTTAACCGCTCCCAATCTACACTCTTTCCAGAATCTCTCAATGACTTTGTTATTGCTGAAAATACTGTCAGAGTTATTGATGTGTTTATTGAGGCATTGGATTTAGCAGCGTTAGGTTTCGCGGGCATGATCATTAAGTCTACTGGCCGTCCTAAGTATCACCCTGCTGTCATGTTAAAACTCTATCTCTATGGTTATCTTAATCGAGTCCAATCCTCTAAAAGATTAGAAGTTGAAGCGAATAGAAATATTGAACTCATGTAGTTACTTGAACGACTTGCTCCAGATTTTAAAACCATTGCTGACTTTAGGAAAAATAATGCTAAGGGAATTAAGCATGTTTGCCGTACATTCGTTCAGCTATGTAGACAACTTCATATGTTTGATGAAGGCGAGATTGCTATTGATGGCAGTAAATTTAAAGCGAGCAACAACAAAGATAACAATTACACCCCAAAGAAAATGGGCTTTCATATTGAGCGAGTTGAAAAACATATTAGTAACTATTTAGAAAAACTAGACAGACCTGATTAAGAGCAGCATAGCCACCAAAAAATAAAGGCTACGCAAGAAACTATTAGGAATTTAAAACAAAAACTCGCTGAATTAAAAATACTAGAAAAAGAAGTCAAAGACCACCCAGAAAAACAAATATCAACCACTGATCCTGATTCAAGGTTGATGAAAACTCAAGGTATAACGAGAGTGGTCAGCTACAACATTCAAAGTGCTGTTGATGCCAAGCATCATCTCATCGTTGCACATGAAGTGACCAATACCACTGACCCAGGCCAACTCTGTCCTACAGCGGTTTTAGCTCAACACACGCTAAAAAGAAAAGACCTAACCGTTATCGCAGATAAGGGTTACTTCAGCGGCTAAGATATCAAAGACACACAAGATGCCGGTATGACAACACTTGTACCAAAGGGAGATACCTCAGGTAGCGATAAAAAAGGCATCTTTAATCGTTCTAAATTTACCTATGATAAAGAAAAAGACGTTTATATTTGTCCCAACAACAGTCAGTGAATGCCAGGTAAAACCATGACAAAAGATCTTGATTTATATTTGATGCATTATCGAGCTAGAGTCAAAGATTGCCGACAGTGTAGCTTGCAGCCACAATGTACCAAAAGTGCAACACCAAGAAAGATAACTCGATGGGAGCATCAAGACAGAATAGACAATATGGATAAGTTAATGAAAAAACGGCAAGACTTGATGCTAATTAGAAAATAGAGTGTCGAGCATCCGTTCGGTACGATTAAGTGTTGGATGGGAATGACGCATTTACTCACTCGTCGATTTAAAACGTTCGAACCGAAATGAATCTCCATGTTCTGGCTCATAATTTCAAGCGAATGTTAAACATAATGGGTATTGAAGGGTTAATGAACGCCATAAAGGCCAAGATATAAGGCTCTAACCTTATCTTTTTATTTTAAATTCGACTCTCATCCAAAATAAACAAACTAAGCTGTAAAACGTATTTTAAAATTTATACAAACAACAATGAGTTTTTACACAGGCTGGCCACTTTGCGGAAGTTAGCAACAGTAAATCATGGGAGTATTTTTGGTCGTTTTGTGCGCAAAACGGAATAAGTTAGTATCAACACAAAACCTACCGCAGCTAGCCATATATAGTCATTCAACCTTAATTATCTATACTTAGATTGTTTAGGTTATGTGCATGTTGTTTACGAATATCTAGCCAATAACACTTGATGATTACCGCTTTTCTTTCGAGGCAACAAGTACCTTTA
>NZ_JACGUS010000059.1:0-343 GCF_014076785.1 Colwellia sp. MB3u-55
GGCGTTATGCGGCATTGCGAATTCGATTAAATGTAATTGTGGTAGTTGCCTTTTCTTTACCCTAGTTATTTACGCGTAATTAAATCTATTTCAGTTTTTGGTTAAATAGTTTTTCGCCAAAGCAGGTAAGTGGTAAATTCACTTTTGATTTGTGGCTCAAAATTCACGGTTTAGTGTGTCGCAATGCTGTGAGTTTTTTAAATGTGTATTTTATGTCGCTAATATTTATATAAATTGTGCGGTTTGTGGTAATGTAAAAATCGCATAACAAGGCATTCAAACGGACAAAAAACAGTTGGCTGTTTTCACTTCGTTCAACATTTTAGCCAACAATTTTTTGCCG
>NZ_JACGUS010000060.1:0-1828 GCF_014076785.1 Colwellia sp. MB3u-55
ATTGTGCGGTTTGTGGTAATGTAAAAATCGCATAACAAGGCATTCAAACGGACAAAAAACAGTTGGCTGTTTTCACTTCGTTCAACATTTTAGCCAACAATTTTTTGCCGCTTAATGTGGCGTTAAATGCCTCTCAACTATGGAGTATTAAATTGAGCCAAGAGCAAAATAAAATAGGACTATTTTCTAAAATAGAATCACCAAGTGGTGCGACTTCACTGATTAAAGAATGTAGTGTTTGGATAGCAATGATTGTTGCTATTAGTCAAATACTAAGCATATTTGTATACGGTGTATCACTTGAAAGTATTATTGCTTTAATAGTCGACGTTGCGTTTTACGCTGTTATTGTTTTTTCTCTGATTAAATGGCAATCAAAAGTTGCTGCGTTTTTGCTTTTATTGTTAATTATATATTCTGGTTACTCAACTATATCGATAGGCATTGCTGAAAAAAGTTTAAGTGGTTTTCAACTAATTATTGCTGTATTTAGTGTGTGGGTATGCATTCGTGCTTTAGAGGCAACTTTCAAGGTAAAACCCAAAAATGTAGATGGCATAGGCACTTAACAAGTTACTCAAACGGACGCTAAACAGTTGGCTAGCTTCGTTCCTCGCAATTTTAGCCAACTATTTCGCGCCGCTTAGTAAGGCGTTAGCTTTCAGGAGAAGTCTTTGGCATTAATCAACGATATTGCAACAGTCATAGCTTTGGTTACTGGCGTTTCTGGTTTTACATTAGGTTTATTAAATTACTTGCGTGATAAACCAAGTGTAAAAGTAGAGTTAAGCTGGGAGATGACGACTACCGATACACAAGAAATGGTTGGTGTTATTCGTGTTGCTAATATTGGCAGACGACCAATATTTTTAAGTCATGTTGCTTTAAAAATACCTAAAGGATACGGGGAGTCATACCTAATTTTAAAAGATGGTATAAATGGGCAAAAACTCTCAGAGGGAGATGCTCCACTTTCGTATCTTGTAACATACGATAAAATGGAAAAATATAGCAAAGTGTGGCACAAGCTTATGGCGCAAGTTATTGATTCAGCAGGTAAAACATACCTTTCAAAAAAAGCGTCAGTCGAACCAAAACCTAGTTGGGTAAAAGAAAGCTAACAAGACGTTCAAACGGACAAAAAACAGTTGGCTGTTTCACTCCGTTCACAATTTTAGCCAACAATTTTTTGCCGCTTAACGTGGCGTTATGTGTATCACAAGGTTAGTATCAAATTGCGACTATTAATTTCATTATCACTAGTTTTAGTATTAGCTTCTTGCAGCACTCAAGGAAAACTTGAGTACATCACTGCTGACGGTGAATACAAAACTGCGTGTGAAACCGAATATACTTGGGAGCCATCAGTCGATAAATATGCTGTTGAGTATATTTTGAGTTATTGTGCTAAAAAGGCTGTAGCCAAGGGTCATAAAGTTATTGATGAATCCTTGTTTAAAATAGATTTAAGTATTCCTTTATCGCCAAACGGTAAGCCTTGGTCTTTTGATTATGCTAAAGAGTTACATGGCAACAATAAACTAAGTGACAAAGAATATGGTTACATAATTGCGTATATCGATCTTGGTCTAAATAAAGGATAGGTTTTCATACACATAACAAGTCACTTAAAAGGACAAATAACAGTTGGTTTTTGCTCCTTCGTCGCTTATTTTAACCAACTATTATTTGCCTCTTAGTGAGGCGTTATATGCCTAAAGGATTGTATCAACTATGGAAGAAGTAGCAGAAGGTTTAGGTCGAGCCTTTTTTAGATTATTAAAATGGATCATAATTGATGCCTTTATAGAGTTTTTTGTTTATGGGT
>NZ_JACGUS010000061.1:0-719 GCF_014076785.1 Colwellia sp. MB3u-55
CTTGGGTATGCTGGTGTAGCGATCATTATCTTTCAATCTACAGAACTAATTTCAAGAATATTTGTGTAGGTATATATAACAAGAAATTCAACAAGGACTAAAAACAGCGGGCTGTTCGCTTCGCTACCATTTTAGCCCGCTATTTTTAGCCCGTTAATTGGGCGTTATGTGGCTTTCAGGTTTGGTGAATTAAAAGAGGTATTTGTGGTTCATTTGAAATTTTATTTACTTGGCTTAGTGACCTTCATCTTAAGTGGTTGGGAGCTTTATACTTCATTCTTGAATGGTCAACTTGGTGTGTTACATATCTTATTTTTAACTGTTGGTTTAGTTGGAGCTATATTTTGTTTTTTGGGTAAATTTCCTCAAATGGCTAAAAGGTTACTAACAGTGTTTTATTTTATTCAATTGGTTTTCATATACAGTGAATCCTTTAGTGTTAAGTTTGTTGCGAGTTTTGCATTCCCAGTTCATTATTTTTTGCGAAACGACAGTGGTTTACAGCAAACATTTAGTAATCCAACTGGCTTAGGTTTAAACTTGTTTGCTTTGCTAATGTTGTTTTTTGTATATAAAATTTATAGCGGTAAAACTGCCACATAACAAGTGACTATGGTGTCAATTCTTAATTATTGATTCATTTTTGGGTCCCAATAGACACCATCTCTCACCATCGAATTTAAGATCACAATCATTTTTCTAACACAGGCAATGATAGC
>NZ_JACGUS010000062.1:0-2980 GCF_014076785.1 Colwellia sp. MB3u-55
TGTACTATTTGAATTAAATGGTGAACAGCTCATTGGTAATTTCTCTATGTTTTTAATTCATAGACAGGTTAGCAATTAGCTAACTTATTGTAAATACATAAATTAACCTTAAGTTAATGACATTGGGGCGCGCATTGCGGAATAAGAGCAGTCAAAATATTAAACGTCACTTTCAGATCTTAAAGCTGACATAAATTTTAATTCTATGGCTATAGGGGGCGTTTTGCCATAGAACTAATACTCTATTTCATCTGAATTTTAGAAAAGGTGAGTGACTGCAATGTAGATTTTACGACTTTCTGGTTTGATGACAACTTAGAAATATACATTGGTTACTCAAGTTTTAGCTGTGTGCAACTTAATCGAATTGGTTCACTAGGCAACACTTTCAGCCGTTAGGTTGTTTAACCAAAGCTTCGTTCTCATTCTGAAAACAAACATAAATGCTTTAGTTATTTCTTCAGAGTAAGAGATGAGAACTACCCAATATAGTGGTAACTTAAAGTAAAATGCCGCCACCAAAGTTAATGGAATGCTTAAAACCCACATGCCTGATATATCAATTAACATGCAATATTTGTTATCACCACCTGCGCGTAATATCCCCATAGACATAGTTAAGTTAAATACTTTCAAGCAAGTGCCAAAGGTGATCAATATAAAAACATCATGGGACAATGCCATTGTTTCTGGAGACAAATTGATATAAGGCATAAAGACTAAAGACTCACATTGAAGTAAAATTAAGGCCAATAAGAAGGTAACAATTGGCGCACTAATGGCGTAATGTTTTGCTAAAGCCCATGCCGTTATAAATTCGTTTCTACCTAAGCGCTGCCCAACTAAAATAGCGCAAGCAGAAGCAAAACCAAAAAAGAATGAAACCAATAACCCTTCCATTGGTGCTAATAGACTCATTACAGCAAGTTCTTGTGTTCCAATACGTCCATATATCAGTTGATATACAAAAGTGCCTAATGACCACACGCCAAAACTTAGCATCATAGGCCAAACTAAGGTGAGTAATTTAGTCCACTCTTGTTTGTTATAAAAACTAACACAAAAGAACGTTGTTGGAAAAATACTGTGCTTAACCTTTGCTAAGTAGACCAGTATTAATAAAGCATGAAGTGCTCGCGCAATTAGTGTTGCTAGCGCAGCGCCAATAACACCCATTGGCTCTATACCTAAGCCACCTTTGATTAACCAATAGTTTAAAAGAATATTGGTAATAATAGCTATGGTACTAATTAACATGGGGAAGACTACTTGCCCAAGCCCCCTTAAAGCGTTTTCAAATATCATCACAATGACAACAAAAATTAAGCTAGGCATGGTCAGCCAAAGGTAGTTTGTTCCTGCTTTTATAACGCTGGGATCTGTTGTGGCAATACCCATGATATTGTCAGAAAACAAGAAAGTAATGAGTAATATAGGCAATAAAATTCCTGCTGCAATAACAAGTGTTTTAACAATGATTTGTCTAATCACTCCAATTTGACCCGCGCCAAAGTGTTGCGCAGATAAAGTACCAACACCTGAAGCGAGTCCCGCTAAAATGATTAAAAAAACAAATTGAATTCGGTTACCCAGCCCAACAGAAGCAACGGCCGTATCGCCTAAATGGCCAACCATCATTATGTCACTCATGCCTAGCATGGTGACCAATATGCTTTGTAAAGAGATAGGCCAAGCTAATTTAATGCTTTGCTTTAATGATGAAGGTTCGATGTTACGCATTGGTTTTAGTCATTAGGGGTTACTATAATATTGCATAGAATTATAAAATATAGTGATAAAAAAAACATAAGTAAAATTGTCATGTATCATGTTTAAAACTATCATTTTGGTGATTCTATGTGGCAAGATATTTTAAATATTCATTCTGATTGTATTGAGGATTTTATTAATTTTGATAAATTACCAGGGCAAGCTGATAGTTTCATAGCCATTGCGGGGTTGTCGTATTTACAAACTGAATATCAAATAGGCAAAACAGGTAAAGGAGAAATTTGTTTAGGTAATGAAAACAGCAATAGGCATGTTCATTACTTAATTTCTACTCATGCAGGGGAGGGAAAGGTCAAGTTTGGTAACAACGAATATTTAGTTAAACCCGGCAGTGTGCTTTTACTGCCAGCAGGAACCCCTTTTTTGTATGAACTTTCGGGGAAGTACTGGGATATGTGTTGGCTATTACTTCATGATTGTTCTGAATATAAGTTTGTTCATCAACTTCAACCTTCCGTTTATTCCAGTGCGAATGCAGAGAAGCTTTATCAAACGATGTCACTTATTAGAGAATTCAAACACGGCGAGAGTATGTATCAATCAGATATTGTATTGCGCTTAGTCGAAGTTTTAATTTATCAAATTGCGCAAACACTGAATATGGGGCAGCAACTAACAAAGCATCAACAGAAATTTCACTCTCTAATACGTCGTGTAAATAAGCAATTGCAACTGCCGTGGACTGTTAAGCAATTAGCTGCAGAAATGCATATGTCTGAGCCGCACTTCTTTCGTTTATGTAAGAAAGAAATGGGGATGACACCAATCAAACTATTAACTCACACTCGCCTAGAATACGCTTGCTACTTACTTCGTTATACACAATATAATCTTGATCAAATAGCTGACACCGTAGGCTATGGCGATAGTGCAAGCTTTGCTCACCGTTTTAAGAAAGACTATGGTTTAAGCCCTGGTCGCTGGCGTAAAGAACAAAAAAATACTTTTCAACATAGTGTCATTTAAAATGATGAGGAAAGATAATATTTAGGTCTAAACAATTACTATGCCACCCATGATAATGCTACCCATGATAATGCTACGCAGTGATAATGCTCTGAAACACAGCTATCCATTGGTCAACAATAATGCATGTACTGCATCTTGTAAGCTTTTGCCTATCGATTTTTATAGATGTTGATTAAAGGAGTGAATTTCAGGCAAGTTTTACTTGCTACTCAAAGGTAGT
>NZ_JACGUS010000063.1:0-41939 GCF_014076785.1 Colwellia sp. MB3u-55
CGCATAGCTGACACCGGTTTCTTTATTAATACCACATAAAAAGGCTTTTCGAACGGTTTGACTGCAAACATGATAATAGGGTGTATCAGATAAACTGATTTGTTGTGAACGAGGCTTGGGCATAACAATCACCACACTTATAAGAAGGTAAATTAAGTGTAGTTTATTGTTGAAAAAACAAACAAGTTATTATGGGTGGCTTAATTAGTGATCCTAGCGTAAGTCCTTCGTTGAGTTTGATAAATGATTAAACGCTTTTTTTTATCAACATTGTTTTTGTGGTTTAAATAATAAACAAAAACAAAAGTAAGGGTGAACCAACATACGTTAATGTTGGCTCACCTTTTTTGTCACTACTTTTGGGTAACATGCACCAGTAAGTAATATTACTAGTATTATTAATTTGAGTAGTCAGCGCTGGATACTTTCTGCTAAAGGTCCTCTACTAGAGTCAGCCGTACTTTATTGGGGCGAGTTGTTAGCTTTTATTTTATTAGCTTTACTCGTCTCAAGAGTGAATTTTTCACCCTTAAATACCGTGAGTTGGATAATATTAGGCTTTGGCTTAAGTTTAAGTAATTGGGGAGTGTTGATGCTAATGTCACTGTGGTTTGCTGCTATCACTGCTAGTACTTATCGACCAAAAAACATTAATCGACTTTCATATAATGCATCGCAGGTTTTATTGTATCTGTTATCGATTGTCGCCATCGTGTCGCTTTTACTTGTGGTTCCGGCCAGCCTGTTGAGTTCGCCTAGTATGGGTATTGAAGGTAATTATTCATATGGTAACCACCTGCAATGGTTTTCAGATAAATCGAGTGGTTTGTTACCCCAAGTATCTGTGGTGAGTATCTCAACCATTTTTTATAAGGGTATTATGTTGGTTTGGGTTATTTGGCTGAGTTTTGCTTTTTTAAGTTGGATAAAATAGGCTTGGAAAGCGCTTGGTCAACAAGGTTATTGGCGAAGTGAACTCAGTAAGCAACTAGACGAAAAATAATAGCTTGTTGCAGTAAACTAGATCTATTTGAAATATTAAATGAAAATTTGATTAGATCTAGTGCTTTCATTGGTAACGGCAATAGGAAGTGTTTATTATGTAACACTTGGCATTTGCCACCCATTATTGATTATTTAACGCGGAACTTACATGAATTTAGAACAAGCTTTATTGGTAATCGCTACGGCACATGGCAACGAACTACCTGTAGAAGCGCTAGAAGCAGTTAAAATGAATTGGTCAGTGTTTTATCCTGATTTAGAGCGACTCATCGATCAATTTATTACCGATGATATTTCGCTTACCGATGAACAACAGGCGATTTTATTTTTCGGCACCTTATTACTAGCAGAATTAAAATATGTTCCCGCGTTGTCAAAATGTCTGCAGCTATTCTCACGCAGTGATTCCTTTTTAACCCCCCTTGAAGGGGTTTTTGGAGATGCTCTTACTGAATTAACGCCAACCTTATTTTATAATGTGGCAGACGGTAATACACAAGTATTGTCTGATTACATTGTTGATGGTCATCAAGCGATGTACTGCAAAGCTTCGGCTATTGAAGCGGTGTTTGCTCAATACGAAGTGGGTGTCATTGATAAGACGGAATTAGGTGAACATGTAACTCGCTGGCTAGCAGCCTTTTTGGCTTTACCTAATTCAATCAGTAGTTTTTTAATGAGTGCATTAGCCGATTCTTGTATTGAATATCAACTTGATAATTTCAAACATCAGTTTGTAGAATTATGTGATAAAGACTTATTTGATGAAGACCGCTTTAAAAAATCTGAGGTAAAAGCCTGGCACAGGGGAGATGCACCTAAGCTGATAGAGTCTGGTATTATTCAGGCAGAGTTTAGTGTCGTTGATACGTTAAAGGCATGGATTGATGATGACTCTGAAGAAGAGCTGCTAGATACACTTCCAAGTGAAGACCATGATATATTTGAGTCGTTAATGGCTGAAGGTGGTCTATTAGCTAATATCCTTTATGACGAAAAAACAATTTTAGAGAACAGCGTACCGGTGAGTTCATTAGCTATAGCTGGACGTAACGATCGATGTCCTTGTGGTAGTGGCAAAAAATATAAAAAATGTTGCTTACAGTAAAACACAGCGCTGGCATTTATTGTAAATAAAAATAATATAGCGCAAGTAACTCCGTGCCTGTATTCATCTCGTCAAACTAGAAAAACCGCTCATTGAAAGATTAGCAGTTTTTTATTTTCTCAAGGGAATATTTCATTAAAATTAATCGCTATATCAGTCATTTTTTGGATGATTAATTTTACCAGTAAATGACATCAATCGGTCATCATCAATGTAAAAGTCAACATTTTATTAACAAGTTTCGTTTGACGCGTCTTTGTTGCTTGCACATTTATTTTTTCTCAATACAATCAATGACAATTAAAGTTAATAGTGAAAACAACATGAAAAAAATAATCCTAGCACTTTGTTGTGCCTTGGTAAGCTTGTCTGCAAATGCCTTAACTACGCTTGAAGATGTTAAGTCTTTTACCTTAGACAACGGTATGACCATCATCGTATTAGAAGATCATTCTATCCCTAATGCCAACATGTATTTATTCTGGAAAGTAGGATCTAGAAACGAATATCCGGGCATAACAGGGCTTTCACATTTTTTTGAACACATGATGTTTAATGGTGCAAAAAAATATGGCCCTAAACAGTTTGACCGTGTAATGGAAGCTGCTGGTGGAGCTAATAACGCTTACACTTCCGAAAACATTACCGCTTATACTAATTGGTTCCCGGTTAGTGCAATAGAAACAATTTTCAGTTTAGAAGCCGATCGTATTGAAAACCTCGCTATTGATGAAGCTATGGTAGAGAGTGAACGTGGCGTAGTGACCTCTGAAAGGTCAACTCGGTTAGAAAATTCAAGTTTCAGTAAACTGCATGAAGAAGTAAAAGGCGTCGCTTTTCGAGCACATCCCTACAGTTGGGGAGTTATCGGTCATCAGTCAGATATAGATAATTGGTCGATTGAAGATCTCAAAGCCTACCACAAAACATATTATGCACCGAACAATGCTGTTGTGGTTATCAGTGGTGATGTCACCTTAGCGCAAGTAAAAAAACTCGCAAATAAACATTTTGCACCGATCAGTGCACAATCAAGCCCAAGAAAAGTACATACTGTTGAGCCTAAGCAACTCGGTGAACGCCGAACTTATGTGCAAAAGGAGTCTTCAACCTCTGCCAATGTATTATTTGCTTTTCACGTACCAGAAACCCGCCATGCAGATTATTATCCATTGAAAATGCTTGCCTCTATTTTGGGCGATGGCCAAAGTTCTCGTTTGTCTAGAAGTCTGGTCGACGATAAACAAATAGCAACAAGCGTTTTTACTTATATGCCGGATTCATTTGATCCCAATCTATTCTATGTTTTCGCTACCGCGACCAGTTCGGTAAAAGCGAGTGTGCTTGAGCAAGCGATGGTAGCAGAAATTAATAATATTATTGTTAATAGTGTTACTGAGCATGAGCTCACCAAAACCAAAAATATTGCTCAGGTAGATTTTTATCGCACGCTTTCCACAATCAATGGTAAAGCAAATACGTTAGGGACATATGCGTTGTTTTTTGATGATTATTCGAAAATGTTTACGGCAATTTCAGACATGAACAAAGTGTCAGTTGAAGACATTAAGCGGGTCGCGAGTACCTATTTAATAAAGTCTAACCGCACGGTTGGCATTTTAGCTGCTGAACAAGACAGCAGCGAAGGAGATTTATAGATGAAACATTCCCTTTTATTTATTTGCAGCTTTATCATGATATTAAGTCATCCAGTATTCGCTGAATTTACTTTACCCGATTATCAAAAGCTGACATTGAAAAACGGCTTAACCGTTTATTTGATGGAACAACATGAAGTCCCTTTAGTCGATATTAAAGTGGTTACTAAAGCTGGCGCAGTTAATGACGGTGACAATTATGGCTTAGCGAACTTTACGGGTACAGCGCTTGGTTTTGGCAGCGACAAATTATCAAAAAAAGAAATTGAAGATTTATTTGATTTTCACGGGGCTAACTTTAGTAACGGCGTTGGTATGGAGTCCTCTACGTTAAGCTTATCTATTGCCAGTAAAGATATTGATGGATTGTTGCCAGTATTTAGAGATATTTTATTAGCGCCAAGCTTTGACAATGAAGAATTTGTTAAAGAGAAAAAACGTCACCTCGAAAATCTAAAACAAAGTAGGGAACAACCTGGGCAAATTATCGGCGGAGCATTTAACCAGCTATATTTTCAACAACACTCATTAGGAAACCCGGCTGATGGCAATATTTCAACCATCGAAAAGCTTTCTATTAAACAAATAGAAACTTTTTACCAGGCGTTCTACTCAGCAAATAATAGTGCACTTATTGTTGTTGGCGACTTTAATAGCAAAAGTATGGAAAAAAAGATTAATGACTTATTTTCAGACTGGGCATCTAAAAATATAAGTGCTCCTAATTTAAAGAGCTTTAAAGAACCTGCAGAATCAAACGTATTGGTTGTTAATAAAAGTGATGCTAACGAAAGTACTTTTATCATAGGTGGTAAAGGCATAGCGTCTAATCATCCTGATATGGTTGCCATAAAAGTGATCAATACTATATTGGGTGGTAGATTTACCTCGTGGTTAAATGACGCATTACGTGTTAATTCGGGTTTAACGTATGGCGCGAGAAGTCAATTTAATAGCTACTCAACCGCGGGTACGTTTGTTATATCTACTTTCACTAAAAATGAAACAACCTTTGAAGCCATCGATTTAGCGCTAAAAACCTATGACAGGTTGTGGGAGCAGGGTATTGATCAAGACACCTTAGAATCTGCTAAAGCTTATGTTAAAGGGCAATTCCCTCCAAAATATGAAACAAGTCGTCAACTGGCTGGTTTACTGGCTACTATGTGGGTTCAACAGCTTGATAATACTTTTATTAACGATTTTCAAAAAAATGTTGATGCGCTAAATGTCATCAAAGCAAATGAGATTGTTAAAACTGTTTTTCCAA
This sequence comes from Colwellia sp. MB3u-55, assembly GCF_014076785.1. Taxonomy (NCBI): domain Bacteria; kingdom Pseudomonadati; phylum Pseudomonadota; class Gammaproteobacteria; order Alteromonadales; family Colwelliaceae; genus Colwellia; species Colwellia sp. MB3u-55. The sequence continues at coordinate 5,042 of NZ_JACGUS010000063.1, forward strand.
GAGAAAACTTACAGTTAGTCATTATAGGTAAGGCTGACATCATTGGTGAAAAAGCAAAAAAATACGGTAAGGTAAAAGAAGTTGATATCAATACGGTTAGTTTTTAGATGTGTGATAAAAACGCATATCGTTATAATTGTTGACATGTAAAATCAAGTGCGCAGTACTATACTGCGCACGTTGTAAACTGAGATAAGCCAACGAGCACAGCAACAATCGCTTTAGTCAATAAGCCTCAATTATTGATAAAAAAACACTGAAAAATTGATCATACTGGAGTATTATTTTTAATGGAACTACAGATAAATGTTATAGATGCATTCACTGATGAGACGTTTAAAGGCAACCCCGCGGCTGTCATTATAACCACTGACTGGTTGACTACAGAGCTTATGCAGTCTATTGCTATAGAAAATAACCTTTCAGAAACGGCCTTTGTTAAACAAATTAATAATCAAGCGTATGAAATACGATGGTTTTCACCGATAACAGAAATTGATTTTTGTGGGCATGCCACGCTAGCGGCTTCATTCGTTATTTTTGCGAAAGATAACACGGTTAAAGAAATTAACTTCTTCGCAAAGGCCGTGGGCGATCTGTCAGTTACAAAAACACCCGATGGCCTTATACAAATGTGTTTTCCTAATAAAGAGCCTACAGTCGTAAATGAAATTCCTGCGGCGTTATTAAATGGTTTGTCGATTAATCCCATCGACGTCTTATTAAATGACCAAGCGTATTTTGTTATTTACGAAAATGAAAGTGATGTGCTCGCTGTTATCGCCAATAGTGACGAATTAAAGCAGCTTGCTCCTTATGATGTAGTGGTGACATCAACATCAACAGAGTTTGATTTTGTCTCTCGTTACTTCTGGCCTGCAAATGGTGGTGATGAAGACCCAGTAACGGGCTCAATTCATACTGGATTAACGCCTTACTGGTCTAAAAAGTTAAATAATCCCGACCTCATTGCTTATCAAGCCTCTAAGCGAGGAGGAAAACTAATGTGCCGTATAGAAGAAGATAAAGTTTATATTTCAGGCCAAGCGTTACAATACTTAACGGGTACAATTACAGTGTAGCGCTATTGTTCAGTGGGAAACCTAAACTTAGACCAACACTCTGATACCAGGGTCTAAAAAATTAAACAAACCCAAACTCCTCGCTTACCAAACCTCTAAGCGAGGAGGAAAAATAATGTGCCGTATAAAGGGAGATAAAGTTTATATCTCGGGTAAAGCGGTGCAGTACTTAACGGGTACAATTACAGTGTAGTTTTTAGAATCTAGTGTTTTAAAAGAGCAAGGGCGCTTTACGCTATTGTTCAGTGGAAATTAAAAATTACTCTCCCTTTAAGGAATTACATGTTAAAAACACCGATAAATTTATTGAATAAGTTTACTCATTTTTCAGATCAATGGTCACCAAGAGTGGTTGCCCAAATGAATGACTACCAATTTAAATTAGCTAAAATTCAAAATGAATTTACTTGGCACTCGCATCCAGACACAGACGAAGTTTTCCTTGTTGTAGAAGGTGCTATGAGTATTGATTTTAGGGATGGTAGAGTCGACCTTCTTGCGGGGGAGATGTATGTTGTGCCAAAAGGCGTTGAACATAAACCTCATGCAAAAGATGAATGTAAAATAATGCTTATAGAACCTTTTGGTGTCGTTAACACCGGAGATTCACCGGGAGAGCTTACCGCTCAGAATGATCTTTGGGTATAAGGTATAAAGTGAGTCTTTTAGTTTGCTATCGGGCATTTTTACCCTATTGAATTTAGTTGGTACCGTTCTCTAAACTGTTGGCACAGAACATTGCAACTGTAATAACCGCTAGTGTAATCATCATAAGTTTCAGAATGTTACTTATGCGAAATAAAACTTATACGATCAAAGCAAAAATGTATTTCCGTTTAATTTTAGCAATGGTGGTAATGCTGGCTTTTATAAGACAAGATATCCCATATAAGCGCCGCTAAACCTAGGTGGATAGATCTTATTCTCTTATTGATACGTATATAAAAAAAAGGTTGATTTGATAAATATATGTTGATTAATATAATTGGTTTTAATGTTTCATGGTTTGGCTTGGTTTATTGGGGTAATAATTTCATTCCATTTGCCTTTACACTTCTGCTTGCCCACTTGTTTTTTCAATCTAAGAATTATAAAGAATTGTTGTTAATCTTGTTGGTCAGCGCTATTGGTATTGGTGTTGACTCATTATTACAGCAGCTCAATATTTTCATTTTTATTGAAGGAGCTCATATTCCTTTTTGGCTGATGATGTTATGGGCTAGTTTTGCCGCCACCATTTGTCATAGCTTACAATTTTTATCTTCTTCTAAGCTCCTGCAATTAGTTGTAGGAGGACTAATATCACCATTAAGTTACATTGCTGGTAACAAATTATCAGCGGTCGATTTTGGTTATTCTATGCTTATAACTTATACTATTTTAGCGTTGGTATGGGGGACATTGTTTATTTTGTTTTTTTATTTGAAATCAAAAATTATTACCCAAGAGGTAAATTATGCTTAAATTTTATGCTCGATTGATCGTTATCACCATGTTACAACAATTTATTACCGTTCAAGTGTTAGCGACTGATGATATCAAGCCTGACACATTAAATAATATTCTTACAGAGCGGGTTTATATACCTGTCGGTCAAACAACTTTTTCTGTGCTTTTTTGGGACCTGTACAAAAGTAAATTACTGACAACTTCTGGAAAATATCCTATTGAGTTAACAGATGAAAAATTGTTATACCAGATTAACTATTTGACTGACATTTCAAGTAAAGATTTAATTGAACGAACAGTCGAGCAATGGCAGCATTTAGGTGTACCAAGAAAAAACTTTGAACGCTATTTACCTACCCTTAAAAAAATATGGCCTGATATTAAAGAGGGCGATAGTTTGTCTTTATATGTCAGTAATAATAAAAGTACTTTTTATTTTAATAATGATCTTATCGGTGAAATTGAACAGCAAGAATTTAGTCAACTTTTTCTCGATATATGGTTATCAAAAAATACCAGTGAACCAAAGCTTAGGCTTGAATTATTAGGAATTAACAAAGATGAATAAATATATAAGAAGTTTAGCTTTTATTACCACAAGCTTATTTATTTCTAGCTGTTCGGTAGATCTAGAGGAATACAAACCAGTAGCTAAACCATTTGATATAAAATCTTACTTTGATGGAAAAGTTATTGCCTGGGGAATAGTTCAAGATTATACCAACGAAGTTAAGAGACGCTTTTGTGTTGAAATTGAAGGAAGTTGGCAAGAAGAACAGGGAGTACTTGCAGAAAAATTTTACTTTGATGACGGCGAAGTAAGCTATCGTAATTGGCAATTGACTAAACTATCTGATGGAAGTTATGTTGGCGGTGCAGAAGATGTTGTCGGTGAGGCTATTGGCAAGCATCAAGGTTTTGCTTTTCAGTTTCAATATACATTATCGTTAAACCTTGATGGTGAGATAATGGAGGTTACTATGGATGATTGGATGTATCAGTTAGATGAAAACAAGGTCTTTAATAAAACTGCAATGTCTAAGTTTGGCCTTCAAGTTGCTGAAATAACGTTGTTTTTTGATAAGGAAACAACAAACCAAAGCTGTCAATCTAATTAAGTTATTGTAGTAGGTCAGTTAAAGCGGCTTCAATTTTATCATGTTTAAAAACGAAACCGCTATTTAATAGTTTTTGTGGTACTACATTTTGTCCATACAGCAACAACTCTGCCATTTCACCAAAAATAAGTTTAAGTAGTGGGGCTGGCGTAGTGAAAAGGCTAGGACGATGAAGTGATTTTGATAAAGCTTTTGAAAATACTTCATTGGTTACCGCATTAGGAGATGTCATGTTTATTGGACCTGATAAGTTATCATTATCAATTACATGTAATATTGCAGAGACCATATCGTCAATGTGTACCCAAGACATAACTTGATCGCCTTGACTTATTTTCCCGCCAACACCTAATTTGAACGGTAATAACATTTTAGCTAAGGCACCAGAACTTTTATCTAATACTATCCCAGTACGTAATAGAGCAACTCTAGTATTTTCTGAACAAGCAATTAACGCTTTTTCCTCCCACTTTGCACAGACTTCATGAGTAAATTCCTGATGAAAATCTTTAAAGGTTTCATCAATGGCTTGACTATTTTGTCGACCATATACACCAATTGCACTGCCAGAAATAAGTAAACTTGGTGGTTTTTCTGCAATGGAAATTAACTGTGCTATTTCGTCAGTAATATCCCATCTGCTTTGACAAATTCTATTTTTTTGCTCTGGTGACCAACGCTTATCAGCAATAGGCTCGCCGGCTAGATTAATTACAATATCAGTACTTTCTATACTGGTAAGTAAGAGTTTATCAATAAACTGGACTTTTTTGTTTATGGCTAAACTCGCAGATTTTATATTTCGAGTTAACACCGTAACAGTGTTTTTGTCCGTATTTATAGATTTAATCAATGCTTGGCCAATGAGGCCAGTTCCACCGGTAATAAGATAATTCATAGGTATATCCAATGATTAGAATAACTTAGTTAATACGAAGTATTAATCTTATAAGATCATTCAAAAAATTATTTAATATTTTATCAAATATAGTGATCTTTGTCTTTTTTTTGTGCGTAATTTAACATGACATTAACTCAATGAACGTATAAGGGAAGCCAAGTGAAATATTTAAAACTATTAACAGTAACCATCATAAGTGTGTTTTTTTTGCAAGCTTGTAATGATGATAAAGCAACAGAGCCAGAAAAAGAAAAAATAACCATTGTTGATGCTGCCATTAGTAACGGCAGTTTTACTACGTTAGTTGCAGCACTCCAAGCGACAGGTTTAGATGCGACACTCTCTGACACCAACAGTTCTTTTACAGTCTTTGCTCCCACAGATGATGCATTTGCTTTATTGGGAGACGACACTATAAATGCCTTACTCGCCGATACCGATACATTATCTAACATACTTACCTACCACGTAATTAGTGGAGAAGTCGATGCCACTACGGCAATTAGTTTAGCCGGTACTACGGTCAGTATGGTCAATGGTGACTCGGTTGGTTTATCTCTATCGCCAGATAACGAATTGCTAGTGAACGCTGCAACCGTTATTATCGCTGATATTCAAACAGACAATGGTATTATTCATGTTATTGATGCTGTTTTATTACCACCCTCAGACATCGTAACACCTACAAGTAACATTGTCGAAACAGCGGTAGCAAACGGTAACTTCACGACTTTAGTCGCCGCTTTACAAGCAACTGAATTGGATGTAGTACTCGCAGATGATTCGGCTAATTTCACTGTTTTTGCACCGACAGACGCGGCGTTTGCCCTTATCGGTGATGCAACCATAAATACACTGCTTGATAATACTGAAGTATTAAGCCGTATATTGCTGCAACATGTTATACCTGAAATGGCGGTCGACTCAGTTACGGCATTCTCACTTAATGGTGTTATGGTTGAAACAGCTTCAACAGCATTGATTCCATTGAACATAAATACTAGTACGGACATGCTGACTTTTGGTGGTGCGAATATCATCATTAAAGATATATATACTACTAACGGAATTATACATGTCATTGATGCGGTTATCATTGGTGATGTCGAAGTACCTGCACCAGCGATGAGCATAGTCGATGTAGCAATTGCAAACGGTAGTTTCACTACTTTAGTTGGTGCTTTACAAGCTACAGGTTTAGATACTGTATTGGCGGATCTAGAAAGCGACTTTACTGTATTTGCTCCTTCTGATGCCGCATTTGCAAAATTACCCGCTGATACACTGATAAACCTTTCAACTGAACAGTTGTCTAACATATTGTTGTACCATGTGATCCCAGGAAAAGTATTAGCTGATGGCGCAATAACGTTAGCCCAATCTTCGTCTAACACCGCTGAAGCGGCTAATGGCGATAATGTTGCTTTGTCATTTTCTAATTCAACACTTTTTGTTAACGGCGCTAAGGTTAGTACTGCAGATGTGATGGCTGATAATGGCGTTATTCATGTTATTGATAACATAATTATGCCACTAGCAGAAAGTGATACACCAACAAATTCAATTGTTGAAGTAGCTCTTGCTGACCCTGATAATTTTTCTACGTTAGTTATTGCGCTCACCGCAGCTGATTTAGTAGATACTCTTGCAGATGAAACTAAAATATTTACAGTTTTTGCTCCTACAAATTCAGCATTTGAAAAAATTGATAGTGATGTATTAAATGCGCTCTTAGCTGATAAAACAGCATTAACTGAAGTTTTACTCACTCATGTGGTTGGTGAAGTATCTTTGAGTTCTGTTGATGCCTATGCTGCTAATGGTAAAACACTATCAACATTATCTAACACCAAAATATCTGTTGGTATCGATGCTGTAAGCGGCTCGCTGGTCATTGGTGGTGCGAATGTAGTCATAACAGATATTAATACGACTAATGGCGTTATCCATGTTATTGATACAGTAATTCTTGATTAATCGTTCGTATTACATTTTCTAATTAGTTGATTTTACGCCCCAGTCTATGGGGCTTTTTTTTGCTTATTATTTACTTTGAAGTGATCGATTATCTGGTCATAAACGTACAATTAAAGGTAACGATAACGGTGAACCTTTATCGACACGACATAGTGACTCTGACTAAGACATAGTTTTACCCTTTGATGCATAACCTATTTATATGCATAGTTTACGCCCCAGCCTATGGGGTTTTTTTTTGCTTATTATTTACTTTCAAGTGATCGGTTATCTGGCAATTAACGTTTAACCAACCATGACGATAAAAGCTAACCTCTATCGGCACTCTGACTCTGACATAGCTTTACCCTTTGATGCATAACCTATTTATATGCATAGTTTTACGGCCCGGCCTATGGGGCTTTTTTTTGCTTATTATTTACCTTTAAGTGATCGGCTATCTGGCCATTAACGTATAACTGACCATGACGATAAAAGTTAACCTCTATCGGCACAGTGACTCTGAGTAATACATAGTTTAACCCTTTAATGCATAACCTATTTATATGCATAGTTTTACGCCCCAGCCTATGGGGCTTTTTTTTGCTTATTATTTACCTTTAAGTGATCGGTTATCTGGCTATTAACGTATAACTGACCGTTACGATAATAGTTAACCTCTATCGGCACAGTGACTCTGGCTAAGACATAGTTTTACCTTTTGATGCATAACCTATTTATATGCATCTTTTTGTGCCCCAGCCTATGGGGCTTTTTTTTGCCTGTTACTTACCTTTATGTGATCGATTGCTTGTTTTTTAACGTATAACAAACCATGACGGTAGTAATGAACAAGTAATCTCTATCGGCTCAGATTAATAGTGGCTTAACTGGGTGTAGTTTACCTTAGATACATAGACTACATAGATATATGTTTTACGCCTCTGCTTATGTGATCTTTATGTAATCGTGATCATTTTGTGTGCATAAACGTATATATTAATAAGATAATAGAAGTAATAAATATATGAAAATAACTACAATGAATCTACCTGTTTTTCCTTTGCCTATATTCCTTTTACCTGAGGGAGTCACCAAGTTAAGAATATTTGAACCGCGTTATTTAAAAATGGTGGGTATTGCTTCTAAAAATGGTGGCTTCGTTATATGGTCAAAAAATAACAATAATGATCTTTCAAATTCACTGTGGGGAAGTTGGGTAGAGATTATTAATTTTGATAAAGGCGATGACGGAATATTAGAAATTGATGTTAAGTGTAAATCGCTAGTAGAAATTGATACGCTAACCTTAGATAGCGATAAATTATATTTTGGTGATGTAAAGCAAATTCAACATTGGTCACAATCTTCAGTCGATATTTCACTCTCTGAATTGTCAGAGTCTTTAGCAAACGTTTTCACGAACAATCCGGACTTAGATGATTTATATCAGCAAAAAGAAATCACTCGTCCAAGCTGGGTTATTGCAAGATGGCTAGAGTTGCTACCAATAGATTTAGACATTAAAGCTACATTTGTTATTGACCATGATTTTGTAGCGGCAAAAGAATTGGTTCAATCTGTTATAGACAAATAAATATATTTAGTACTTAGTGATCTTTATTCATCTTTACCCGTATAGGCATCTAAATATAATAAAACGGTGATAGAAGTGATGCAAACTAACTTGCTAAGCACAGTGACAAGTGTTAAATCTAGTAACATGACAGAAAAAATTAATCATCCTCAGCTTTGTCAGTGGCTTAACGACGTAGCAAGCACAAGAGATAAAAAAGCATTCACCGATTTGTTTCAATTTTTTGCACCTAAAATTCAACGAATTGCCCGGGGTAAATTCCCTAATGAAGCTCAAGCAAGCGAAGTGGTTCAAGAGACCATGAGTAATGTTTGGCGCAAAGCCCATCTATTTGATAAAGACAAAGGGGCTGCTACGACTTGGGTTTATACAGTCATGCGAAATGTAACTTTTGATATGTTACGTAAGATTAAGGGCAATAAAGAAGACAATCTCAGTGATGACATTTGGCCATTAGCCGAAAGCCAAGTAAGTGAAGAAGAATCATTTGATGATCATCTTGAAAATAAAGAGCTTTTATCAGTAATTGAAAAATTACCAGAAGCGCAACAGCAAGTTGTTAAAGGTTTCTATTTTATGGAAATGTCTCAAGAACAACTAGCAAACCATCTAAATCTACCTCTAGGTACTATAAAATCTCGTTTGCGTTTAGCTTTAGCAAAACTCAAAGTGCAGTTAGGAGAAAATCATGATTAAACATCACCCAAAATTTGAGTTAATACAGTCGTTTGTTAATGGTGATTTACCGGCTTCTTTGTCTGCTGGTATATCCATTCACGCTAGTATGTGTCCAACTTGTCAACAGAAAATATCATTGTTGACAGACCAAGTAGCAGAATTGAATTTTGACGAGTCGGCTACAAATATTACTCATAGTGGTAGCGATTCAGTTGCTGAAAGTATCTTAACGATAAATTTTGATGACATGATTAATGGCATCACAGATTCTGATGCAATTGATGTTATGCAACCAGTTGAAACAAAAAAAATTAATTTTAAAGATAAGTCTTATCAATTACCTAGCGTATTGAATAATATGATGTTGGGAAAAATAGCACATATAGGTAAACTAGCAAGAAAACGTGTACAGTTTGATGAAAATGAAATTCATACTAGTTTGTTGCACATGGAACCAAGCGGCTCTGTTCCTCAACATACCCACAAAGGTTTTGAGTTAACATTATTATTAGAAGGTTCTTTTCATGATGAAAAGGGTGAATATGTAAAGGGTGATTTTATTATGCTTGATGGCGAACATCTTCATAATCCAATTTCAAGCAATGGTTGTCTTTGTTATACTGTAGCTAATGACGCTATGCACTTTACGCAGGGTATTAATAAATTGCTGAATCCAATAGGTTCCTTTATCTATTAAGTAAGCAGATGTTATAGTATTTTAGGGAAAAATATGATTCACTCGGTTGACAAAGAAGATTTACTTATTGGCATTAGCGCTTGTTTGCTTGGAGAGAAAGTTCGCTTTGATGCCAGTAACAAACCTTCGACCTTTTGTATAAAAGAATTTAGTAATCATGTAACGTACAAATCATTTTGTCCTGAAATCGCAATAGGTTTACCTATTCCAAGGCCGACAATTCGTTTAATAAAAAAGGACGATGTTATTCATGTATCTCGTCCTGATGGCAGTGGTGATGTTACACAAGCACTTCAGCTTTACGGTGAAAAAGTGGCCAAAGCGACCAAAGATTTAAGTGGTTATATCTTTTGTGCTAAAAGTCCCAGTTGTGGCATGGAAAGGGTAAAAGTTTACAATCCAGGTGGTCACGCGTTACCATCTGACGGCATAGGTGCGTTTGCTAAAGTTATTATGGAAGTTAATCCACTGTTGCCTTGTGAAGAAAATGGCCGCTTAAACGATATGGTGCTCCGTGAAAACTTTGTCGCTCGTGTATTTGCCTTCAAACATTGGCAAAATCTGCTTGCTACAGGGCTAACTAAACACAAATTAACAACGTTTCATAGCCAGTATAAGTACACAGTTATGAGCCATGATTTAATTGCTTACAAAGATCTAGGTCGATTGTTAGCGAGAGCAGATATGCCACTTGCTGATATGGCTGACGAATATATTTTAGGGCTAATGACAGCACTAAAAATAAAAGCGACACGCAAAAAACACGCAAATACTCTTGCCCACATTCAAGGATATTTTTCACAGCATCTCAAAGCTAATGAACGACAAGAGTTTTGTGATCAGATTGATGCTTATCGTGAAGGACTTGTGCCATTAGTTGTTCCTTTAACGTTAATCAAGCATTACCTATTACAGCACCCTAAAGATTATTTAACAAATCAATCTTATTTAGCACCTTACCCCGACGCACTAAGGTTAAGATATTCATATTAATGTTCATCAAATTAATTAAGTCATCGGCTTTACACAATAGAGAATAAGTCAAACGGCAGATGTTTATTTTATAAAATCTTGTATTCATTATATAATAAAGCATCAGTCATTGGCTGTTTAACCATTAGCAATGATTATATAATTTGTTAAACGGGCAAAAAATTACTTTCAGTTAATGATAAAGGAATAAAATTTGTTACTTTGGTTTCGCAATGATCTTAGAAGTCATGATAATCCCGCATTACAGTATTTTTTAAAAAACAATCAAGATAATGCTCCCCTTAAAGCGATTTTTTTCATCTCTGAACAACAATGGCAGCAGCATGATTGGTCTGCTATTAAAATTGATTTTATAAAACGCCATGCCATAGCACTTCGCGAAGAGCTCTTGTTAGTTGGTATTGAGTTAGAATTAGTTGATGCCGCTACCTTTGAAGATCAGGTTTCATATTTACAAGCTCGTTGTGAAAAAGAAAAAATCAATGAGGTTGTAGCCAACAGTGAAGTTGAATTTAATGAACAAAAACGTGATGAAGCCATTGTTGCACTGGGTATAAAGCTCAGTCTATTTGAAGCAGATGTTATTGTGCCTAAGGGAAAAGTTCTTAATTTATCTAACCAGATGTATAAGGTTTTTACTCCTTTTAAACGTGCCTGGTTGACTTATGTTAAACAACATAGCTTTGATTATTTAGGTAAAGTAGCAACTAGTACCGTTAAAGAATCGTCAGCAGATACTATTTCTGATGCAAGTATATCTTCTGGTTGGCCACTCGTTGATGACATTGAAAAACATGTTCTTCCAACTTTCTTTAATGAAAAAATATCTGATTATCACGATCAAAGGGACATCCCTTCCATTAAGGGCACCTCGGGTTTGTCACCTTATTTAGCCGCAGGTGTCATTAGTCCCAGGTATGTATTAAGAACTTTAATTAACGCCTACCCAGACATATTAATCGCTTCAGATAGCCAAGAGTTTTCATGGTTAAATGAAATCATTTGGCGTGAATTTTATAGAAATTTAATGTTTCATGAACAGAGGCTATCTAAACACCAATGCTTTAATGAGAAGTACCAAGGCGTACATTGGCATTATGATAAAGGTTTGTTTGATGCCTGGTGTCAGGGTAAAACAGGATATCCGCTAGTAGACGCCGCCATGAGACAACTCAATCAAACAGGTTGGATGCACAATCGGCTTCGTATGGTTGTCGCAAGCTTCTTGACTAAACATCTATTAATCGACTGGCGTCTCGGTGAAAAGTATTTTATGAGTCAGCTAATCGATGGTGATTTAGCCTCTAATAATGGTGGTTGGCAATGGGCAGCAAGTACCGGTTGTGATGCACAGCCATACTTTAGAATTTTCAACCCGATAAGACAAAGTGAACGTTTTGATCCAAAAGGCATTTTCATCCGTAAGTATCTGCCAGAGTTGCGAAGTGTTCCAGATAAAAGTATTCACTTTCCGCATTTGTTTATAGAAAAAAACAAAAAAAATATTTACTGGCCACCAGTTGTTGACCATAAAGAAGCTAGGTTAAAAGCTCTCGCTTTCTATAAGGTATAACTGGCTTAATTATAATTTTAGCTAATCAAACTGTCTATGATTAGCTAATGCCATTACGGTAACAGCAATGCAAAATAATGCCCCACACGATACAGCAACCACTTCGCCGTTTTGGTTAAATAATTTTGTTAATGTTTATCAAACTCTTTCTACCGATAACTTAGATCTTCTGTCGACAATTTATCATCGTGATGTCATTTTTATTGATCCTATCCATGAACTTAAAGGCTTTGATAATTTATTTGAATATTTTCAAAATTTATATCAAAATCTAACGACTTGTGATTTTGTTATTACTAATATTATTGCTGAAAAAGATCAAGCTGCTATTTATTGGACGATGTCATATCAACACCCCAAGTTGAATAAAGGTAATCTTATCAATGTAATAGGGCATTCCCATATTAAAGGTTATGAAGATAAAGTTATTTACCACCGAGATTACTTAGACCTTGGCGCAATGCTTTATGAACAATTACCTGTTTTAGGCAAACTAGTAAAATTAATTAAGCAAAAGGCGGCAAAGTAATGGCAATTCGTACTGTTTTAATCACAGGCGCCACTTCAGGTATTGGTCACGCTTTATATGAAAAATATTTAGCGCAGGGTGACAATGTTATTGCTTGTGGACGTGATAAAAGTAAATTAGATAAGCTGTGCAGTAAGGCTTTTAAAACATTGGTATTTGATATGACCAAACCAGCCCAAATAGAGTCTGCTGCTGTTGATATTAAAGAAATTGATATCATGATTTTAAATGCAGGCGACTGCCGTTACATTGATGATGCTAAGCATTTCGATGGCAAACTATTTAGTGATATTATTTCAACAAATTTATCCTCACTAGGAGCTCTTTTAGAATTTTTCTTACCGATCACGAACAAAGGTGGGCAGGTGGTATTTGTTAGTTCAAGTGCAACAATCGTCCCTTTCCCAAGAAGTGAAGCATATGGTGCCTCAAAAGCAGGTATGGATTATTTAGCGAATAGTTTACGACTTGATCTGGTGGCTGCAAATATTGGTGTAACATTGGTACATCCTGGATTTATCAAGACGCCTTTAACAGAAAAAAATACCTTTGATATGCCGTTTCTATTATCGAGTGAAGAAGCCGCTACACGAATTATTAAAGGTGTTAACCGCCGAGCTAATTATTTACACTTTCCAAAAAGGCTTACGTTGACCTTAAAGTTATTCTCTTTTTTACCTGCATCTCTTTGGCAATCAATTATTTTAAGGAAATAAAAAGCATGAAGCACATTGCTATTATTGGCTCTGGTATCTCTGGTTTAACCGCGGCTTATTTACTCTCAAAAAAGCACAAGGTAACTGTCTTTGAAAAAAATGACAAAATTGGTGGCCATACCGCTACAGTAGACGTTGAAATTGCGAATGAAACTTTTGCTATAGATACCGGTTTTATTGTTTTTAATAATAAAACTTATCCTAATTACTTGGCTTTATTGTCAGAGATTGGTATCGGTAAGCAAGCAACTGAGATGAGTTTTTCTGTTCATAACTGTCAAACAGGTCTGGAATACAACGGTCACAACTTAGATACTTTATTTGCACAAAGAAGAAATATATTTAATCCAAAATTTTGGTTTCTGGTTAAAGAAATATTACGCTTCAATAAACTTTGTAAAAGTATTTATCAGTACAATAATTATCAGGTAGGGTTAACATTAGGTAAATTTTTAACAGATAATAATTTCAGTGCCTTTTTTGCTGAGCATTATATTTTACCTATGGCTGCTGCGATTTGGTCAAGTTCATTAGCGCAAATGGAAGATGTTGAGTTTAAGTTTTTTGTACAATTCTTCCATAATCATGGTTTACTTAATATCGCTGACAGGCCACAGTGGTACGTTATTCCTAAAGGGTCTAGAAGTTACTTAACGCCATTATGTATGCCATTTAAAGATAATATAATACTTAATGCTGATATTTCAGGGATTACACGTAGCAACGACAAAGTTCACTTGCACTTTAATGATCGCGCTAGTGAGACCTTCGATGAAGTTGTTATTGCCTGCCATTCAGATGAAGCTCTTGCCTTGTTAAACGATGCAACTGATAATGAAAGTAGCATCCTATCTGCTATGCCTTACAGTGCCAATTCCGTGATTTTACATACCGACAAAACACTTTTACCTGATCGCGAGAAAGCGTGGGCAAGTTGGAATTACCAGCTTAGTCAAGATCGTTCTAAGGCAGCAAGCGTTACTTACAATATGAATATTTTGCAAGGCATAGAAAGTCAGCATACCTTTTGTGTGACATTAAACCAGAAAGAAGATATTGACCCGAAAAAAATATTAAGAGAATTTACCTACCACCATCCTATTTTTTCTGCTGATTCAATCAGCGCTCAAAAAAGTAGATCACTCATTTGTGGTGTCAATCATACGCACTTTGCCGGAGCTTACTGGCATAATGGCTTTCATGAAGATGGTGTTAGAAGTGCTGTAGAAGTGGCTAATAAATTTGAATGTTATATAGCAGCTACTGTTAAAGGCTAAAAATGTCTGAACTATTCAACAAAAGCAATATTTATCAAGGTAATATAATTCACCGTCGCTTTAGTCCTAAGGCGCATAGTTTTGATTACTCCTTGTATATGCTTGCAATAGACGTTGATGATGTAAAAAATAATAATAACAGTATGGGGATTTTTGGTTTTTCGTGGTTTCATCCTTTACGCTTTGTTGAAAAAGATTATGTCAAGGGTGAACTATCCTCTCTTAAAGAGCGTATAAAACAAAAAGTCGTTGTATCAGATGGTCATAATGAGATAGCTAGAATTGTCATGTTGGTACAAGTTCGATGTTTTGGCATATATTTTAGCCCGGCTAATTTTTACTTTTGTTACAACAAAAAAAATGAATGTACTCAAATGTTAGCAGAGGTTAGCAATACTCCTTGGAATGAAAGACATTTTTATTTAGTGAATTTACTCAATACAAAAACAGCTAACACCAGTAAAAAAGTATTTCAGGTTTCACCCTTTATGGATATGGCAATGACATATTTTTGGCATGTAAAGCCGCCGTCATATGAACACGATAAGTTACTGGTTAAAATTGAAAACAAAACAATTAATGAAGAGACGGGTGAAGTAAGTAAATTATTCGACGCCAGTCTTGTTATGAAAAAAAAGCCATTCACTAAGAAAAGTTTATTGGCAATCTGGTGCCAGCTTCCTGTGATGACAGTAAAAGTTGTTTGGGGCATCTACTGGCAAGCCGTAAGATTGTTCGTTAAGCGGATACCCTTTATTGGCTATCAAAAATCAAATTAATATATAAATTGTAAAATAAGATTAAGGAGTACCAAATGGAACAAATTGAAGGTGTTAGAACTTTGCAGACCGCCAATTGGATAGATAAGCGTTGTCGTGACATGGTTCATTCTGTCTTTTCGAAGTTATCATATGGCGAATTAGAAGTCGTAGAAGGAACAGAGCATAACATTTTCCCTGAAACACCAGGAAGTTCACCGCTCAAAGGAAAGATTAATATACATGATATAAGTGTTTACCGTGATTTTGTTAAAGGAGGCAGTATCGGTGTATCAGAAGCCTATATCGATGGAAAATGGAGCAGTCCTAACCTTACTAATGTCATAAGAATTTTTGCTAAAGCACAACAAGAAACTGATAGCCTTGAGTCGAAAAAGTCATGGTTAAATAAGTTTAAGAACAGTATAACGCATTGGCAAAATAGAAATACTCAATCGGGTTCAAAGAAAAATATTCTTGCTCACTATGACCTAGGTAATGAATTATATACGCGTTTTCTTGACCCAGAAATGATGTATTCCTCTGCAATTTATCCAACAAAAAATGCCACATTAGACGAAGCACAACTTCATAAACTTGAAACGATTTGTCAGCGTTTATCTTTGTGCGAGAGTGATCATTTACTAGAAATAGGAACAGGTTGGGGCGGTTTAGCTATCTATGCAGCACAAAATTATGGCTGTAAAGTAACGACAACAACTATTTCTGACGCACAGTTTAATTATGCCCAGTCGCGTATTGAGAAGTTAGGGTTGCAAGATAAGATCACTTTACTCAAACAAGATTATCGCGATTTAACAGGGTCATTTGATAAAGTCGTTTCAATCGAGATGATTGAAGCCGTTGGTTATGAATTTTTACCTAGCTTCTTTAAACAATGTAATGATTTATTGAAAAATGGTGGTAAATTACTTATACAGTCAATCACTATCGTCGACCAACGTTTTGATTACTATAGAAGTAACGTAGACTTTATTCAGCGTTACATTTTCCCAGGAGGTTTTTTACCTTCGGTAAATGTACTCTCAGATAATATTACCAAACATAGTAGCCTTGTTGTTGAACAGCTTGATGATATTGGTCTAGATTATGCGCAAACTCTAGCGCATTGGCGTGAGAAGTTTTTAGTTTCTTGGTCTGATCTTACTCAGTTTGGTTATGATGAAACATTTAAACGTCTATGGTTATATTACTTTGCTTACTGTGAAGGCGCATTTTTAGAGCGTTCAACGAGTGCTGTACATATCGTTGCGCGTAAATAATATAGTGTTATAAGCTTGCCTTGTTTCTTAAACTTAATTGAATTAAGTAAAGTGAAGGCAACTTAGCTAATAAGTAATCTATTAAACAAAATAGGTAATAATGCCTATTTTGTTGTTATAACATGGCCAAACTGGTCAAATTTTAAACGTAATTTCTATATTTATCTTCACATCAACAGCTATATCGTAATACACAGGTGTAACAATGCCATTATTACTGTAAATTAGCTTATTGCTTTTACTTTATTGAATCCTTATGACACCAATTCGCTTGACCCAATACTCACACGGCGCCGGTTGTGGCTGCAAAATCTCTCCATCAGTACTCGATGTAATGCTTAAATCTTCACTGGTATTGCCTGAACATAAAGAACTATTGGTGGGTAATAGCACTAAAGATGATGCAGCTGTTTTTGATATAGGCAATGGCCAAGGCGTCATTTCAACCACAGATTTCTTTATGCCGATTGTTGATGATCCCACTGATTTTGGTAAAATCGCAGCGTGTAATGCCATCAGTGATATTTATGCTATGGGTGGTAAGCCGATAATGGCAATTGCTATTTTAGGTTGGCCAGTCAATATTTTAGCCCCTGAAATTGCTCAACAAGTACTCGATGGCGCTAGAGCTATTTGTGCTGAAGCAGGGATCCCCTTAGCAGGTGGACATTCTATTGATGCACCTGAGCCCATCTTTGGTTTAGCTGTAACCGGTTTAATCAATAATGAGCAGATAAAACGTAATAACACCGCAGGTGTTGGCGATCTATTGTATCTCACTAAACCGTTAGGTATTGGCATTATGACTACCGCTGAAAAGCAAGGTAAATTATTAGCTGAACATGCACACCTAGCGCCACAAGAAATGAAAGCTTTAAACATTATCGGTCAAAAATTTGCAGCTCAAGAAACTGTCACGGCAATGACAGATGTCACCGGTTTCGCACTTCTAGGACATCTTTTAGAAATGTGTCAGGGTAGCAATGTTGCTGCTATTATCGATTTTAAGCAAATACCCTGCATTGACTTTGTTAATGACTATATTGACCAAGGCTGTATACCGGGTGGCTGTGAACGTAATTTTACCAGTTATGGGGAACATGTTGGCCCGTTAACTCCTAAACAAAAAACACTTTTGTGTGATCCACAAACTAGCGGTGGTTTATTGGTTGCTGTTCAGCCATCAGGTAAGTTAGCCTTTGAAGCTTTATGCCAAGAAAATGGTTTGAATCTTCAACCTATTGGTGAACTAGTGACGGCAACTTCGCCTACAGTGAGTTTGTTGTAATGACTATAAACACCGCTGCCACAGAGCGACTAGACAGTAGCGACTTTCGCACTATTATTCGCAATAAAATTCCTTTGATGGATGTTCGCGCACCGATTGAATTTGAAAAAGGCGCTTTTAACCAGTCTGTTAACTTTCCGCTAATGAATAATGATGAACGGGCGGAAGTCGGGCTCTGCTACAAAAAAAAGGGGCAAGCGGCCGCCATTAACCTGGGTAATGAACTCGTTAGTGGACAAAGTAAAGATAATCGCTTGGCACAATGGCAAAATTTTGTTCAGCAAAACCCGCAAGGCTATTTATATTGTTTTCGTGGCGGTTTACGCTCTCAAACGGTGCAGCGTTGGTTAAAAGAATCAGGTATTAATTATCCTTTGCTTATCGGAGGTTACAAATCACTTCGTCAATTTTTACTCAACGAGCTAGAGCAACTTGCTCTACATCCATTAACTATCTTAGCTGGTAATACCGGCAGTGGTAAAACGCCTTTTCTTGCTCATTGTAGAAATAGTCTTGATTTAGAGGGGGTTGCAGGTCATCGCGGTTCAAGTTTTGGTGGTTTTGTTACCGCACAACCCAGCCAGATAGACTTTGAAAATAAATTGGCTGAATTATACATTACCGGTAATTATAGTTTAGATAAACCGCTGATCTTAGAGGATGAAGGGCGATTAATTGGTAGCGTACATTTACCTGAAAGCTTGCGACAAGCAATGACATTAGCGCCAATTGTAGTCATTGAAGAAAGTTTGGATTACCGTATTGAACATATATTCCAAGAATACATTATAAAGATGACGGCGCAATATCAAACAGCTTATGGCGTAGAGCAAGGTTTTATTGCCTTTAGTGAATATTTAGCACACGGCTTATTTAAAGTACGTAAACGCTTAGGTACAGAACGATATGCACAACTACAGATACTTCAAACTAAGGCATTCACTGAACAGCAAAAAGGTCTAACGCACTATCATTTAGATTGGTTAAAGCCATTACTTGAAGAATACTATGATCCTATGTATCAATACCAGTTAGGTCTCAAGGCCGAAAGGGTGATCTTTCGTGGTAACAATGCCCAATGTTTAGCCTATCTAGAGGGTAAGTAACACACTCAATCTAGATTAATAATTTCTACAGCCGTAATGTATGACGCTAATAACAAATGCTTTGAATTAAGCGTTCTATATTAGCGTCATATTGCGGCATTCTCCTTAGCTTAAACGAGTAAGTCACCTAAAGTACGATCACTGATGATATTTGTTAACAGTCGATTGGCCTAAGGCCCAGCGAAAATTCAAGTACTCTCGCGTTAAATTTTTAAAATTTCATTAAAAACAGCCAATTAATCTATCCCTATTTATTAGCGCTGATTAAAAAACAGCGGTTTATTTACACTCGCTCATCAATTTATAACCTGAAATATAGTTCGTATACTAACCATTATTATAAGTTTTAAAGTATATTTATACTCATATATGTAACTTACTATATTGATTTAAAATGATTTTATAGAATCACCTTCATTTTAGAACAATAACAGTAACTTGATAATTTCATTCAGAACCGCTAGAATTATAATTAATTGAACGTTCAATTAAAAATAATATTCGAGATATCTGTGCCTAAAATTGGAATGAAGCCTTTACGTAAACAACAGCTAATTGATGCTACCTTAGATTCCGTCGCACAATTTGGTTTACAAAACACCACAATAATAACGATCAGTCGGATCGCTGGCTTATCGTCAGGTATTATTAGTCATTATTTTGGTGGCAAGCAACAATTAGTAGAAGCAACCGTTAAACACTTGCTTGAACAATTGAAGTTAGCGCTACTCGAACGTGTTAGAGGTCAACATCTTGAGGCAGCCGATCGACTTATGATGATTATTGAGGCTAATTTCACTCAATTACAACGTTCTAAACCCGCAACAAAAACTTGGCTTAGTTTCTGGGCGCAATCAATGCATGAACCAGGATTGGCAAGGCTACAAAATATCAACAGCAAGCGCTTGCACAGCAATCTACTTTTTTCTTTTCGTCAGTTATTAAATGACGACTTAGCACTCATCGCCACTAAGCAGGCAGCAGCTATGATAGACGGTTTTTGGTTACGTAGTGCATTAAGCCCAAGCCCTGAAGAAGAGTTCAGGCAAGCCGAGCAATTTTGTAAAAAATTTATAGTCGATCTGCTTAAGCAGTATGGAGAAGTATCTTGTCATTAGTATGTTATAAAAACTTTATCGATGGTGCCTACATGGCAAATGATAGCGGCGAAACATTTGAAGTTATTAACCCAGCAACAGGGAAAGTTATCTATAAAGTGGAAGTTGCTGACGAAAAAATTAAACAGCAGGCAATTGCAAGCTCGCAACGTGGATTTGCCACTTGGTCTGCAATGAGCGCAATTGAGCGAAGTCGTATTTTACTTAAAGCGGTTGCCTTATTACGAGAACGTAACGATGAGTTGGCTAAAGTAGAAGTACTTGATACAGGTAAACCATGGCAAGAAGCCTCAGTCGTTGATGTAGCATCAGGTGCAGATTCGATTGAATTCTTTGCTGGGTTAGCACCAGGTGTTGAAGGTAATCAACAGTCGGTAGATGGCGATTTTTATTACACACGTCGCGAGCCATTAGGTATTTGCGCAGGTATCGGTGCTTGGAATTACCCACTACAGATAGCTTGTTGGAAAGCAGCACCAGCGCTTGCCTGTGGTAATTCAATGATTTTTAAACCTTCAGAAGAAACACCTTTAGGCGCTTTAAAACTTGCAGAGATATTTACAGAAGCAGGTATTCCTAATGGCGTATTTAATGTCGTTCAAGGGGCAGGTGAGGTAGGTGCATGGTTGTCTCATCATACAGAAATTGCCAAAGTGTCTTTTACCGGAGAAGTCGGTACCGGTAAAAAAGTGATGGCAGCAGCCGCTACTACGCTTAAAGATGTCACCATGGAGCTTGGTGGTAAGTCGCCATTAATTATTTTTGATGATGCTGATGTCGATAATGCGGTTTCTGCAGCGATGTTAGGTAATTTTTATACTCAAGGCGAAGTTTGTACCAATGGCACACGCGTATTCGTTCAAAAATCTATTTATCCCGTTTTTATTGAAAAGTTACTTCAGCGCACTAGCCAAAATATAATTGCCGGTGACCCTATGGTAGAAGAGACTAATTTTGGTGCACTGATTTCTTTAAAGCATTTAAATTTAGTGATGGAATACATCAAGCTTGGCGTTAGTGAAGGGGCAACCTTATTACATGGCGGGAAAACCCTTCAGCCAGACAATGCACCGGGTGGTTATTTTGTCGCTCCTACTATTTTTACCGACTGTACTGATCAAATGACTATTTGCCGCGAAGAGATTTTTGGGCCAGTGATGTCTGTATTAACATTCGATGACGAAGACGAGGTAATAAAACGCGCAAATGCGACTGACTTTGGTTTAGCCGCAGGTGTGTTTACACAAGATATTACTCGTGCTCACCGAGTGACCCATCAGATGGAGGCAGGAATTTGTTGGATAAATAGTTTTGGTGCTTCTCCAGCCCAAATGCCTGTTGGCGGTTATAAGCAATCTGGTGTTGGTCGTGAAAATGGTCTGCTAACACTCGATTATTACACGCAAATAAAAGCGGTGTATGTTGGGTTACAGCCATTAGACAGCCCGTTTTAATAAAGTTAAAGCTTAGTTAGCGTCCTTAAGCCTTGAATAGTTGCCAAAATTAAATGTTGGCAACCAAAGTAATAAAGTTGAGTGTTAAATGAACAGTGATAATTATGATTACATTATAGTCGGTGCCGGCTCTGCTGGTTGTGTATTAGCGAACCGTTTAAGTGAAGACAGCAAGAGTAAAGTCTTGTTACTTGAGACTGGTGGCAGTGACAAAAGCATTTTTATTCAAATGCCTACTGCTTTATCTATTCCGATGAATACCAAGAAATATGCATGGCAGTTTGAAACAGAGCCAGAGCCTAATCTTGATGGCCGACGTATGCATTGCCCTCGTGGTAAAGTATTAGGGGGCTCGTCTTCAATCAATGGCATGGTATATGTTCGTGGACACGCACGTGATTTTGATGAATGGCAAGACAACGGCGCCCAAAACTGGGATTACGCTCATTGTTTACCGTATTTCAAAAAAGCAGAAACATGGGCATTTGCCGGTGATGAATATCGTGGAAAAACTGGACCACTCGGCGTTAATAATGGCAACCAAATGAAAAACCCATTATATAAGGCCTTTGTTGATGCAGGTGTTGAGGCCGGATATAGTGCAACCAGTGACTATAATGGTACTCAGCAAGAAGGCTTTGGGCCAATGCACATGACGGTAAAAAAGGGAGTGCGCAGTTCAACTGCTAATGCCTATTTACGACCAGCAATGGCACGTGCAAATTTAACCGTGATAACTCATGCTTTAGTACATAAAGTATTACTTAATGGCAAAAAAGCAGTTGGCGTACGTTATGAACGCAACGGAAAAATAGTTGACGTTGTAGCTAATAAAGATGTTGTTTTATCAGCAGGTCCTGTTGGCTCGCCACATATACTGCAACTATCAGGTATTGGTCCTAAAGCTGTCCTTGAAGATGCCGGTATTGAATTGATACATGACTTACCTGGCGTTGGTGAAAACTTGCAAGATCATCTTGAGTTTTACTTCCAATTTAAATGTAAGCAGCCGATCACCTTAAATGGCAAATTAGATTGGTGGAGTAAATTGCAGATTGGTGTTCGTTGGATCTTAACAAAGAAAGGATTAGGTTCAACTAATCACTTTGAATCTTGTGGATTTATTCGCTCTAAACCAAGCGTAGAATGGCCAGATATACAATATCACTTTTTACCAGCTGCGATGCGTTATGACGGCAAAGAGGCCTTTGCAGGTCATGGTTTTCAAGTGCATGTTGGCCATAATAAACCGAAAAGTAGAGGTTTTATTAAAGCTTTGTCGAGTGATCCTAAAGCACACCCGCAAATACGCTTTAATTACCTTGAACACGAAGAAGACCGCGAAGGTTTTCGTGCCTGTGTTCGCCTAACCCGAGACATTATTAATCAGAGCGCATTAGATAAATATCGAGGTGAAGAAATACAGCCAGGCATTGGTATTCAAAGTGATGACGAAATTGACACTTTTGTTCGTCAATTTGTTGAAAGTGCTTATCATCCATCATGTTCATGCAAAATGGGTACAGATGCATTGTCAGTTGTAGATCCCCAAACCAGAGTACATGGTATTGAAGGGTTAAGGGTTGTTGATTCGTCAATATTTCCAACTATTCCTAACGGTAATTTAAATGCACCAACCATAATGGTCGCCGAACGTGCCGCCGATATTATTCGTGGCCGAGAAGTTTTATCGCCATCAAACGCCCCTGTTAGCTTAGTGCAAAATTAATAGCAACTGCGCACTAAAGAAAAATCTAAAAATTAACTAACGTTAATCGTCAGTACGCGGTTAGATCTTAATTTTCGCCATCAAGATATTTTCATGATGGCGACAATTGAAATCTTCAGTTTAAAGTTGCCGTGTACTTTTATAAACCTCAAAGAGGAGTACTACTTGTTTATATTAATTAATACCTTACTCAGGAGTGAACTATGACTACATGGTTAACAGCTGGGCTGTTATTTACCTTTACCGCCATCGCCTTTGTATTATATCGGTGGGGCAATATTCGCTGTGTCGGTGTAACACCGGTTAAAACATTTACCTTTATTGCTATTTTGTTTACCTCTGGTCTAGATGTTGGCTTGATCATGTTTCCGTTAACCGAATTTGCCGGATATGCTGATTTAGCAACCAACCCCGAATATGGATTTACGAACCCGTTGGCCATAGAGTTTGGCTATTGGGCATTTCTTATCTGGGGATTTTACTTTCTAACTTGTTTCTATTTTTGTGTGATTGAACCTCGTGTTCGTTTTTTTGAAATCCCACTGGTTAAACTGGTAAATAACGTAGTTATTATTGGTACCTGTGCTTTTACTGCCTATTTATTATTAACCAATTTACCTTGGTATATACCTGAACTTGGCGATGGTGAATCTATTGTTAGTAGCTTCTATTTAATTGTATTTTTAGTCATTGCTGCAGCGGTTTATTCAAGTACTAATATTCGCTACGTAAAAATATTAAGTTTGGCCACTACTTGGTTATTTTTAGCATTGATTGGTCTAATGTGGGGGGGAGCTTTTCTTTCAGAAACTTCAAGTATTGGAGAGTTTGCCAACACTATCGCAATGATTGGTGGCTACTTTGGTAATATCCACAAATTTGCTTTGCCCCTTAATGATTACCATGAATTTTACCTTTATTGGTGGTTTGCTTGGAGCATTATGATTGGTCAATTTACTTCGCGGTTTGTTGGAGGTCTTCGTACTTATCAAGTATTGGCAGCGATGTTGATTTTTCCTTCTATTCCAATCGCCATATGGTTCTCAGTACTGTATTACTACAGTGCAAACGGGCTAGAGACCGCTGGTTTCTATAATATCGCGATGGCATTTGTTGGCATAACCTTCGTTATTAACTCACTTGATTCATTGATCCGTCTCTATACTGATAATTTGAAATTGAGTGTTGCAAGGTTGGGCAGAGTTAAATATTTCTTTGGCAATTTAATTGCTCTTAGTTTACTTACCCTGCTATTTAAATTAGATTTCTTGCAAATCCAATGGGTTGGCGCAGTCGTTATTGGACTCTTTTTTACTTGCTTTGGTTATATCCTATTTAACAAGTTTAAAGTTGTTAGCGAAATTGAGCGTTCACCGAAAGAAAATAAAATTGATTATACTAAAATCGAATTAGTCGAATAGCACCGACCATTTTGCATTTAAATACTAAATAAAAGAGAAAATAAATGAATAAAAGTATTATAGCTATAGCCACAAGTTGTCTATTAACATTATCTTCTAGCGCACTAGCTGATGTGTCTGCAACGGTTAACATAGCCTCTGATTATACCTTTAACGGTGTTAGCCAAACAGGCAACGATCCAGCATTACAAGCGAGTTTGGATTATGCAGATAATAGCGGCTTTTATGCTGGAACTTGGGCGTCAAACGTTGACTTTGGTCGCTTTGAAGACACTAACATTGAGTGGGATGCCTATGTTGGTCAATATTTTCAACTTAACGAAAAAATAGAGCTAGATGCAGGTATTGCTTACTATACTTACCACGGCGATAACGTGTCAGATACATACAACTACCCTGAAGCTTATGCAAAATTTGGCTACAGTTCATCAATGGGTAACAGTGAAGTAAACTTTTGGTATAGCTGGGATTATTTTGGTCTTGATGTTAATCATTATATTGCTATGGTTGCTCATACGTTTGAAGTTAAACCGGGTCATAATATCAAGGTAAGTTTTGATCGTTCAATGTCAGCGAATAAAGATAAATGGTCGTGGAACGCCAAAGATGCTTACAACCATTACCGCGTTGAATATATGACCCATTGGAACGGCTTTGATGTTGATCTTGCTCTTGAAGATACAAATATGAACATTGATTTGGCTGATACCCGTGTCGTGTTATCTGTATCTCATACCTTCAGCTTATAATTGTATTGGATTAAGTAACGTTTATTCTAGGTAGTTCAACGAGCTATCGACTTATTATCTAAGCCTCAGTGTTTATCACTGAGGCTTTTTTTAGTGTTATGGATAAACAGCAACGGTAGTTTTTAGGCTTGGTTATACCCGGTCACCATGACTTTATTAGCTAATTTACCCCTTTAAAAGACGAATACCTGACTAATTAAAAGATTTACTCTTCCTGAAATTGCGCTATCCCTGTATTATCACCCGATAAAATTTACGTTAATTAATGTTTAAAACATTCAGTGATATAAAGAGCGATCATGACTAAACCACATAAGCCCCAAAGCAATGCTATGCTTAAAAGAGCCCACGAAAATATGCCGTTAGGGGTTGCAGACAGCTACCGGTATTGGGGTGAAGAAAACACCGTATTTTTAAGCAGCATGAAAGGCTGTACCATCACCGATTGTGATCAACAAACGTTTGTTGACTTTCGTTTAGCCTATGGCCCAATTATTCTTGGTTATCGTGACGAACGCGTAGACAATGAAGTGATTAACGCGATCACTAGCGTTGGCACCATTTCGGGTTTCTCTACCGGTCTTGATTCTGATGTGGTTGAATTGGTGAAATCACTTTGCCCTAATATCGATAAAATGCGCTTTGCTAATTCAGGTACCGAAGCGGTTATTGGCGCAGTGCGCACCGCTCGTGGATTTACAAAACGTAATAAAATAGTCGTGGTTGAAGGTGGCTTTCATGGCCTGCATGATGAAGTGATGTGGAAATCTGATGTTGATAACTGGGAAATCACTGATGAAAACGCGCCTGAAATTATACCTTTTGGCGCAGGTATCCCACAAAGTACGCGTGAACATCAAGTAAGTGTACCGCTTAACGATTTTAAAGCTATCAATACTGTTTTCGCTGAATATGGTCATGATATTGCGGCTATATTGATTGAACCTATTATGGGTAACTGTGGCTCGATTGCCTCAACGCAAGCCTATATGCAAAAGTTGCGTGACGTTTGTGATACGAATGGCTCTTTGCTCATTATGGACGAAGTCAAAACGGGTTTTCGTGTTGCCAAGGGCGGAGCACAAGCCTTATATGGTATCTATGCTGATTTAACTACGTATGCAAAAGCTATGGGCAACGGTTACCCAATTGCTGCTTTTGGTGGTAAAGCTAATGTTATGGATGCTATATCATTTGCAAAAGACGGGGTAACTCACGGCGGCACTTATACTGCTAATATGGTGGCACTGAGCGCAGCAAAAGCGACATTAACCGTGCTTAAAGAAACCGATGCACTTGAAACGATTGCGATAGTAGGTCAAAAAATTCAAGCGTTACTCTCAAGAGTGTTTACAAAATTTGATATTGAACATTGTTTTGCAGGACCCGATGCAATGTTTGGCGTACATTTTGGTAGTGAAGTGCCACAAAATTATCGTGATTGGAAAAAAACTAACAGTGATCTTTATACGCAATTCGCGCTTAACTTAATCGACAATGGCGTTATGTTAGAGCCTGACTCACGTGAACCTTGGTTTATTTGTGAAGCCCACCAAACTGTCGATCTTAAGTGGTTAGAGCAAGTTGCTGAGCAATCAATGAGCGCTGCGATTAACGCGCAGTAACTAGAAGTTTTTTTCAATTTGTAGACCTAACTTATTATTTAGGTAGGCTAGAAGTGAAATTTATCGCTATTGATTCGACGTCAATTAGCGATAAATGGACTAAATTTTCATTGCTTTATGCCATATTAAGCAGTAAAACCTAAAATAAATGTTAACCTTAAATGTTATGCTTTTTATAAAGTGATTTTATAATTAACAACTATATCAATACTTTAAGGATAACGCGTTACTTTTTTTATGCGTACTTATATTGATTTAGCCATGGAGTGGTTAAATATCTAACGATGTGAATAAAAGTACAAGCACTTTAAAAGCATATAGGGCATAGGTTCAAAAGTCCTGACTGTTAATCAATAGATTCAAAGGATATGAGTAATACTATGAGCATAAAATTCAGCCCACTTTCTAAATATGACGTTAACTATAGAAATGTTATTGAGCTTTATAAAGAGGCTTTTACGACAGTAAGGCATGTTCCTTCTTGGCTACTTGGCTTTATATTGAGAAAAGGGAAGGACGGCTTTAGCGTTCTTTATGAAAATAATAACTGGATTGGATTAATCTATCTTACCGAGTATAAAGATATTCTCTTTGTTCATTTCTTTGCAATAGCAGAGGATCAGCGTTCGTCTGGTTATGGGAGTAAGGTATTAGACGCATTGAAAGAGAAGCATGAAAACAGAGTCGTATTAAATATTGAAGAACTTCAAGTACAACAACAAAATTATTCACAACGAGTAAAACGAAAAGCATTCTATTTAAATAATGGATTTAGTTCTTCTGGTTACCTTGTTAAAGAGCCAGGTGAGGTACTTGAAATGCTAATACATGGTGGTAATATCTCCAAAGAAGAGATAGAAGCGATCTATAAAAATCTCTTTGGGGGCATTTTGGGCTCACTTTACCGACCTAAAATAATAACCATTAATGAATAATACCAACCGCGTATTAAAATAGTCAGTCTCAATGAGGCTGAACTTGCTAGATTAAAAAAGTAACATCGAGAAATACAGCAAGATAACGCCACTTTTGGTCAGTACCTTTTCTTTGCAGCTGCAATTAAAGGTTTACTGTTACTGTTGAGTTTTTTATAGCCACTTATTAAACCTATACATAACAAACCTACTAATAAGTAGCATTCATTAATTGTAGCGCTTGACTCCATCTCATTACATTTTACTAATGAGCGGGTTATTGCTGTTATTATGTAATTAATATTTCAGTCTCCAACAATAAGAAAAATAAAAATGACAAGTAGAAAAACACATAGACTTATAGGTTTAATCCTCATATTACCAATGTTTGGTTGGACAATTACCGGGGTCATATTTTTTATAAAACCTGGCTACAAAGGGGCTTATGAACAATTATCATTAAAAACTTATCCCCTAGAAACACAGTTATTAGTTGATCCAAAAAAAAATTGGAGTGAAGTTAAACTCATCAAAACTATTTTAGGTCATCATTTATTGGTTAAATCGCAAGGAAAAACAAAACATTTAGACCCTGTTACGCTTCAAGTTAAAGGGTTGCCAACTAAGGTAGAATATAAACGCCTTATTGATGATGCGCTTTCAGATAATAAAGAGCGTTATGGCGACATTATTTCTATTGATGGAACAAATGCAAAAACTAGCACAGGTGTTGAAATAAATCTTGATTGGGTAAGCTTAAGATTAAGCCAGAAGGGCGATGATACTAAGTTAATCAACAGACTTTATAAAATTCATTACCTTCAATGGACGCCATTTAAAAATGTAAATTTAGTTTTTGGCGTTTTAGGTTTATTACTATTAGCAACCCTAACCACTTTTGGGATAAGGCTTTATATTAAAAATAGAGAGTAATTGATTAATGGAGGTATTGGTATTAACCGATACCCTATTCGGTGTTCGCACCAAACTTAAATAGGGATATCAAACACACTTTAAATAAAAGGGCGTTAGGCATGGCTTTTCGAATGGCAGTTTATCCTGCTGTTTATTTTTACATGAAAAATCAAAATCACTTATTTGAGTTAAGCTTTATACTAACGGCTAAGCCATCCCAAGTTTAAGCACTTAATCAATATGACCATGTAATAGCTAATGTTTTTTTGTTACCCTATAAGCCTATGTCATAAAATTTCAAACAATAAATAGTTAAATGTTTGTGTTCTATATTTTTAACCAACAATTATTTGCCTGTTGAACAGGTATTAATTACACAGGAGTTTTGATGAAGTATTTTGCATATGGTTCAAACATGTCCCTTTTAAGGCTTCAGCAAAGGGTGCCAAGTGCCCAAAAAATTGACACAGTAAGTCTTAAAAATCATCAATTGCGTTTTAATATGAGTGGTAAAGATGGGTCAGGTAAATGCGACTCTTTTTATACGAATAATAGTGATGACGTGGTCATAGGCGCTCTTTTTGAGATAGATGAAAATGAGAAACCCATTTTAGATAGAGCTGAAAGTTTAGGATCTGGGTATAATGAAAAAATAGTATCCGTAAAAAACAAACAGGGAGTAACGTTCGAAGCACTAATTTATTGTGCAATTAGAATAGATCCTTCATTAAAACCATATACTTGGTATCTAAATCACGTAATTGTTGGTGCAAAAGAAACAAAGCTACCGTTGGATTACCTCGCTATCATCGAATCTGTTGTCTGTATAGAAGATCCAAATAAAGAGAGAGAAACAAAGGAACGGGCAATGTATCGTCCACACACTATTCAAAAAGACTGTACTTGAGGAGTTTAGCCATTTATAAAGACATAAAATGGAATTTAAGCAAACAATAAGGCGATCAGATTTAGATTGGTTAAGGGCCTTTAGTCAGCATTAAAATGAGGTTAAAGTGTGACGCCATTTCAGGACATGGACGTGGTTAATATATAAAATCAAACAATATGTAAACCTTGAGTAATTAGGTGAATATTAAAGTGTTTATATTTGATAATCCGTATTGTGTATATACATACCGCCATTTTTAGCGTTTTTACCTTGTTTTTTTGACTGATATAAATAATTATCAGCACACTTTAAAAGATTATAGAAATTAAAGTTGCTGTTAATATCATGCAATGCAAACCCTGAAGAAACAGTTACTGAGATATTGTTTTTCTCAAAAATAATATCAAGTTTATCTATCGACCCATTTACACGTTCACTTAAATTAGCTAACTCTGTTAAAGAAATATTTTCGCACAATAAAACGAACTCATCGCCTCCCCATCTAACGAGAACGTCACTGCTTCGCAATTGACTTGAAAGTTTCGTCGCTATAGCCTTTAAAACTTCATCACCCGCGGCGTGTCCATAGTTATCGTTAATCGGTTTTAAGTGATCACAATCTACCATAACTACGCCAACAGACTCTTTGGCAGTGCTATCACGTCGCTCAAATCTAGACTTAAGCCCTAGTAAGTAATCATCTAAGTAATTTCTAACGTAACAACCTGTTAAGTTATCGCGCATTGAATAGCTGAGTTTTTCTAGCATCATTTTATTTCTATTTGTCCAAAGTAATAGCATAACAAATGATAAAACACTTATTAGTATTATGATGAAGATAAAGAGTTGGTTATATTTTTCACTTTTTTGTATAGCTATTTGATTTAAAAGTTTTTCGTTTTCAAGAGATGCAAATTTTTTATCTATGGCTATATTTTTATCCATTTCGTAGAGCATATTGACAAAAGCTTTAGCTTGATTAGAGTTTTTAAATTCAACATAAGCCAAGAGATGTATCAAACTGTTTTTATCATCATTTAAACTCTTATAAATTTTCGCTAGTAAATAGTTGAGTTCAGAAACCTCTGTTTTATGACCTAACTCTATTGCTATTTTAAGTGACTCCTTTACGTGAGTTAAAGCTAGAGTAAAATTTTTCTGGGTAAAATAAAATAAGGCAATACTTTGATTTGTTATTTGCCTAAGCCGAACATCTTGATTACTAACCGCTAATGAAAGTGATTGTAATAACAGTTCTTCAGCTTTATTAACTCTTGCCATTCTTGCGTAAGTTAATCCTTCTAATCGCTCTAAATAACCAATACTTTCATAAATAGATTTGGCTCTATTAATTAATTTGAGGATATCTTGATTATTGCTATCGGGTTGGTTAATTTTAACACCCGATAAATAGAGTATGGTTAAATGTTCGAGCTTATTATCCCCCAGAGAGGACGCTTTTTCTAAAGACTTATTAAGCCGTATCTCTGCTAAATCATATAATTGTAATTCAGCATAAATCAACCCTAAGTTAAGCAGCGATCTAACTTCCATTTTTTTGCCATTATGCTCAACAGCATAGGTATTTAGCTGATTAGTATACTCAATGGCTTTAGCATATTGACCGATTAGTAAGTATGCTCGACTTATTTTGTAAAGAGCACTGTTGGAATAGTTATTATAAGAGGTGTTATTAAATGCTTGAACAGCATCAGCTAAATACTCTTGTCCCTTAACCTTGTTCCCAGCGTTAATATTAAGGACCGCTAAATTTGCAAAGACAGCGGGTTTGAGAAATGTATAGTCTGAGTTGTTAATTTGTGTGAGCAAGGTGGGAATAAAAGCGTTATGCTGATCGCCTTGAAGGTGTATTAGGTTTTGTAATTTTAAATAGTTATTTATTACCTCATTATCATCGTGTTCACTTTCTGCAGAAGCCAAAAAGGGGAACAAAACAACCATAAGTAATATTTTAAATACCCATCGATAAGCCAATATGATAGCTGTAAAAATTTTTTTTAAGTTTAACATGGTTCTAAAAAAAATGGCATATAAAAAAGAAAGAGGACCAAGTAGGCCTTAGATAAGACTCGACAATGACAAACGTTTCAATACTCTTGCAACAAAAAAACTCTAGTTGTTAATATTTATAAGTTACCCGGCTTGTAATTATAAGAATAGCCACATGCCAATGTTGAAGTATATTCGCATTACATCAACAAACATCAGTAGAGGGAAGCAAACCACTTATTATCTTGTTTCTGATAAGAGTTAATATCATCTAATAATGGTATTTAATGAAAATATTTTTTACCGCAAGCGTTATACAAAGTTAAATATGCACATACTTTAAGATATTCTATATATTGTAGACATAAATAAAGGAGCTAAAAATAAGGCTTTTCATTATTTAATGTAGTTAAAGTTCAGGACTTAAATCACACTAGGCTAAGGTTCCTAGTTTTGAACCGGCAATTGCTTATGTAAACCAAAGTGACGAGTATGAACGCACCCTTTCATCAATCGAAACATGATAAGAAGCGGTGTCTCAAAAGAAACCATGGTTGGAGATTAGCGAAGCACTTTGGCATCATGTATTAACGCCTGAAACAAGCCAGAGGGGTAAAGCAGCATTTGATGACATTATTCGCGACGTCATATAACAAAGAGAATCTTAATAGACGATGGCAAAAAGATATCTGTTAGATGCCGCCATTGAAAGTTGATAATTATTATCAGTTAAAAAATTGAACTTACCCACCTAATCCCACATAAAATTTATAGTTTATTCACTATATTTTAAATAATAATTATTTGTACTGATCTTTTATACAGCCCATGGTGTTTTCCTATCTTTTGCCGAAATACCGAAAGATTCGGTGTTGCCCCTTTTGAAATATTTAATAACAATAAAATGTTAGTGTTGTTATCATGTTGTGAAGTATGATAATTGTAAATGTAAATAAACAAGAAATGCTAAGTGTTGTCTATTGCTTAGTTTTTCGGTCTAATAAGCTGTTATGTTGCAAAAGGAGATGCAGTTCATGAATCAGATTAAGAGTAACTTTCAAATATTAGCCGCTACAGCTTCAACACTTTATTTTGGCTTGTTTGCGTATGGAGCTTTTATCTTCATTAAAGAATTTGAAAATGTATTTGATTCGTTTGAATCGGAGCTACCATTTCAAACATCTTTATTAATTGGCACTTATCGTTACTGGGGTATTTTAGGTTTAATCTCTGTTTTTATTTTGTTTAAAGTGAGTAAATGTAAAAGTAGTAAATCTATGTCGGTGCTTATTTGGCTTGGTGTTTTGTCAATATTATTAGTAGTGTTTGCTATTTGGGGTATTTATAGCCCTGTACTCGAAGGTAGCGGGCAAGCTGCAACATAACAAGCCACTCAAGCAGGACAAATAACAGTTGGTTTTGTTCGCTTCGCTCTCTATTATAACCAACTATTATTTGCCTCTTAGTGGGGCGTTAGAGCTATAGATCAATTTCTGGAGATGTAATGGATAATAGAGATGAGTTAATACGTTTTACTAAAAAGGGGATCGGTTTTCCATTTGCTGGATTAATCGTAATGTGCCTTTGCGCTTTAGTCATTAATTTTCTCCCACAAAGGCAGGCTTTGATAATGGTTATCTTTGCTACTGGTAGTACATTTCCAATAGCTTTCTTTATATCAAAAATATTCAAAGTTAATCCATTTGCTAAATTCCCGCCATTATCAAACTTGGCCACAGTCTTAGCCTGTGCTCAATTTTTATATTGGCCAGTGCTTATCTTAGTACTTCAATTAATTCCCAATTGGTTTCCATTCGTTTTAGCTATTCTTTTTGGCTCTCATTTCATTCCTTTTGGATGGCTTTATAAAAGTAAAGCTTATTACTTTTTAGGATTTGCTATGCCTGCTGTAGGATGTGTAATGGCTTTTGGAGGGAGCGAGCTTTCTTATACATATACTTTTTTAGCTCTTATTCCTCTGTATTTACTTACGTGTTTACTTCTTCTTAAAGAGAATTCAACAGTCAAATATGCAGCAATATAGCCCTAACAAGGCGTTCAAACGGACAAAAAACAGTTGGCTGTTTCACTCCGTTCACAATTTTAGCCAACAATATTTTGCCGCTTAACGTGGCGTTAGCAGTACAGGAAATTATGGCATTAGATTTACACATTATGGAAAATGGCCAAGCTAAGGAATGGATCTATGCGATTGATTCTGAAAAATGGGTATTGTTCAACGAAGCATTCGAAAAGTTCGCAGCTAAAAGTGGCCTCGTCATTGATGAATATTCTGACACTAAATTCTCATCAGGGCTTCAAAATCTAATTGATGTGATTAAATCTGTTGCTCCAGAGTATGGTAAAAACTCTGTAGTATTCACAGAATTCATTTCCGTATTAGAGTCTGCTGAAAGTAATAGTAAAAGTGTAATCTTTGTTGGTGATTAGTGTACTGCTAACAAGGCGTTCAAACGGACAAAAAACAGTTGGCTGTTTCACTCCGTTCACAATTTTAGCCAACAATTTTTTGCCGCTTAACGTGGCGTTATAAGTATCCAAAAGGGAAGTGTTTATGTCACAGGATGAGATCAAATCAATCGTTAAAAAATATAAATTCAAATCGGTTAAAATCTTAATGGGTTTTTTATTAATAGCTGTTTTTGCAAATTGGTACTTAATTAATTCAAGTATTGAACGTCATGCTGAGTTAGGTTTACCTTATACAAGTAGCGATTCAGGTTTTATTTGGGGTGCAATAATTACAGGGTTATTTACAGTTTTATCTTTATGCTTTTATTCTATCGAAAAGATATTGCTAGAACTGTTAATCAAACCTAAAACAGAGTTAGAGTAAAATACTTATAACAAGTCATTAAAGCAGGACAAAAAACAGTTGGTTTTTGCTCCTGCGTCGCTTATTTTAACCAACTGTTTTTTGCCTCTTAATGAGGCGTTAGATTTTTATCGGAGTTTGGATGGATCCATTAAGTGTGAGTATAGGTTTTCTTATTGGTACAGCGACAGGTGCCGCAGGAACTTATTATGGTAATAAATATACAGATGAGCGTCGCAAAAAAGAGATTGCGTCATCAGACAACGCAACTTTAGATAAACTATGGGCTAATCACTCTGAATTATTAGCCGAAATGAAATCTGATATGGATAATCCTGCTTATTTTCATCACCGTGATTTTTGGATGCTTGATAGTCAATGGATGTTTAACCACGATGGTCCTTATTTGGTTTACCATATAGATGTGCATTCATCACTAGAGCAACAACTAAATATTCTTGAGTCTCATGGTGTTATCCTTGATGTTAGCGACTCATCTAAAAATGTTAAGAAGTTTCAATTTACAGAGCTATTTGTCGAGTTTCTGCGTAGTAAAAAAATCTAACAAGGCATTCAAACGGACAAAAAACAGTTGGCTGTTTTCACTCCGTTCAACATTTTAGCCAACAATTTTTTGCCGCTTAATGTGGCGTTAGGTGTTCAGGGAATCTCTCAACTATGGATGTTGATCAAAAGATAAATGTTTTTCATTCCTTAGATTCTAAATCGACTTGTATCGCTATGATCAAGTCTTGTACTTTTGGAATCGCAATTTTAACTTTAATAAGCTTGATCGTTGGACTATTTTTTCAAGAGTTGATTATTGAAACATCTATTGGTTTTATAATTGATTTCAGCTTGTACGCGTTCCTGCTCTTTGCAGTTTTTAGGTGGCATTCTCGTATTGCTGCATCATGTTTACTTTTATTATCAACTTATAGTGTATATCTAACATTTATGGTGCTTGCAGGAGTCGAAATTGGTGGATCTAATCTATTAATATCTCTTGCAAGTTTTTGGTTGTCTTTGCGTTGTACGGAAGCAACTGTTAAATTAAATAAACCTAATAAAAAGAACACCTAACAAGGCGTTCAAACGGACAAAAAACAGTTGGCTGTTTCACTCCGTTCACATTTTAGCCAACAATTTTTTGCCGCTTAACGTGGCGTTATAAAGCACACGGAGAGTGGAGTGTATATTCGAGTTTTATTATTACTAAATGTAATTTTCCTTTTAACAAGTTGTGCATTTGTTAATACAAAAATCTTAGACGAAACAAAGATTTGTTTGGCAGATAACTCCAATTATCAGATTGAAATCATTAATAGAGAAACCGTAACAGGCAGCCATCACACACCTTTTGATTATGGTAATAAATCGATTTCTGACCATATTTATACTTTTCAAGTTTCTTCACTTAGTGGTGAGCTAAAGTACAGTCAAGTTAAGTCATGGTTAAACTCAAAAGCTATTGTTCCTAAATCGGGTACCTTAATGATTTCGAATAATAAAATTTATGTTAATCTCGATTTCGACGGCGTAAAGTTAAAGGGGAAAGTACTGTTTTACCAAGATAAAATCAATAAGTGTACAAGTGCTTTATAACAAGCAATTCAACAGGACTAAAAACAGTGGGCTGTTCGCTTCGCTCCATTTTAGCCCACAATTTTTAGCCCGTTAATTGGGCGTTATATGCCTAAAAGGAGTTGGAGTTTAGCATGTTCATATATTCAAGAAATCAACTTGATGATTCTGTAGTTACGATAGTGTTCAGCCCAAATTTTAAGTGGCTGTCTCTTCTATTTGCTTTATCGGCTATATTCCTTTCATACTTTAGCTACCCAAACCTCGCATTATTGTTTTTTTGTTGTTTCGGTATCTGGTTACTTTTATTTTTGATGCAAACAAAAAGTGTACGACGAGAAATTAAAGAGTTTATGGTTTTAGGTAAAGTTCAGACTTCAGGTTCAAATTGGAATTATAATAACCCAATTACTTATACTATAAAATATTAGCATTCGGCATATAACAAGGCATTCAAACGGACAAAAAACAGTTGGCTGTTTTCACTCCGTTCAACATTTTAGCCAACAATTTTTTGCCGCTTAATGCGGCGTTAGCTGTACAAGGAAAGTTTTGTGATCGTTATTATATTTATATCCTTAATTGCAATATCAATTTATTTTAAAGTGCGTTACAACCAAGCAATCACAAAGGCTCAAGAGTTTTGTAATTTA
>NZ_JACGUS010000064.1:0-3396 GCF_014076785.1 Colwellia sp. MB3u-55
CTTGGTTTATTACTTATATAAAAAGATAGACGGTGTATCAAACACATAACAAGAACTTCAAGAGGGACAAAATAAAGTTGGCTGTTTTGTTCACTCCGTTCACCTATTTTAGCCAACTCTATTTTGCCCCTTAATTGGGCGTTATGTGTATCGGGAATACTATGGCATTTGAACCTAATTACTCAAAATATACTGTTTCCGAACTTTACGATGT
Organism: Colwellia sp. MB3u-55; assembly: GCF_014076785.1. Classification (NCBI taxonomy): domain Bacteria; kingdom Pseudomonadati; phylum Pseudomonadota; class Gammaproteobacteria; order Alteromonadales; family Colwelliaceae; genus Colwellia; species Colwellia sp. MB3u-55. The sequence goes on from NZ_JACGUS010000064.1 coordinate 215, forward strand.
TTTGGATAATATTGATGGAGATAAGTTTCCTGAACGACTAGAAAAAATTAACTCTGAGCTTCAGTCAAGAGTTGTCGAAGATGAGAAAGATTATGAACGCCCAATTAAAAAAATGAGCCCCATTAAAAAAAATGCTCTAGGTTTCTTTTTACTATTTTCAATTATGTTATCCATTTTATACGCTGAATATGTCCCAATGCGAGGATTAGATTGGATTACACAACAAGCCCACCCAAAACTGTATTGGGTTTCTGTTCTAATTTTTGGTATATGGTCGTGTTATTATGCGAAGAAATACATGGATGTAAAATACACATAACAAGCTGTTAAACAAGGATAAAATACAGTTGGCTTTTGTTCACTCCGTTCACTTATTTTAGCCAACTTTATTATTGCCTGTTAACAGGGCGTTATGTGTACAAGGATAGGGTCAGGTTACGGAGAACATTTCGTTTATTATTTTCATACTTCTATTCTGTACCTGCATAATTGGATTTAGTTTCACATTTTATTTTTACTTTAAAGCATGTGGCAATACTGAGCATTCAAATTCTATTTCTAATGGTTTTGGTTTCTTTATTAATTTGTTTGGCGATTCAGATAATCTTAACGAAGAAGGTATAAAGTATCGTGGTAAATTCATTCGCTCTTTAATTTTTACGTGTTTGGTTTTATGGTAAATTATTTAATAACATCAATAGCTTGGTAAGTACACATAACAAGCTATTCAAGTGGGACAAATTACAGTTGGCTGGTTTCGCTCCGCTTCACATTTTAGCCAACTACAATTTGCCCCTTAATAGGGCGTTAGGCAAACTATCAGAGGTACGGATGCTGAATAGACAAAATTTACTCTTGGCTTTTCCAATATTGAGCTTAGTTTGGTTCGCTGGAACAATTATTGTTGCAGGCTTATATTATCCTGAATATAGCCATATAACTCAGTTTATCAGTGAATTAGGAGCAACAGGTTCACCACATGGTGAATATGTTAATTATTTAGGCTTCATCCCTACAGAGCTTTTTATACTTGCATTTGTATTTACTTCCTTTTTAGCTGTTCCTAAAACAAAGAAAAACATAACAGGACTTAGCTTTATTGTTGTTTATGCTGTGACTCTTGGTATTTCTGCTTTATATCCATGTGACTTTGAATGTAGGCCAGTTGAACCTACGATTTCCCATAACATTCATATGTTGTCAGCTTTTCCTGGTTATTTATGTGGGATAATATCAATATTTATTTTGTCATCCGGCTCTTCATTCATTTCGCAATATAAAGTTTATAAATTTGTAAGCTTTACCATCGGAGTCATTTGCATTTACGCATTATTAAATCTAGATCCTAATTCACTCGTTGTTGGTGTTTATCAACGCTCTCTAGATTTAATGATATATTTGTGGTTTATATATTTTGCTTATAGTGTGAATCAACATTTGCCTAACAAACCACTAAAGCAGGACTTTTAATAGTTGGTTAGGTTCCGCTTCGCTTCACATTTTAACCAACAATTAAAAGCCTCTTAGTGGGGCGTTATAAGGTTTTGATATGGAAGTCACATTAGAGTTGATTATTGGCATCGCATTTTTCTTAGTCGGTGTTAGATTTGTTTATATTGGTAAAATGGATGTCGAGTTTGGTATCACTAATGGTCAATCAGGCTCTCGTACAAAATTCACTTCTTCTCAAACTAAATCTTTAGAGGGAAAAAGTGCTAGACTAGCTGGTGCATTAATATCTATCTTTGGTATTTTACTGCACGTGTTTATGGAAAAAGGTGACGTCTTGTTTGTGTTGTAAACAACCTTATAACAAGGCATTCAAACGGACAAAAACCGTTGGCTGTTTTTACTTCGTTCAACATTTTAGCCAACAATTTTTCGCCGCTTAATTTGGCGTTAGCTGTACAGGAGGTTAGGTGACATACGAACAATTAGATTTCATTGCAGATTCTTATATACCTCTTTTATTTATTGTGACCTCAATCGCCATGGTTAAGGGTATCGCGGATAATGGTTTAAGTCAGATGTATGGTCATATTACGGCAACTTTATCTTCTATTGTTATCGCATACGGCGTAATGTTTTTAGATATAAGGTTTAATATTTGGCCTGCTTTTGAGTCTGACTATAGTACGCATACAGCCTTGTCATTGGTTTTTGTTAGTTACTTTTTACTAAGAAGCAAGGTTCAAATGTGTATAGCAGTAACATCACTTATTGCTTACTTTATTTTAATGGTATACCAGCAATATCATACCGTTACGGATATAATATCTACATCGTTGGTTTTACTTCCTTTGTTTTTGTTATTCCAAGTAAAAGGTCAAAGAGTAAAATACAGCTAACAAGAAATTCAACAGGACTAAAAACAGCGGGCTATTCGCTTCGCTACCATTTTAGCCCGCTATTTTTAGCCCGTTAATTGGGCGTTAGTTGGCACCACGAAATCAGATTAATATTTATGTGTAAAAGCGGTATTTTCTAAATTAATTTGGTGGGTTACGCTTAAGTTTTCGCCTCAGAATTTTGGTTATGTTCGCTAATAGACTTTACGCATTTTTAAGACACTTTTGCTGTAAAGTCATTATCTAAATTAACCGTAGTGTTTGGCTCAGAGTTCACTGTTTGGTGCGTCGTGGTACTGGGTTTTTTTCAAATTCTTCCTAATATCCCACAAACATGGTAACTTATTGTAAAGTTTGTGCTTTTAATTAAAGTTCAACTAACAAGAACATCAAACGGAAAATTTACAGTTGGCTCTTTTTCGTTCATCAAAATTTTAGCCAACTATAATTTTCCGCTTATGTAAGCGTTAGTGTAATAAGGAGGTTTTAGGTGAACTTGAAAAATTTAAGTCTATTTTTGGCTGTTTTCATTTGTGGTTGTCAGACTACAAGCGAGAATCGAGATAATAGCTCTAGTATAAATGACATTGTAAAAAATGAACCACGTTGTACGGTATTCCCAAGAAAAATTGAAAATTTTAGCGATACGACTCAAGAAGGTTTTCCCATAAAAAGAGTTTCTCCGAAGTATCCAAAATCAGCAGCAAGAAATAAAATAAATGGCTATGTCAAATTTGAGTTCGATATTTCTTCTGAAGGTAAGCCCTTTAATATTGGTGTTATAGAATCTTCTCAGTCTGGTCTTTTCATAAAGCCAGCAACTGAAGCACTTAA
>NZ_JACGUS010000065.1:0-9706 GCF_014076785.1 Colwellia sp. MB3u-55
GCTCTTTGGTCAGTACTTTTTGGGCTTTTGATTGGCCAGCCACTTTTTTTCGTTTATCAGCCACAATTATTCCTTCACGATATTCTTTTCGCCATCGTGACAGCATAAATGGGTGTATGTCGAGTTTTTCAGCGACTGATTTTATTGTGACACCAACAACATAACTTAATTGAATAGCGTTAACTTTGAAGTCGTTTGAATACTTCCAAGTTCGTCTTGGATTGTTGTACTTAGGCATAAGACACCTCATCTTTAATTAGATTTTGGTGTCCGTTTTATCGGGGGAAGATCAATTTTTGCGTCGTGTCAGGCTATGTAAACTTATTGATTGTTGCTGTTGATTTACAGGGAGTTGATTTAATTTACTCACGTTAACAAGTAACTCACTGAGCGCACTATTCATAGTTTTTCGTTTAAACCAACGCTCATTTTTTTGTAATCTTGTAATACCACGTAAAATAATGTCAATACGTTCACCTTGATAAAAAATCCCAGCAATGCTCGATATCAACAGTTGTTTTTCATCACATAAATTATTGGTAGCATTAAAAAATACAATACGTGTTCTAGAGGTAAGTTGCTGTATTTCAATTGGAATATTTTCTGTCAAAGTATAGAATTGTAAATCAATAAAAATCAAATCAAAAACTTTAATTAGTTCATTATTAGGTAAGGTTTCTGCTAATGTGATATCAATACCACAGGTTTTAATTAGGTCGGTAAACTGGAGGGTAGAGTGGTGAACTTCATTTTTTGCAATATTACTTACTGCACTATTTGTTAAAAAGAAAGCTTTGAGCTTAAGTCCATTTATTGGATCCATAGTTAACTAATTCCCTATCCATGTAATATTCAATCCTTTTTATGCTTATTTAACCGATAATAAATTACACAGACATCTTGTGTCTACTTAACAATAATCTTGCATTTGTTACATTAAAATAACAAATAAAAAGCGCAATGTCGTTATAAAAGAATAAACATTTATAATTAAAAAATCACCCTTGAAAAGTATCCAATTACCGTCATCTAATTTCATTATCTAAATACTTTATTTAGCTAAAATAGCCAGTGCAAGCTGAATGACTTTTGGTTAGAATACCCCGTCTATTTTTACCTATATGCCAGAATATAAAAATGCCAGAACCCTACCAAGATTTAATTCAAATCTTTAATGACACATTTAGTTCCAGCACCAATACTCGTTTGATTAAAGGCGACGACGAGCCTTTGTATAGTCCAGCAAATGATACCTGTGACTATCATCAAATTATTTTTGCTCATGGTTTTTATGCCAGTGCTTTACATGAAATATCACATTGGTGTGTGGCTGGTAAAGCACGTCGGTTATTAGAAGACTTTGGTTATTGGTATATGCCAGATGGTAGAGATGCGGAGCAACAAAAAACATTTGAACGAGTTGAAATTAAACCACAAGCAATTGAGTGGGCTTTTTGTGTGGCAGCAGGGAAAAAATTTAATGTTTCAGCTGACAACCTCAATGGTGCCGCTGGCGATACTATTACTTTTAAAGAAAATGTTTTTCAGCAAGTGCAACAATATTTACATCATGGGTTTCCTGTTCGCGCTCAAGCATTTATTGACGTACTGGCTAATTTTTATAACGTATCGTTGCCTTTGAATATCACCCAATTTTCTGCCAACACAACATTTAATCACTCAGAGACTGTTACTCATGTTTAAACTTGGTTTTATTATCAATCCTATTGCTGGTATTGGCGGCAGTGTTGCCTTGAAAGGAAGCGATGGAGATGGTATTGCAGAACAAGCTCTAGCGCTTGGCGCTACCGCAAAAGCAAATCAGCGAGCAAGCTTAGCACTGTCAATACTTTTACCTTATCGAGATGACATTATCGTTTATTGTGCTAATGATCTTATGGGAGAGATGACCGCTCAGGCACTTGGTTTTAAAACCCAAGTTGTTTTTCAAACCGATAAGCCTGAACATACCACGGCTGAAGACACCGAAAATACGGTAAAAGCCTTGTTAGCAGAGCACGTAGATATATTATTATTTGCTGGTGGTGATGGCACTGCACGCAATGTCTGTAAAATTGTTGGCGATAAATTTCCTGTACTAGGTATTCCTGCAGGCTGTAAAATTCACTCAGGTGTCTATGCTGTTACGCCAAAAGCTGCGGGGCGTGTAGTAGAGATGATGCTAACTAATCAGTTAGTTACCCTTATCGAAGCTGATGTTATGGATATCGATGAATCGTTATTTCGAGAAGGTATTGTTAAAGCAAAACGCTATGGTGAGATGCAAATTCCTGCTGAGTTACGTTATGTTCAAGCGGTAAAGTCTGGTGGCAAAGAACTTGATGAGCTAGTGCTGCAAGATATTGCTGCTCATGTAATTAATGAAATGGATGATGAGCTTTTTGTGATTGGCTCAGGCTCAACCACCGCTTTTTTAATGGAAGAGTTGGCGCTAGATAATACTTTACTGGGCGTTGATCTGGTTGAACAGCAACATTTAATTGCCAGTGATGTAACCGAGCCGCAATTATGGCAAGCGATAACCTTAGCGAAAGCCGATAATAAAACAATTAAGTTGGTGATCACGTTAATTGGTGGACAAGGTCATATATTTGGTCGAGGTAATCAACAGCTCAGTCCACGAGTGATCCGCGCCATCGGCAAAGATAATATTTTAATTATAGCGACAAAAGCGAAATTAACAGCATTAGCATCTAGACCCTTAATTGCTGACACCGGTGATAGTGATTTAGATATCGAGCTTTCGGGGTATTTACCGGTAATAACAGGATACAATGATCAAGTATTATACCCGGTAGCAAGTCCACAATAATGGCCTTTCAATCTATGTTTACAACTAATCATAAATTTTTTTAAAACTTAACAGTAAGTAGAATTATGTCAATTGAAGAAAAAAAATCGTTTGAAAATATTGCTGCCCTTTATCTGTACTTAGATAATTTATTTGATCAAGATAACAGTGATGACCAATTATTTGCCAGCAGCTATTTACGCGGCTTTATCAGCTTATCTGTTATTGAATTTGGTGATGAGTCGCAAGCACTCTCTCAAGGACTTGCGGAAAGTATTGATGAAAAACTGCAAGCAGCCCGTACCGAATTGAGCCCGCAAGATAGAAAAATAGTACAAGACTATTGGCTAAACCTTAAACAATCATTTGTATCGGTTTAGTAATAACAGCCTTTATTAAATACTATAAATATTTACGACGAATAATATCGCGAATAACAAACCTGTTGGGTGATAAGTTAAAAAGTTCTTGTTTGCCAACAGGATATTCGCCACCCGTTAAATCAGCAGTCAAAATATCGGCTAATAGCGGCGCAGTACATAAGCCCCTAGCACCTAAGCCGGTAAGTACGTATAGATTTTTAATCACAGGTGCAGGTTCTTGATAACGCCAGTTTTTATCTTTTGCTAAATGGGCGTAGCTGCTTTTATGCTGGGCTATATCAGGCATAGCGCCCACTACCGGTAAGTGATCGGGTGTCATACAGCGTAAACGAGCTTTACTCGAGGTAACGTCTTGTTCGCGCCATGAAACTAATTTAGGCAGGCACTTTTCTAACATAGTTAAATTATATTGATCTCCAGCGTCTGTTGCCACAATATCGAAACTGTCTTTTTCAAATGTCGCGCCGATGCAATGTTGTTGCTGGTGTGCAGGTGTTAGATAACCTTTGTGGCAAATAACGGTAGATAGGTTTTTAATCTGCTCGTTCGTTGCCATATTCGTTATTTGACCACGCACAGAACTCAGTGGTAATTCATTAATAATATTGAGTTTAATAGATTCAGCACCGCCACAAAAAATAACAACTTTTTCATTTATTATGCCTTTGCTTGTTGTTAGCTGCCAACTCTTGTCGTCTTGCTGCTTAAGTGCGGTAATGTTTACTTGATTTTTTATCGACAAATGCTGAGTTTGCTTTGCTGCATTAAATAGTTGTTGAACTAATTCACCAGGTGCTATCCAGCCAGCGCTGGGCATAAACAACCCCCCGTGTTCAAGTGTAATACCGGCTAATAGTGATGCTTGCTCTGCATTTATACTGGTAATTAATTCTTTTGACCAAGGGTTGGTTTGCTCGAAAATCTTTTGTCTTTTTTCTAAAGCTGTTTTGTAGGAAATCTCAAGTAAGCCACACCAATCATGACTAAAAATAAAACCTTTGCTGTGTAAGTCTTTATAGCATTTTAGTGCATGCCAAAATGCCTGTTGGTAAAACAAGCTAATATCATCAACTTGTTGATGAATAAGTGGAAATAATGCACCGACATGATTACTCGAAGCGCCTTGGGCAATTTCTTTATCTTTACAATAAAGTGTTACTTTTATATTTTTTTGAGTCAATGCATAAGCAACACAGGCAGCAGCAATGCCACCCCCAATAATAGCAACACTGTCGGGTTGCTTAATAATGGGTCTAATTTGATAACCTTTTCTTTCAAGCGGCGTATTTAAATTTTTTTGTTGTTTAATCACAAGTTTTTATTAAATCCATTGGTTTTCATGCGCTAAAGATAGTATTTTAACGTGAATTATATGTGTCTGTCATAAAATTGTAAAAACCAGTGTACACGTGTACACTGAGCAGACCAGTTTGTGGGCAAATTTCTGTATGATATGCCTGATTTTTCAATTTTTAAATGGTTATTCAAATGAAACGTGTAGTGATCACCGGATTAGGCATTGTATCGAGTATCGGTAACAATGCGGAAGAAGTTTTATCATCTCTTAAAGCAGGCCGTTCAGGTATTAGTAAATCTGAAAGCTTTGCAGAAGCTGGTTTAAAAAGTCATGTTTGGGGTAAGCCCACGATTGAGCCTAAAGATCATATTGATCGTAAAGCATTTCGTTTTATGGGTGATGCAGCAGGTTATGCTTACATCGCTATGGAACAAGCCATTAATGATGCCAAACTAACTGAAGAACAAGTATCAAATGTTCGTACCGGTATTGTTGCTGGCTCAGGTGGCGCGTCTTCAGAAAATATTGTTATTACCACGGATACACTCCGTAATCGAGGTATTCGCCGCGTTGGCCCTTATGCTGTGCCTAAAACTATGGGTAGTACCGTTTCAGCTTGTTTAGCAACACCTTTTAAAATTAAAGGTGTTAACTATTCAATTAGCTCTGCGTGTGCAACGAGTGCACACTGTATTGGTAATGCCATGGAGCTTATTCAACTGGGCAAGCAAGACATTGTTTTTGCTGGCGGTGGTGAAGAAGTTCATTGGTCTCTAGCGATGATGTTTGATGGTATGGGCGCTTTATCTGCGGGTCGTAATGATACGCCAGAACTTGCTTCACGTACTTATGACGCTGACCGTGACGGTTTCGTTATTTCAGGCGGCGGCGGTATGGTTGTTGTTGAAGAACTTGAACACGCTTTGGCTCGTGGTGCACATATCTATGCTGAAATTGTTGGCTACGGCGCAACTTCTGACGGTTACGATATGGTCGCTCCAAGTGGTGAAGGCGCAGTACGTTGTATGCAACAAGCCATGCAAGGTGTTGAAGGTAAAGTTGATTATTTAAATACTCACGGTACTTCTACACCGGTTGGCGATGTTAAAGAGCTTGGCGCAATTCAAGAATTGTTTGGTAAAGATTCACCAGCAATTAGTGCAACCAAAGCAATGACGGGTCATGCACTCGGCGCGGCGGGTGTTCATGAAGCTATTTATTCATTACTGATGATGGAAAACAGTTTTGTTGCTCCGTCTATCAATGTTGATAACTTAGATGAAAAAGCGCAAGGCCTAGATATAGTTACTGAAAAACGTGATGTTGAACTTAACTTGATTATGTCTAACAGCTTTGGCTTTGGTGGCACTAACGCTACTTTAGTGATGAAAAAATATAAATAATGATAAACAACGATACCTTGTCATTTAGTGTTTAACGCCATCAGAAATACGCATTGAATATAATTAACCGCGTTTTTCTGTTTGGTTATATCTAAAAGACTCAGTATTGTTTGTTATTTAAAAAAGCCACTTTATAGTGGCTTTTTTGCATTTAAGATACAATAACCCTCATTAGATCAATAATTATTTTAGGTTTATAAACCATGAAGATTTTTTACGATGAAAACATGCCTTTTGCTCAAGAGTTCTTTGGCGACCTAGGTGAATTGCACGCATTTGTTGGTCGTGAGTTAACCGCTCAACAGGTGAAAAGTGCGGATGTTTTATTAGTGCGCTCGATTACTAAGGTTAACCAAGCGCTATTAGCAAGCAATTCAACTTGTCAGTTTGTTGGTACGGCAACCATAGGCGTTGACCATATTGATCAGACCTATTTAAGTGAACGGGGCATTACCTTTACCGCTGCGCCAGGCTGTAACGCTATTTCTGTGGCAGAATATGTGATCAGTGCCTTGGTTGTCTTAGCCGAGCGTTACTTAATTGATTTGTTCTCGTTAACTGTCGGTATTGTTGGTGGCGGTAATACCGGCACTCGTTTAAGTGAAAAATTATCGGCACTGGGTATTAAGTATTTAATTTGCGATCCACTACTCGCCGCAAAACAGAAAAATAATACTAAAGACCAACGCCATTACTCATCACTTGATAATGTTTTAGCTTGTGATGTTATTTCACTGCATGTTCCCATCATTGATAATGGCGAACAGCCAACTTTTCACTTACTCAATGAAAAACGTTTAAAGCAATTGCACGAAAAGCAAATCCTTATTAACGCCTGTCGCGGTGAAGTTATCGATAATAAATCGTTACTGGCGCTTAAAAAACAAGGGCATGGTTTGAGAGTTGTTTTAGATGTTTGGGAAAATGAACCAGATATATTGCATGAACTTATTGCTTATACTGAAATATCTTCTGCGCACATTGCAGGCTATAGCTTAGAAGGAAAAGCACGTGGTACAGAAATGCTCTATCAGGCATTATGCCAACAACTTAACATACCGATAGAAAAGCACCTAGGTGATTTTTTACCACGAGCTTCAATAACCGAAGTTGAAATTAATCAACCGTTTGAGCAAATACTACTAAACCAGCTCGTAAAAATGGTTTACGATGTACGCCGTGATGATGGAATTTTCAGAGAAACAATTTTAAGTCATGGCTTTGACCACATTCGGAAAACTTATCCAGCTCGCAGGGAATTTTCTGCGGTTAAAGTAAGCATGACAAATCAAGCCAAGAGTGATGTGCCACATCATCTTGGTTTTCTTAAAAAGTAACTTATTTAACGTATATAAAGTACTAATCTTCAAAGCAAAGAGAGAGTGACATGGCACAGAAATTTGATGTCTGCGTATTAGGCGCTACAGGTTTGGTGGGTAAAACCATCATTGAAATATTAGAAGAACGAGATTTTCCAATTAATAAATTATACCCGCTGGCGAGTGCTCGTTCAGCAGGTGAATTTATTGACTTTAATGGTCAAAGTATTGAAGTACTCGATGCTGACCATTTTGATTTTAGTCAAGCGCAAATTGGCTTTTTCTCTGCGGGTGGTTCAATTTCAGCCAAGTTTGCTCCTATTGCAGGTGAAGCAGGGTGTATTGTTATAGACAACACTTCTGAGTTTAGATACGACGCAGATATTCCGTTAATCGTTCCTGAAGTTAACCCAAGTGCATTAGCTGATTATAGAAACCGTAATATTATTGCTAACCCTAATTGTTCAACTATTCAAATGATGGTCGCGCTAAAACCTATCTATGATGCTGTTGGTATTAATCGTATTAATGTTTCCACTTATCAATCAGTTTCTGGTGGTGGTAAGGCAGCAATGGACGAATTAGCTAAGCAGACTGCAGACTTGTTAAGCGGAAAGCCTGTTGAGACTAAACATTTTCCTCGTCAAATCGCTTTTAATGTTATTCCGCAAATTGATGTCTTTATGGATAATGGTTATACCAAAGAAGAAATGAAAATGGTCTGGGAAACGAAAAAGATTCTAGGTGATGAAAACGTTCTGGTTAATCCTACAGCGGTTCGTGTGCCGGTATTCTTTGGTCATGGTGAAGCTTTACATATTGAAACGGGATCACCAATTTCAGCAGAAGAAGTTAAAGATTTACTTGAGCAAGCTGAAGGTATTGTTGTTTGTCGTAATGACGAAGACTTTCCAACACAGATAGGTGATGCAAGTGGAAAAGATGCTACTTATGTTGGTCGTATTCGTGAAGATATTAGTCATAGTTGTGGAATAAATATGTGGGTTGTTGCTGACAATGTACGTAAAGGTGCGGCAACAAACAGTGTACAAATTGCTGAGTTATTAGTTAAAGACTACCTTTCATAACATCCCTTTAATAAATGAGTTAGTGTTAAAATTGAGTTAACTTTAAGATTTATTAAAGAAAAATCAAAACTCGTCGTTATAGTTAACGACGAGTTTTTTGTTTCATTATTACTAAAAAAATTTGTATTAACTTGCTATGATATAAATAGCAGGTATAGGGTTGGAATAAAATTTGCTTTACTTTCTCTAGGCTTGAAGTGCCAAACAATTGGCAGTAAATAAAAATAATTAGGAAAACTTGATGCATCGATTATTACGCCTGTGCCTGTGGCAGGTAATATTTATAAGCATTACCACGTATAGTGTTTCTTTGTTCGCCTTTGAAGAAGAGGGTATTCGCATTCGGGGCCCCAAAGCGACGGATATGTTTCCGTACGATCAATACGGGCCTATTACTTCAAAAGATACCCTGTGGAATATTGCTTTAAAAGTTCGTCCAGACCCTACTTTGTCTGTTTATCAAGTGATGCAGGCGTTATACCAAAAAAATCCGCAAGCATTTAAAGAAAATAACTTAAACCATCTTAACAATGGCCAGTACTTAAAATTGCCGTCTGTTAGAGAGATGCGTGCGATAAATCCTCTTGAGGCAAAAAGTAAGTCAACCTCTGATGATAAAACATGGCAAAAGAAAATTGCTAAAACAGTTAAGAAAAAAATTGTTCCTCCTTCTGAACTTGCCATTAAAAAGGAAGATTTAGACGCGACTAAAAAAGAAATCAATGCACAGCTTGAAGAAATAAACTCTAAGCAAACTGTTCGTTTAGAAACTATCCAAAATGATGTTTTAGATTCAATTGATGGTTTGCAGGCTATTCTTAAAGAAAATGCCGTTGTTGATGAAAAAATATCAACAGTAAATCAGCAGTTGAATGTTTTTAAAGAAGCCTCGACTATAGAAGATGAAAAGCAAAACGCACAATTAGCACTGATAATGTCACTTCAGCAAGAATTATTAAAAATGGCAGAAGCGAGTGAGCAAGCGTTATTATTAGAGAAACAAAAAGCTGAACTTGAAAATGAAGGCATAACCTCGCAGCTTTGGTTTCAGATATTAATGTCAACGCTACCTGCATTTTTTGTCTTGAGTCTTTTGTTTTGGTTCTTGCGCCGTCAAAAAGGTGGAGAAACTGAAGCTGTAGCTAAGCCTAAAAAATCAAAAGCTGTTGCTGAAGAAAAAGCCAAGCCAGCAGACACAACTGAAGAACCTCTTGCTGCGTTAGATAACGAACCTTCACTTGATGATGAATTATCGCTTGATGATGAATTATCCCTCGATGATGAACTTTCGATGGACCTAGGTGAGGATGAACTTAATTTAGATGATTCGTTGTTTGCTGACGACGCAGATGATGGATTAGGTTCATTAGATGATGAAGATGATGTTATTCATTTAGATGATGA
>NZ_JACGUS010000066.1:0-560 GCF_014076785.1 Colwellia sp. MB3u-55
TCACTGATATAGGTGTGCTTTTCACTCGCGCCATCGGTGATAGCGTATTGCTGACTTTGTTGGCCTGAAACACTGCCTGTCACAAGGAAACTATTCGCACTGACCGCTAGCATTGACCAATCTTCAGTTTTTGTATCGTAAGAAGTTTTTAAAACGGTAAGCGTACCATCACCGACATTACTGCTTCCTGCAACGGGCTCTGCCGCACTAAACGCTGTACCTGTGTCTTCGGTTTCTGAAGTGATCGTTACCGTTAAGGTTTCGGCTACCGCAGGGTTGGCATTACCGTCGCTATCAACAACTTGAATATATGCACTCTCGCCACTTTGGTAAGTGGGTACAACAATTCCTGATGAATCCGTTAAAGTGAGTTGACCTGTCATGCTTTCTGAAACAGGTGCTCCTCCATCAGAATGACTAGCATTCAACCAACCAGCATAATTAACCTTACCTGCATTACCGTCATTATTCCCATCATAAATAAAGCTCAACGCTTTAGGGTTCGAGCCTTCGTTTATCTCTGCACTATCATCCACACCCCACCAATTGTTCTTCGCAAC
>NZ_JACGUS010000067.1:0-11620 GCF_014076785.1 Colwellia sp. MB3u-55
GTGAAGTTGTTCTAACACAAGTTAATCCTAAGTTACGGATAGCAAGAATGCCTGCATGAAGAAAAGTTTTGAGTTAGCGCATGGGATCAAGCATCGGGTGTGGCACAACCACCGACGGCGTTAGGGCGGCAATAGCCTAACGGCTATTGAACCGCTAACATAGACTGAAGACAGGTGCCACAACGAAATGAGTAAGGTAGGCGCTGCTAGCAAACAAGTGAGTAATCCACGAATATCAGCATGATAACCGACGAAATTACTTGCTTCATTCTATGCGTTAAATCACTTAACACTAAAAGTGAAAACAATGGTTCTGAAATTAATGAACAAGGTTCAGTGTATTTAACTTGACGTGGCGAGTCATACCAACGCCACATTAAGCGGCAAAAAAATGTTGGCTAAAATGTGAACGGATTGAAAACAGCCAACTGTTTTTTGTCCTTATTAATTAGCTTGTTATGTGTATTTACACCAAGCCAAATTTACTTCCTATAAACAACACGCTAAAACCTAGTATTGAACCTAACAGGCCATATACAACCATATTTCTTACATATAATTTATGCGGTTCGTACCAGCTTTTCATGAACATCTCTGGTAAGTTATAAATATAATTACGACTTGAATAACCTGATTCTTGGAGTTTTAATTTATTAATCGCTAAAAGGGGCCATCAAAGCTCCGATAAATAAAATGACAAAAAAAACCATTAACCAAACGAACAACAGCCAACTGTAATTTGTCCGACTTGAAAACCCTTGTTAGGTTTTATTTTACGGCTTTGGCTGTTCTAATATAAATAGCGTTTTATTAGGTATATTATCAAAGTTACCAGAGTATGCTTGATTCTTTTGATGGCCTTTTGTTAAATATACCACCCAATATTCGACATGAGGTGACTCCCATTTTTTTACAAGAGCAATTCCAATTTCATCTTGCTCTAAATAAAGCTCATGCTCACCAAGTAAATGAGTTCTATGTCCTTTTGAACGCTTAAAGGCATCCCAAACATCTATTGCATCTGAATATCCACCTGCAATAGCTTCAACTTGATTGCTATTAAATTCAACTCCATAATGTTTTGGAAGCTTATAACCAATCTTCTCTAGACGCGCATTAGGGCTTCCCCCAAGATTATGAACGACCAAACCATATTCAGCCATTTTTTTAGCTTTAGCTTCTGCTGCCCTTGTTAGCAGTATATTACAACGAATATTCGTTCGTTTTTGCTCTTTATCAGTACTTATCAATTTAACTAATAGCTGAGCTTGCTTGTTGTTTCCACAGTCATTGAACTCACCCGAAAAAACAGGGAGAACAAATAGCAGAGTGATCGCATATAATTTTGACATAAAACCTAACGCCCATATTAACGAGCTAAGTAATAGTTGGCCATAACTGTGAACGGAGTGAACGCGGCCAACTGTTGCGTGTCACGTTGAATTGCTTGTTATATGCTTATCAGAATTTATAACCAATATTTAATGTTACTGATGTTGATGTTTCTGTTTTTCCTGTATTGGAATAAAAGCCACCAGCATCCTCTCGTGTAAGACCAATACCTGTACCAATTACAAGTCCATTTTTAGTAAAACCATTAAAATGATAATCATACGTGGCAAAAAGAAAACCATCCTCGCTCTGAACCTCTTCCCTTCCGATAACAAGACCATAAGCATGATTTGAATTTTCACTGAAAGTTGTTTGAAAGCCAGTTGAAAGTCCTATTAATCCAACAGAACCATAATATTTACTCGAGTCTGTTTTATAGGAAAATTGGGCACCTAAAACACCACCGTATTGATGTCCAAGGCCTACAGCGGTCTCATATTCACCAGCAGAGCTGAATAAACAAACTAATGATAAAGCTAAAATAGATGTTTTCATTAAAATCCTTTTTGAAGTATGAAAGGAGAAGATAGCTTCTAGCATATAACGCTTACATAAGCGGAAAATTATAGTTGGCTAAAATTTTGAGGAACGAAAAAGAGCCAACTATAATTTTCCGTTTGATGTTCTTGTTAGTTGAACTTTAATTCAAAAGCACAAATTTTACAATAAGTTACCATGTTTGTGGGATATTAGGAAGAATTCAAAAACCCCCAGTACCACGACACACCAAACAGTGAACTTTGAGCCAAACACCACGGTTAATTTAGATAATGACTTTACAGCAAAAGTGTCTTAAAAAGCGTAAAGTCTATTAGCGATCATAACCAAAATTCTGAGGCGAAAACTTAAGCGTAACCCACCAAATTAATTTAGAAAATACCGCTTTTACACATAAATATTAATCTGATTTCGTGGTGCCAACTAACGCCCCAATAAGAGGCTAAATATTGTGGGCTAAAATGGAGCGGAGCGAACAGCCCGCTGAATTTAGTCGTGCTTAATTGGCTGGTTATAAGCCACTGGCACAACATTATTTTTAGGTTTTAAACCAAACAAAAACCTTAAAAAATTTGTTGGTTTAATAATAAACCAACAAATTACGCTGGTAGCTAAAAATGATAAAGCAAAAAGAGAAATAACCTTTAACGATATTGGCGCTTGCCATGCGATGACATAATAGCCTATCACCACAATTACAGTTTGATGAAAAATGTAAAAAGGGTAGATTAACTCGTTACTAAGACTTAACCATTTCGGTGTTTTTGTAAAATAGAACTGTGCATAACCTAAGATAGTTAAAAATGCAGACCATGCAACTAAACAACAAACCAACCACCAAATAGACCAACGCATATCCAGTGACAAGTATTCACTCAAGTCAGGGGAATAATAATACAAATAAAAGAGTACAGTACTAAATACTAACAACATTAAATTATAAAATCGTTGTTCATATATTGCTTGCCAAATAACGTTGCTGCGAACAAAAAGCATACCTGCAATAAAAAAGAAAAAATAGAAAGCTGAAGAAGATAGATTTTCTATCTTTTGATCGTCACTTGGAAACGTTAACGAAAAATACACTTTTATTATTATTAGTAATATAACAAGCAGATACAGACCGATTTTATGTTTTGATAATTTTTGCACAAAGTTAATTATTGATGTACCCAAAGAAGAGCTAAATAATTTATTTAATGGGATAGCGAGTAAGAAAAAGACAAAGAGATACTCTATAAACCAAAGGTGATTAGTTTCGAATTTTAATGCAAGCGATGGATACTCTCGCCAATATGATTGCATCTCAACAATATTTTCCATGTAAATTTGCGGAGGAATCACTAACAAAGAGCCAATCAAAAGAGGAATAAATAACCTTAGAAATTTATCTTTGATAAATTTCACTACCGTTACCTTCGATAGCAAGATAACAGAGCCAACACCTGAAATGAAAAATAAGATTGGCAATCTAAACTGTTCAAAATACACCATAATATCATCGATCACCTTGCTCGAATCTTTATTCATAATGTGCCAATTATCTCCATTAAAAGGCATACACACATGATGAATGAATACTGCAAAAATCAATATCACCCTTAACCAATCTAACTCGGATAACCTTACAGTGTTTTTCAATTCCATTTTATAACCTTAAAATTTAGCAGGTACCACAATCTGCGTGGCTTATAACGCCTCGTCAAGAGGCAAATAATATGTTGGCTAAAATAAGCGACGCAGGAGCAAAAGCCAACTGTTATTTGTCCTGCTTTAACGACTTGTTATATTTTTTTGACAACTGAATTGCCATAACACTGAGAATTATACTTAACGGTAACCAAACAATGTAATAGCCGCCATAAATAATAATTATTGTAGCCAACGGATAGCCAAAAACTAACAAACCAAATAAAGCACCAATTACAGATAATGTTAGTATTTGATGCTTATTGATTTGCTTAAATTTACCTTTAGCAAATAACCAATAAACTAATAAAAATGATATACCCCAAATTAATGTACAAATTATTATTGAGGTAATTAAAAAGCTTAACGAGCAAAGGCATTTAAACTTTGGATCACAACCTACATCTAACAAGTTAGTTCTCAGGGTAGCAACACTTACAGAAGTAAGAAAAAAACTTAGTAACCAAGTTAAAGTGAATTTAAGTGATATAGGCATCAACTTTCCGATAAAAATATAACGCCCTATTAACAGGCAAAAAATTGTTTGCTAAAATGTTGAGGAACGAAAACAGTAAACTGTTTTTTGTCCTTGTTTAATAGCTTGTTATATTTCACTTTACCGCAAACCATAATCCAATTACAGCTACGATTAACGAGATTACTGCAATACGATTTGGGAAAGAATGAAACCATTTAGCTTTGGTTGAATTAGCCTCTAAATACTAAACACCAGCAAGAGTGATTTTAGGTTTAATGAAACCGTCACCTGATTTAGAGGAAATATCGATAGCTTGAATATAACCACGTTCAATTAAACCTTTTACAGAATCTAGGTTTAAACCTGAATCTGAATTTAAATTTTCAGGAAGTTTTTGATCCTGAGCTAATTTTAAAATTGATATGACATCCTCTTTTTTCAACTCGAAGCCTCCGTGAAATATAACGCCTACTTAAGCGGAAAAAATAGCTGGCTAAAAATTTTGAGGAACGAAAAAAGCCAACTGTAAATTTTCCGTTTGATGTTCTTGTTAGCCGTTTTTACAGCAAACTAATTTATTAATAAAGTCCTGATATGCTTTTATTGCTTTGTCTTTTCTCATTGTTTCGCCATGCTCAGTATTGGGTATGATAGCCAAAACCTTAATCTGACTTGAAGAAATATTGTAAAGTTCTTTCGAGTTTTCCACTGGAGTAGTTGAATCATCTTCACCAATTAAGAAGAGTAATGGTTCTCTATATTCTTTAATGAAATCACCATTATTTATTTCTGCTAATTCAGGTGATAAATTAACTGAATAAAATAGCTTTGACCAGCTAGGCATCAAATTATCAACTAACACCGGAACTGTGCTAATGGCACCATCAAGAATTAACGCATCTATTTCTTTATTAGCTGCAACATAACTTGCAACTAAAGATCCCATTGATAAACCATGGATAGTTGTTGGTAAATTAGTAGGGAATTCACTTTTTGAAAAATCAAAAATTTTTAATGCATCAGCTCGTAAGCTAATAAGAGATAAGTTCTCTTTTTTATCACTTACTCCCATACCTCTATAATCAAACTAAATCACATTTGCGGGTAATAATGAAAACTTATTTAATATTTTTGATGAAGAGCTAATTTTCATGCCGTTAGCACTAAAAAAAACAATATTCACCAAAGCATCCTTGTTTATTAATTTAACACCTCTAAGCGTAATACCATCCTCAGTAGTTAAACTCACAGCTGACGCAACCGCCGAAATCTTCGCTTCAGTTAGGTCTGTTTGAATTTTAGTGATATTGAGTTGTTTTTCTGGTTGTTCATCTTGGTAAACAAATGATTCAGTTGTATAGTTTGCTGAACACCCTGAAAGTAGTAAAAATAATAATATTGTGATTGTTTTCATATCGAACGACACTCCTTGTTGATTTAACGGCTAACGCCTTGCTAAGCGGAAAATAATGGTTGGCTATAATCGCGTAGCGATGGCCAACTGTTATTTTTCCGTTTAAGTAACTTGTTAGTTGCCCTAGTTACATCTTAATAAATAAGCTTTAGCATAATTTAAAGTACTACGTTTATCGGTTATAAAATGGAATAAGTTACCTCTTACAAACGATAAATCAACTAATTTTGACAGTTCAATTTGGAATTAGTTGACTGCTACTTCAATAACTATTTTTCCGGTTGTGCGGGCACTTTCACTTTTGCTCATGGCTTGCTTCGCATCATCTAAGCTAAAAACTGAATCGATTGTTACTTGAAGCTGATTTACTTCAAGCATATCGGTTATAATGTTAAGCCCTATTCTTGATGGCTCTACTATCATACGTGCATAATGAATATTTTGTGATTGTGCTTTTTTCTCGTCTATCTCATCTAATAATGAAATTAATCTGCCATTGGGTTTTATTACAGCTAGTGAGCGCTCAACGATGTTATTACCCCCTACTGCTGCAAATACTAAGTCCATGTCAAAAACATGCTGTTCAAAATTGTCTTGCTTATAATCAATAAATTCATCAGCGCCAAGACCCATAATGAAATCTTTTTTAGCTTGCGAGCCTGTCGCTATGACATATGCACCTATGTTTTTGGCTATTTGTACTGCAAAACTACCCACACCACCCGATGCATTATGGATCAGTACTTTTTGACCTTTTTGTAATTCACCATGTGTTGTTAATGCTTGCAGTGCCGTTAAGGCAGCTAAAGGTACCGCTGCACTTTGTATAAAATTTAAGGACACAGGTTTATGTGCGACAACATCGGCATTGACTGCTAAATATTCTGCTTGTGCGCCTTGCTCTGTTAATGGTGAATATACATATACTTCATCGCCCAACTTAAAATCTGTTACGTGCTGCCCAACTTCACTCACAATACCTGCTGCGTCCCAACCTAATACTAATGGTAGCTCGTGGGTACCTGAGTCTTTTAACATGCCGTTTCTAATATGAAAATCTACCGGATTGACACCAGCTGCTTTTACTTTGATTAGTACCTGAGAAGCTGAAATTCTGGGTTTTGGTAAATCACCAATGATTAAATTCTCTACGTTACCATACTGTTTTATATATGCTGCTTTCATTGTAATTCCTAGTAATTTGTTTAAGTTATTTGCTTTGTTAACGCTAGTATCGACAAACTCATTGATAATCTCTAATTGATTGTTAATATAGTACTCATTGATTAATGTGATGTGTTGCTATTGAAATGAGTAAACCTGATTTAAACTTAATGGTGATTTTTGACGCCATAATGCAAGAACAATCTGTTAGTAGCGCGGCGCGGCTGTTATCTATGACGCAACCTTCTGTATCCAATGCTTTATCGCGTATGCGCCATGTTTATAAAGACCCGTTATTTATTAAAGATGGCCGAGGTATTAAACCCACCCCTTTTGCTAGTTCATTGTGGTTACAAATATCAAGTTCATTAAATATAATTTCTGATGTTGTTAACCCTAAAACATTTGTACCTTATTATGCAAAACGTACTTTTAGAATTGCGTTAACCGAAGGCATGTCCTCGCTATTGTGGTTAGAGCTAAGAAAAGTGATAGAACAAACTGCACCACACATTAATATTCATGCAGTGCCCTACACGATGAATGGTGAAAGTTTGTTAATGGATGCTCAAGCTGACCTTATTGCTGATTATGTTCCCGATTTAGGCAGATACATTCAAAGACAACACTTATGTACTAACTACTTTGTAGCGATAATGTCACCTGAACACCCGTTGGTGGATAAAGAGTTTGATATCAAAGCACTCATTGGTAGTGATAATCTATTGGTATCGTTATCTGGTGATGCATCTGGCACTGTTGATGTTAAATTAGCTGAACAAAACTTAACTCGCCGTATAGCCATGACGACAAATAGTTTTTCCGGTGCAATGAGTTTGATTAAGCAAACATCTCTGATAAGTATTTTGCCTTACCCCATTGCTTTTGAACATATAAAAAGCGGAGAGTTAATTGCTAAATCTATGCCTATAGACATTCCACCAGCTGAAATATCAATGGCATGGCATAACAGAAGTAACCGAGATGTTGGTTTACTCTGGTTAAGAGAAACAATTTCCAAAATCGTGAAAAACAAACAAGAGTTATTTAAAAATGGTGCTTGGCTATAATAGGAGCTATTTCAGTTGCGAACATTAAGACTCATCGACAAATACATCTGAGGCAACTAACGCCCAATTAACAGGCAAAAAATTGTTGGCTAAAATAGCGACGAAGGAGCAAAAGCCAACTGTTTTTTGTCCCTGTTTAATTGCTTGTTATGTGTATTTACTCACAAACCAGTATTTGATTAGCTTGCGCTAACAAAGCAGATGGATTTATTACTACATTCGGTACATCAGTAGCCGAGAAATTAAGTGTCCTAACATTTACCCATAATGGGTATTTATGAAATGTAGATTTAACTAAGTCATTACACTTTACAATTTCATTGCGGTTACTACACATGCATTCTAAATGTTCTTTACCCGCTTGAATGCAAGAAGTTACTTTTTTCGAAATCCCATTTAAACTCTTATTCATTTCTAGAGCCGCTTTAATCTCTGTAGCATTACTCAAATGTAAGTCTTGAGCATGTAGCAGAGGGGGATAAAAGTAGAGAAAGAATAATGATAAATTTACGCATAACATCCTTATACACATAACGCCTACTTAAGCAGAAAAATATAGTTGGCTAAAATGTTGAACGGAGTGAAAATAGCCAACTGTATTTTTTCCGTTTGAAGTTCTTGTTATAACTCAATATCATCCAAACTAAGCAACTGACGACTATTACGTAACGTTAGTATTTTAATTTCATTTTCAACTTTATAGATAATACGATAACTACCAAATATCACTTCACGATAATTTGAACCTAACAACTCAGGTACTTCTCGGCCTAATTGAGGTTGAGAACCGAGTAAGTCAATGCGATCAAAAATATCATTAACCCATTTGTCAGCAGTCGATGGTTTATCAAGTGCAATAAACTTAGCAGACGCTTCTAGCTTTTCTAACGCTAAAGGAGACCAAACTATTTTCAAGGTTTAATACTCTTTAAAATTTGTGCGCGAGCATCAGAATTAGAAATACCTAATCCAGCAGAAAGTTGAGCTTCAGCTTTTTGTACTTCTTCAAGTAATTCAATTTTTTCCTGCATTGACTCATACTCTGCCACATCGACAACTACAGCCACACCTTTTCCTCTTTGTGTGATCACAATTGGTCTTCTTGTTTCGTTAATTTGACGAATAAATGACGCTGCACCAGCTCTAAAATCAGAAAGTGGTTGAATATCTTGATCAAAATGAAGTCTACTCATGAGTAATACCTTTAGTTGTACTGTTTATGGTACGAAGTATAGTTAAAACTAGATGTAAGTACAAGACTTTGAACTTGAGTTATAACGCCCACTTAAGGGGCAAAATAGAGTTGGCTAAAATAGGTGAACGGAGTGAACAAAACAGCCAACTTTATTTTGTCCCTCTTTAAGTTCTTGTTAGGTGAAATTATTCACCAAACCTCCAAACAGGGTACGCAAAATCCAACCCCAGCTCCTCGAATAAATCAAGAAGCTCCTCTAAAGCTACAATGTCAACGGTGCTAGGTACGTCGACCGATAATAATGAATATCTAGGAAAACCTTCAAACACACAACCTATTTTTTGCAGCGTTTCTGTGAAAGGCTGGATATCAAGATCATTGTTATTCATCACCCATATCACCGAATTCCCAGACTCTTCGATAACATCGAATTCAAAAATGTTTTGATTTATGGGGTCAGGAATAGCCTTAAAGATATCACCGCAAGCTAAGTCTGGTATAAAAAAAGGTGTATTGAGTAATTTATAGTTATCGTCAACTTTTTCACACCAAACACCTTCTGCACTAATTGGCGGCCATCCGTCATCTATTTCAAGTGCAAAGACTAGCTTTTCAGTTGTCACAGGACTTCCTTTTCACCTAACGCCACGTTAAGCGGCAAAAAATTGTTGGCTAAAATTGTGAACGGAGTGAAACAGCCTACTGTTTTTTGTCCGTTTGAACGTCTTGTTATGTGTTTTTTGCCACTTGATAGACGACTACGTAAGGCATTAAATATATGAAAAACAATACAGTATAAAAATATGGAATACCAATACTAAAGATGAATAATAGAACGATTAGAATGAAATGCCCTAATAATGAAAACACAATATGTTTGTAAGTTAAATATGTAAATAACAAAAAACATAAAGCGAATAACGCACCAAAATGACCAAGGTTTAAGCTATAAATTATTGATGAAACAACAAGAGTTACTGGTGGTGCGATAAAGGCTAATAAAACTCCCAATATTGAAACACCGAAAACTCCGCCGGAAATCACATCAGATAATTTAAATAGATTACGACAAAGACTCGACATACATCCTTAAACACATAACGCCACGTTAAGCGGCAATAAAATAGTTGGCTAAAATTAGCGAGGCACGAGCAAAAAGCCAACTGTTTTTTGTCCGTTTGAACGCCTTGTTAGATTTCGGTTATGAGCTAAATATATATTTTATCGCAATACAAATAATACTCATGCTTAGGAAAATCAAACTCTACTTTGCCTTTGAATATTGAAGAATTTTCCTTTGTTATTTCGAAACTGTGATTGCCTGTGTGCTCTTGCGAGAGACCTAAACCTTGTCTGATTTTTTCTCTTGTCATCTCTTTTAACAGAATCTCCTCTTCAACTAAGCTATTACCATCCTCGTCTAGACTACAAGTTTGAAGATAAAAATCACATCGTTTCATGTTATAAACAACGTCAGAGTTTTCAACAAACAAACCAGTTTCATTAATTCTTTCAACTGCATCACTGTTTGGGTTTAAACAGCAAACATACATGTAATAGTCCCAACCGAATCGAAGACCAAATGTTTCATTTATTTCTAACCTGCACGAAATAAAGCCGCGTAGGTTCATTTGAATTACAGTTTCTATTTGAAGGAAATCAAGTGACTGATCTTCATTTAGCTTCATGTCATGAAAAGTATCACTTACAAGCCATTCGTTTTCTTTTTCGGACAAGTAATCCTTCGTAAACCTAGTTTCTAAGTCAACGACCCTAAGACGACTAATGGATTCCGAACGAAGAAACTCTAAAACCGCTGATACGTATTTAGCTTCTACTTCAAAATACTCTTCTCGTTTAAATTCAACCCCATTAAAAACATCCCCAACCTCAGAAGTACATGTCCATTCATCAAGCATGTAACGCCCATCTGAATCTCTATTTTTAGGGTTGTATTTTGTGATTCTATAATTATGCATAAAAACATTTACCGAGGGTAGATATAAAGATAAGAAATCTAACGCCACATTAAGCGGCAAATAATAGTTGGTTAAAATAGAGAGCGCAGCGAACATAACCAACTGTTATTTGTCCGTTTGAATGTCTTGTTAGTTGCTGATAGTTAAGCATAATTAACTTACCAATAACTCTACTGTTAACGTTGTGGAAGTGAGCATTAAAAAAATACCACCAACACTACTGCGCTCAACGTGAATTTGAGCCGTTTACACAAAAGCGCATTAAGCGACGAGTGCAAAACTAAATTATATAACCAAAAGGAAATTGAGCGATAAACACCAAATTCCTTTAGGCGAAAACTGTTTAACCAAAAACGCTAAACAAAATTAAGGCGCTAAAGTTACCACAAAGTAGAACCGAAACAAACGGCCTATTTTTAGGTAAACACCGAAGTTATAAAAATAAACATTCTATTTTAGGGTTGGCAACTAACGCCCTGTTAAGAGGCAAAATTTAGTTGGCTAAAATGTTGAGGAACGAAAACAGCCAACTGAATTTTGTCCTGCTTTAACAGCTTGTTAGTGTAATTTACACCTTAAAGTCTAATTGAATTGATTGGCAAATACTGTCAATAGGTAAACCATTTTCTTTATACGGATTAAATCGCCACTTTTTAAGTGCTTCAGTTGCTGGCTTTATGAAAAGACCAGACTGAGAAGATTCTATAACACCAATATTAAAGGGCTTACCTTCAGAAGAAA
>NZ_JACGUS010000068.1:0-216162 GCF_014076785.1 Colwellia sp. MB3u-55
TTCAACAACAGGCGTTTCAACAACAGGCGTTTCAACAACAGGCGTTTCAGCAACAGGTGTTTGAACTACTGGTGCTTCAACTACAGGCGTTTCAGGATATCTTGCTTCAACAGGGTCTTCACTAACTTCAGTTGTTACTGCTGCTGCGTTAACATCAACAGCCTGATTTTCAGCAGGTTGACGACGTCGTTGTCCATTAGAGCGTAAATGTCTAGGTGAACGACGGTTTCTAGGACGTTGTTCATCACTAGTTTTAGTCTCACTAAGCTCTGGCTGTGCAGCGTCGGCTTGTGTAGCTACTGTTTCAACGGTTACCGCTTCATCGATAGTCGCGACTACTTGAGCCTTTTCTTCTGCGGCTATTTTGCTTAACGCAGCGTTATTAACAACCGTTGAGTTTTCATCAACAATACGTACTTTTTTACTGTTGTTACGACGTTGACGACGTACTGTAGTTTTTTCTTCTTTAGGCTTAGTATTACGCTCTACTGGCGCTTTACGAGGCTGTTTATTCGGCTTGTTATCTTTATTTTCATTAATGTTGTCTTTATTGTCATTAATGACTGGCTTGATATCAGCACGATCTTCATTTTGAGTATCATTACGTTTGTCGTTACGATTAGCATTTCTGTTATCGTTGCGGTTTTCGTTACGATTATTATTGTTACGACGTTGACCTTGACGACCACGTTGCGGACGACGTTCACTGTTGTTGCTTTCAGGTTTCTTTGCAGGTTCAACAACTTTAGGTGCAACTTCCTCTTCGGCAGCGAAGAGTGATTTACCCCACTTAATTAAACCATCAAATAAGCCCGCAGATTCTTTAACTGGAGCGACAGGCGCTACAGGTTTTACTGCGGTTAACGGTGCTGATTGCTTAGGTGAAGACATGCCTTGTAATGCTGGCTCGTCACGTTTAGCGGCTTGCTTATCGAATTTAGGCATTACAGCTTCTTCAACTGAAGCTTCAGTAATGGTTCTTTCGTAGCTTGCTTCTTCAACACTTTCGTCAGTTCTTACTCTAATGACTTCATATTGTGGTGTGTCCATATGAGGATTAGGAATAATAAGAATATTAACGCCGTGATGTTTTTCGATATGAAATACTGAACGACGCTTTTCATTCAAAAGGTAAGTCGCTACAGGTACAGGCACTTGAGCTTGTACATGTTGCGTATTTTCTTTAATGGCTTCTTCTTCCATTAAACGCAAAATAGACAAGGCCAATGATTCAACACTACGTACGTGTCCAGTACCATTACAACGAGGACAAACGCCTTGGCTAGTTTCACCGATAGAAGGGCGTAAACGTTGACGCGACATTTCTAATAAACCAAAACGAGAAATTCGACCTAATTGAATACGAGCTCTATCTTGTTTTACAGCATCACGCATGCGATTTTCAACTTCACGTTGATGACGCACAGGTGTCATGTCAATAAAATCAATAACGACTAAACCACCCAAATCACGTAAACGTAATTGACGAGCAACTTCTTCAGCAGCTTCTAAGTTAGTGTTAAATGCTGTCTCTTCTATATCACTACCTTTAGTTGCGCGGGCAGAGTTAACATCGATCGATGTCATCGCTTCAGTTGGGTCAATAACAATTGAGCCACCAGAAGGAAGTCTTACTTCACGCTGAAACGCAGATTCGATTTGTGTTTCAATTTGGTAATGAGTAAATAGGGGAACATCGTTCGTGTAGAGTTTTATTTTACTTAAAAAATCAGGACGAACCACTTCTATATGTTTTTTAACACTTTCGAATGTTTTCGGGCGATCAATTAATACTTCACCGATATCGCGGCGTAAATAGTCACGAATAGCACGAAGGATAACGTTAGTTTCTTGGTGGATCAGAAAGGGAGCAGGTTTAGTTTCTGCCGCTTCTGAAATGGCTTTCCAATGGTGTAAAAGAACGTTTAAATCCCAGTCTAATTCTTCATAGTCTTTACCTACACCAGCAGTGCGAACAATTAAGCCCATGCCTTTAGGTAATTCTAATTTGTTTAAAGAGGTTTTTAAATCTGTGCGTTCATCGCCTTCAATGCGACGAGAAATACCACCAGCACGAGGATTATTTGGCATTAATACCAAGTAACTACCGGCTAAACTGATAAAAGTCGTTAGCGCTGCGCCTTTCTGGCCGCGTTCTTCTTTATCAATTTGAACTATAACTTCTTGGCCTTCGCGCAAGACTTCTTTGATATTAGGACGACCCTGAAAGGTATAACCTTTAGGGAAATATTCGCGTGCGATTTCTTTCATCGGTAGGAAACCATGACGTTCGGCGCCATAGTCAACAAATGCAGCTTCTAGAGACGGCTCTATACGCGTAATTTTTGCTTTATAAATATTTGATTTCTTTTGTTGATGACCAGGACTTTCGATATCTAAATCATAAAGTTGTTGACCATCGACAAGTGCTACACGTAACTCTTCCGATTGTGTAGCGTTAATTAACATACGTTTCATAGTTTTAGTGACTCATTTTAGTCACAACACTATAAGCTTCGAACACAAAGCAATTTATCGCTATGGTAACAGCAATTTGTCAGCCTCTCGGGTGTCATATTACAGCGCCATAGTGCGCTGTAAGCTGTTATTTAATCTGATTGTACCCTCAGGTGATATTCACCCAAGAAAAATTGTTTCTTCATGCGCGCAGCAAATTGTGCTGTGCTCGATATTATCAAATTGATATTTGTTGAGCAGTTTGAAATTCGGCGTTTTGGCTTACTATTCGGTTTGTTGCTCGATGGAAATTTATCTAATTTGGTTTATATCATTACAAAATAGCTTTCGTTGCGCGGGACTAAAATGTTTATGCCGTTTTTTGACTTGTTATTCAGGTCAATTCTTGCAATAGGCCGTTCGGTTAATGTGTCGTCGATAATAATTTATCGTGATAACGCACATTAATGTGGCCGCATTTTGCCTCTTACGTTTCGCTAAAAGCTTCTATTTTTTACCTTATTGTCTTAAATAAACAATAACGCCAAGATTATCCCACTTAATTGAGGCAAAAGGCAATTAAATCGCTGAGTTAATTACGCTAAAATGAAAATATATATGTTAAACTCGCTTTTATGAATGAAAATACAAAACCCCAAGTTCGATTTTATACAATCGATAGCGAAGACGCTGGTCAAAGAATAGATAACTTTTTATTAAAAACCTTAAAAGGTGTGCCGAAAAGCATGATTTATCGCCTATTAAGAAAAGGCGAGATAAGGGCTAATAAAAAACGGACTAAACCAGAATACAAAATACAAGATGAGGATCTGATTCGTGTTGCGCCCATTCGTATTTCTGAAAATACTAATGAAGTGTCTACTAAGTTAAATATTGTCGCTAATTTAGAAAAACAAATATTGTTCGAAGATGACCGTTTAATTGTTATTAACAAACCTTCCGGCATGGCAGTTCATGGTGGTAGTGGTTTAAGTTTTGGTTTAATTGAAGCCATGCGAGCTTTACGCCCCGACGCAAGAATGCTTGAACTTGTTCATCGACTCGATAGAGATACTTCAGGCTGTTTAGTTATTGCTAAAAAACGTTCAGCTTTACGTCACTTACATGAGCAGTTGCGTAATAAAACGGTGCAGAAATTTTATCATGCCTTAGTGAAGGGGCAATGGTCGACTAAATTAACCCGTGTAACGGAAGGCTTGAAAAAGAATGATTTAAAATCGGGTGAACGTGTCGTTGTTGTCGATAACATTAATGGTAAAGAATCAGAAACGCGTTTTAAAGTGTTAAAAAACTTTGAAAATGCCACACTCATTCGCGCCTTTCCTGTTACGGGTCGTACTCACCAAATTCGTGTGCATTGTCAAATTAAAGGTCACCCTATCGCTTGTGATTCAAAATATGGCTATGAAAACTTTGATGAAGACATGAGAAAACTAGGACTTAAGCGCTTATTTTTACATGCGGCTAGTATCGAGTTTACCCATCCAAGTACCGATGAAAGAATTAAAATAGAAGCACCGTTAGAGCATTCGTTACAAAATTTACTAACAAAACTAAAGTAATTCCCCCGGCGTGATACTAAAGTAAATTTAGCTTCACGCCGTTATCTTGGTTATACAAGCTAAACACTTATGAGCAAATAAGACCTCAATTATTAAATGACCAAAAGAGAAAATATGCACAACTATAAATTAGTGATTTTTGACTGGGACGGCACCTTAATGGACTCTGTCGATCGTATTGTTTTCTCAATGCAAGCCACGGCTGTTGCATTATCACTTGCACCACCTGCTTATCATCAAGCGAAACAAATTATTGGTTTAAGTTTACCTAAAGCGATTGCAACATTATTTCCTGAGGCTAATGAAGAGCAGGTACAATTATTAACGGCACAATATAAGCATCAATATGTTGAAGTAAATACTACGCCAACCCCTTTATTTGATCATGCGCTTGAATTATTAGTAAATTTAACAAATGAAGATAAAATTTTAGCGGTTGCGACAGGAAAAGCACGAGCAGGTTTACAACGTGTTTGGTTAGCGAGTGATACCGAGCACTTTTTCCATGCCTCTCGATGTGCCGATGAAAGTATTTCTAAACCTGATCCAGATATGATCAATAGTTTGTTAAAAGAATTAAAGATTGAAAAGCATCAAGCGGTGATGATAGGTGATACTTCTTTTGACCTTGAAATGGCGCAAAGAGCAGGGGTTGATAGTATTGGAGTAACTTATGGTGTCCACGATGAAAAAGTGCTGTCAACGTATCAACCAAAGGCGATTGTTGGCTCATTGGCTGAACTACATCAATTATTGTTAAATAGGGCGGTTAAGGGGTAATACCTGTCGCTATTGTCATTAACTGTTTGTTATTTGATTGCTTAGTCAAATAGCAAACGTTGCTGCCGGCAACTAAGCTAAATTAATTCGGCTATTACACACACCGATTAAACGACGGATGCTATTGCTGTTTTTTGCTCTTGTAACACATCTAACCCCTGGGCTTTAAGTAAACTAATCAGTCTAATTAACGGTAAACCTATTAGAGTATTAGGATCATCCCCCTCAAGCTTTTCAAATAAGCAAATACCTAGTCCTTCACTTTTAAAACTCCCTGCGCAGTTATAAGGCACTTCTGCATGTAAATAGGCAGTAATTTCTTGTGCAGAGAGTTCTTTAAAGTGTACGGTGAATAAATCAACCAACGAGAGGCTTCTTCCTGTTGAACTGTCGAACACACATAAACCCGTATGAAACTCTACCGCTTTGCCACTAAAACTGCTCAGTTGTTTAAAGCCATTTTCAAAATTGTGCGGTTTACCTAATATCTTTCCTGCAGACAAAGCCACTTGATCTGAACCAATAATCAGCGCATTCGGAAATTGACTGGCAACTGCCTTTGCTTTTTCTACGGCTAAACGTTCCACAAGTTCAATGGCTGTTTCGTTAATTAATGGTGTTTCATTGACATTAGGTTTTGCACAATCAAAAGCTAAATTTAACTTTTCTAAAATAAT
This sequence comes from Colwellia sp. MB3u-55, assembly GCF_014076785.1. Taxonomy (NCBI): domain Bacteria; kingdom Pseudomonadati; phylum Pseudomonadota; class Gammaproteobacteria; order Alteromonadales; family Colwelliaceae; genus Colwellia; species Colwellia sp. MB3u-55. Next base: position 5,498 of record NZ_JACGUS010000068.1, read on the forward strand.
TTTTCGAAAAGGTGATGTAGAAGCTAAAACTAAAGTTTTCACAGGAATTACTCAAAATATAAACAGTTATACAATAATATGTGGGCTTTCTTTAATTTTTAAAGAAAAATTGTTATTTTTCTTTTGACAGCAGGGGGCAAGCACATTAATATGCGCGCCTTATGCAAAATCTTAAACTCCCGATAATGATAAACCCCCGAAAGAGCGCCCAACGCAGGTTGGTGTGTGACGGCTTCTTTGAAGTGTCGGGGATGAATAGATTGCTTGAAGTGTGTACTCCATGCAATGAGCAGATGCAGGTTAATGTTAATTTTGATGTGGACGATCTCGGCTTGAATGTCATATCAGGAACAGGATCCGTATCAGTAGCATTAATTTGTCAGCGTTGTACTGAACCATTGATAATAGATTTGGATGTAGAGTTTACTCTAAGTCCTGCTAAAGATGATGAAGCCGCTGAAGCATTGCCGTCATATTATGACGCAATAGAATTAGATGAAAATGGTGAAGTTAACCTGCTAGAATTAGTGGAAGAAGAGTTATTACTCGCAATTCCGTTAATTGCAATGCATGAGCCCAGTCAGTGTCAGGCATCAGTTGACAGTGTATGGGGCGAATTGCCTGAAGAGCTTGAGAAACCAAACCCATTTGATATATTACAGAAATTTAAATAAACAACTTATTTAATTAATAACGATTAACCGATTTTTAGGAGTAGCTAATGGCAGTTCAAAAGAGCAAAAAGTCTCGTTCAAGACGTGGCATGCGCCGTTCACATGACGCAGTAACAACAGAAAACTTATCAGTAGATCCAGTATCTGGTGAAACACACCGTCGTCATCATGTAACAGCTGATGGCTTTTACAAAGGTGTTCAAGTAATCAACAAGTAAGCTGATTGCTTTGAAAAATCTAACCATAGCGTTAGATGTTATGGGGGGCGATAAAGGCCCCCTTATAACAATTCCTGCTGCCATCTTAGCAGTGAAAAACATTCCAGAACTTCATCTTATTCTTTGCGGTGATGTCGATATTATTAACGCTGAATTATCCAAATGCCAGTGTGCTAACCATCCCCAATTGACCATCTTTCCAACCACTGAAATAGTGGCAATGGACGATAAACCTATTGTTGCTTTGCGTAACAAAAAAAATTCTTCAATGCGAAAGTCTCTTGATCTTGTTCATGAAAAAAAAGCACAAGCCTGTGTAAGTGCTGGCAATACCGGTGCACTTTTTTCAATGGCCCATTTCGTTTTGAAAACACTCGTTGGTGTTGAACGTCCAGCATTAATTTCTTCTCTTCCTACCCATGATGAAAACAAACATGTTTTTATGCTCGACTTAGGTGCAAATGTTTTTTGTGACTCTAATGTTTTGTACCAGTTTGCTGTTATGGGCTCTGTTATGGCAGAGCAGGTCGATGGCATTAAGTCGCCACGTATAGCCTTGTTGAATATGGGTGAAGAAGAAATGAAGGGCAGTGACCATATAAAACAAACCGCAGCAAAATTAGCGCAAAACAGTGATATTAATTATATCGGCTTTGTCGAAGGTAATGATATTTTCACGAACAAAGCAGATGTGATTGTTTGTGATGGGTTTGTCGGTAATGTTGCGCTGAAAACCTGTGAAGGTGTTGCTCGTTTAGTCTACCAAAAAATGAATACTGTGTTGTCTCGCAACATTTTTACCCGAATTGTTGGACGTTTATTGTCCTCAACGTTAAAAAAACTCTTTAAACCCCTGAACCCCGACCAGTATAACGGCGCAAGTCTGATAGGATTACGCGGTATTGTGGTCAAGAGTCACGGTGATGCCAGTTCAAAAGCTTTTTATATGGCGATATTAGAGGCGATAAAAGAAATTGAACGTCAAGTGCCAGAAAAAATAAAAGACAAACTTGAAAATGGTTTTGCTTGTGGTCGCAAATAAATTATTAGTATTGAGTTAACATAAAGCGTATTTAAAGCATTATCTTTTTATCAAGAAAATAATCCATTAAGTATCATCAATACACCTTTAATTAAAACACAAATAAACATTAGGTAATAAAATGCAAAATAATTTAGCGTTTGTTTTTCCCGGTCAAGGTTCACAAACTGTCGGTATGTTAGCTGATTTTGCTGACAATGAAGTCGTACAAAATACTTTTTCAGAAGCGTCTGCTGCTTTAGGTTATAACCTTTGGCAATTAGTTGCGCAGGGTCCCGTAGAAAAGCTCAATCAAACAAACTTTACCCAACCGGCACTATTAACCGCCAGTGTTGCATTATGGCGTTTATGGTCATCACAGTCTGATTGTAAACCGGCAATGTTAGCGGGTCACAGTTTAGGGGAATATTCGGCATTAGTTTGTGCGGGTGTTATCTCTTTAACAGAAGGTGTAAAGTTAGTTGAGAAACGTGGCGAATTTATGCAGGCCTCTGTACCTGAGGGCGTTGGCGCTATGGCTGCTATTATTGGTCTAGATGATCAAGCGATTATTGATGCCTGTGAAAAAGCACAAGATAACGAGGTGGTTGCGGCTGTTAATTTTAACTCGCCAGGACAAGTCGTTATTGCCGGTCATAAAGCTGCGGTAGAACGTGCCGGTGTCTTATGTAAAGAAGCGGGCGCAAAACGTGTGCTACCTTTACCGGTAAGCGTGCCATCGCATTGCGCATTGATGAAAGATGCCGCTGACAAGCTCGCGGAAGCATTTAATAATATCACTTTTAATACACCAGAAATTCCCGTGGTAAATAATGTTGATGTTGTTGCAGAAACAGATGTTGAAGCAATAAAATTAGCCTTGATAAAGCAGTTGTACAGTCCTGTACGTTGGACAGAAACGATAGAGCTACTCGCAAAAAACGGTGTTTCATTCGTTGTAGAAGCTGGCCCAGGTAAAGTGTTACTAGGGTTAATTAAACGTATCGACAAAACAATCACCAGTGTTTCAGTTAATGATCAAGCATCATTAACTGAAGCATTAGAAACAATTAGATAGGGTAAATTATGTTTTCTTTTGAAGGAAAAGTCGTCTTAGTTACTGGCGCAAGTCGCGGTATCGGCAAAGCCATTGCAAGCCAATTTAAAGCTTTAGGTGCAACGGTATTAGGTACAGCAACATCTGCACATGGCGCTGATAACATTAGCGAATATCTAGGCGAAGGCCATGGTTTAGTGCTTAACGTTACTGACAATGATTCTATTGCCGCTATGTTTGTAGCGATCAAAGAGAATCATGGTGGCATTGATATATTAGTCAATAATGCGGGTATTACGCGTGACAATTTATTTATGCGAATGAAAGATGATGAATGGCAAGATATTATTGATACTAATCTTTCATCTGTGTTTAAAATCAGTAAAGCGGTTATTCGCGCTATGATGAAAAAACGCAATGGTCGCATTATTAATATTGGCTCAGTAGTAGGCACTATGGGCAATGCAGGGCAAGTAAACTATGCAACCGCAAAAGCTGGATTGATTGGTTTTACAAAATCATTAGCGCGTGAGGTTGCATCTCGTGGCATAACTGTTAATACTGTGTCGCCGGGATTTATCGATACCGATATGACACAAACCTTAACAGATGAGCAAAAAGAAGGTATTTTTTCTCAAGTACCGGCAAATCGCTTAGGTAAGCCAGAAGAAATTGCTAACGCAGTTGTTTTTCTAGCTTCCGATGGTGCAGCATATATTACTGGCGAAACATTGCATGTAAACGGCGGTATGTATATGGTTTAATTAGTTGGCTTAATATTATTGAACCAACAAATTGAACAAATTTAGAGCAGTCAACAGGTTAGACCAGACGAAAATTAAAATTAGAAGCTTGCAAGCTAGGCTGTTGACGAATAAACTACACACAATTACGAAAAATTATATTTTCTAGAAAGGAAAAAAAATGAGTACTATTGAAGAACGCGTAAGAAAAATTACAGTTGAACAATTAGGTGTAAGTGAAGAAGAAGTTAAAATCAGCTCTTCTTTTGTTGACGACCTAGGTGCTGACTCTTTAGACACTGTTGAATTAGTCATGGCGTTAGAAGAAGAATTTGATACTGAAATTCCAGATGAAGAAGCTGAAAAAATCACAACTGTGCAAGCAGCTGTTGATTACGTTACTGCTAACCAATAATTACAACGTTAATTATTAGTTTTTAGTTACTGGTTTCCAAGCCAGGCTTTTAAATGAGAATTTAAAGTACACATTCAGGCGGTTTTTACCGCCTGTTTTTTTATCTCCGATTCATACTCGTACCACTTCAAGATGTAGGTCTCAGCAGTCGATAAAGAGTAAGCAGCACAGGTTATACATTCCGTACATAACCCAAGTACTTATATCTGTATGGGCAAAACATTGATTGAAGAGAATAGTTATTCTATTGTTGAAATCAATAACGTTGCAGATAAGCTATAAAGCGAGCTCAGCGTTGCAATACTTGGTAAGGGAATAACGATTATCCTCGTATCGCGCCTTGAACTGATTTCCTAGCTTAATTCTGAAACTGCATCTTGAAGTGGATCGGGTATATATTGTTACTTTCTCAATATGAGAATATAACGATTTCTTTTTCCTTATAAACTCTTAGCGGAGGCACATAGTCATGAGACGCGTTGTTGTTACCGGTCTTGGTATGTTGAGCCCTTTGGGCAACTGTCCTGAATCTACTTGGCAAAATTTATTGCTGGGTAAAAGTGGCATTAGTAATATTGAACATTTTGATACCTCTGTATACACCACTAAGTTTGCAGGTTTAATTAAAAACTTTAATGCAGAAGATTATATTGCACGAAAAGAAGCCAAGAAAATGGATCTTTTTATTCAATATGGTGTTGCCGCGGGTATGCAGGCTTTTAAAGACTCAGGTCTTGAAGTTGATGATGTAAACACCCATAGAATTGGTGTTGCTGTTGGTGCTGGTATTGGTGGCCTAGGATTAATTGAAGAAAATGTTGAGAAAATGCTTAATGCAGGTCCTCGCAAATTATCACCATTTTTTGTGCCTTCTACTATTATAAATATGATTTCTGGTCACTTGTCGATGATGCACGGCTTAAGAGGTCCTAACATTTCTATTGCAACGGCTTGTACAAGTGGTGTGCATAATATTGGTCATGCGGCTCGTATGATATCCTATGGCGATGCTGACGCTATGTTAGCCGGTGGAGCTGAGAAAGCTTCAACACGAACGGGTATTGGCGGTTTTGGTGCTGCACGAGCGTTATCAACGCGCAATGATTCACCAGAGCAAGCTTCACGTCCTTGGGACAAAGACCGCGACGGTTTTGTACTAGGTGATGGCGCAGGTGTTTTAGTGCTTGAAGAATTTGAACATGCAAAAGCGCGTGGTGCAAAAATTTATGCTGAGCTGGTTGGTTTTGGTATGAGTGCTGATGCTTACCATATGACCTCGCCACCGGCCAATGGCGAAGGTGGTGCGCGCGCGATGATTAATGCGATTAATGATGCAAAAGTTGACCAAAGTAAAATTGGTTATATTAACGCTCATGGTACATCAACACCCGCAGGCGATATTGCCGAAACCAACGCAGTAAAATCGGTATTTGGTGACAATGCTTATAAACTTATGATGGGCTCTACAAAGTCAATGACCGGTCATTTGTTGGGCGCAGCAGGTGCGATTGAAACTATTTTTACGGTGCAAGCCTTAATGAATAATGTGGTACCACCAACAATAAATTTAGATAATCCCAGCGAAGGTTGTGATTTAGATTATATTGCTCATACAGCACGTGATGCCAATTTAGAATATGCTTTATGTAATTCTTTTGGCTTTGGTGGCACGAACGGTTCATTAATCTTTAAAAAAGTTTAAGCGCAATAACCGAGAAATATCATCAACTAAACCTTGCAGTTAATTGTTTAAGCCTGAATACTAGTCATCAGTATTCAGGCTTTTCTATTTCTAATGAAACCCAATATGTATTATCAAAGTGTTAATGGTCAAGTAGAGCAACACCCTTCAATCAATAACCGTGGCTTAGCTTATGGTGACGGCGTTTTTACTACTGCGAAAGTGCTTGATGGTAAAGTTGAACGATTAGCGTCTCACATTGAACGATTAACCATGAGCTGTAAAACGCTCAATATTCCCTTGCCAGATATGAACAAAGTCATTATTGAATTAATGGCTGTAGCAGAGCGTTATACTTTGTCTGTAACAAAAGTGATTATAACGGCAGGTGATGGTGGGCGAGGATATTCTCGACAAGGCTGCCAAACAAGTAACGTTATTATTACTTTTCACCCTTTTCCAGAGCATTATGCAAACATGCAACAACAAGGTCTTCACTTGGGCGTATCTTCATTAAAGTTAGGTATTAGCCCTTTACTCTCAGGGATAAAACACCTTAATCGTCTTGAGCAGGTGCTTGTTCGCCAGGAAGTTGATAACCGAGCAGAAGATGATTTATTAGTACTAAATTATTTTGATGATATTGTTGAAGCAAGTGCGGCGAATGTCTTTTGGCTGAAAAATAATGTTTGGTACACACCAAAATTAAAAGAGTCAGGTGTCGAAGGGTTAATGCGTAATCATATCTTACAGACTACGGGTAATTATTGTAAAATTGAGGTCGTTAACGTAAAACTTGCCGCGCTTATTAATATCCAAGCGATGTTTATTTGCAACAGTGTTATGGGTATTATGCCGGTTAGACAATTTCAACATCAAAAATTAGCATTAATGCCTTGTCGTGATATGGCTAATTTTATTGAGGATATTAGCTAAAAATGAAAAAAATTAAGATAATATTTGCTGTGTCGTTTTTCACCGTGGTGATGTTAAGCGCCTCTTTAGTTGCCTATGCCTTTTATCAAATGAAACAGCCGCTCAATATTTCATCCACCCAACTATTAACCATTAAAGACGGTACCTCGTTTAGTCGCTTTTCAGAACAACTGATCAAAAAGGGCTGGCTCAATACGCGTTTTTGGATACGTAATTATGTTCGGCTTAAGCCCGAGTATGCGAATATAAAAGCGGGCACTTATCAAATTAATAAAGACGTTTCTGTCGAGGATTTGTTGGCGCAATTAGTTGCCGGTAAAGAGCATCAATTTACTGTGACTTTTATTGAAGGAACAACCTTTAAGGAATGGTTAGTGCAGTTGAGTGAAACAGATAACCTAGTGCACACGCTTCAGCAAACTTCGGTGGCTGACATCGCGAGTAAACTCAATATTGAACACGTTAATCCCGAAGGGCTGTTCTACCCAGAAACTTACGCGTTTACTGCCGGTACTACCGATATAGAATTGTTAAAACGTGCTCAACAACAAATGTCCGTTGAATTAAATCTAGCGTGGCAAAATCGCGCCGAACCTTTACCTTATAAAAATAAGTATCAAGCGTTGATCATGGCATCAATAATTGAGAAAGAAAGTGGCAAAAATGCCGAGCATGGCATTATTTCATCGGTATTTTTTAACCGTTTAAACAAAAAGATGCGCCTACAAACTGACCCAACCGTTATTTACGGTTTAGGTGAACGTTACCAAGGAGACATCAAATATCGTCACTTGCGCGAGAAAACACCGTATAATACTTACCGAATTAATGGTTTGCCACCTACACCTATCGCTATGCCTGGTAAAAGTGCCATACATGCCGCGTTAAACCCATTAACAACAGATTATTTATATTTTGTCAGTAATGGCAAAGGTCAGCATATCTTTTCAACTAATTTAAAAGATCATAATGCGGCAGTAAAAAAATATCAGTTGAACTAAAAATTGCATAAGAAGTAAAAAATGAATAAAGGTCAATTTATTGTCATTGAAGGTATTGAAGGAGCAGGAAAATCTTCAGCTATTTCAGTGGTTAAAAAAATACTCACCGAGCATGGTATTGATTTTATTAATACTCGAGAGCCAGGAGGCACTCCTTTAGCGGAGTCATTGCGCGATATCGTGAAATCTGCCGATCACCAAGAAATATTGACACAAGAAACTGAATTATTATTGATGTACGCTAGCCGCAGTCAGCTAATGGCGAATCGAATTCTTCCGGCATTAGAAAAAGGTCAATGGGTCATCGGTGACCGCCATGATTTAAGCTCAAGGGCTTATCAAGGGGGTGGCAGGCAATTTAACGATGAACTTATGGACACAATTGCCCAAGTGACCTTAAAAGGCTTTAAGCCGCAGTTAACACTCTATTTAGATATATCTCCTGAGCTAGGTTTAGCAAGAGCGCAAGCTCGAGGGGCATTGGATCGTATCGAATTAGAAAAAATAGAATTCTTTCATCGTGTCCGTAATAAGTATCTTGAAATTGCGTTAGCCGATGAAACGATTAAAATTATTGATGCCAGTGCGCCTATGCCTGTTGTACATAATAATATTCGATTAGCGGTAAACGAATTTTTAAAAAGCTATTAATGACTATCACCGTTAGCAGGAAACACTAATGCACAGTTGGTTAGAGCAACAGCAACTTTTGTTATCAAAGCAAATAACGCAAATAAAATTACCGCATGCCATCTTGATCAATGGTGTCGAAGGCGCGGGTAAAAGTGATCTTTCGCTGTGGCTTATTCAGGTTTTGTCTTGTACTAAACCCCAAAACTCGCAGGGTATTATCTTACCGTGTAACGTCTGTAAGGCGTGCTTACTGCATAAAAGTCATACTTACCCAGACCATTTGCTTATTGAAAGTGGCGGAAAAAGTATTGGTGTTGATCAAGTGAGACAAGCGAGTCGTTTTTTCGAAAAAACAGCGCAAATAGGTCATTGTAAAACGACATTAATAACCGCAGCACATCATATGACAATCTCTGCGGCCAATGCCTTATTGAAAACTCTTGAAGAACCTAATGCTAATAACTATATTGTTTTATTAACCTCTGAAGTTGAAACGTTATTACCGACCATTATTAGTCGTTGTTATGTGATTGATATTCGGCCGCCGGTTGGTGAAAAATTATTAGCTGAGCTTAAGCAATCTGGTAGCGACCCTTTTGTTAACTTGAGTCACTTAAAAGAACTCTCTGACAGTTTTGTTAATGACCAATACCAACATTTTGAGAGCTGTTTCTTTACTTTTTTGCAAAATAAAACTATTAAACGTAGTGAAATATTAAGTTTACTGGTTGATAACACCAATAGCGTTCGTTGGTTAGAAAAAGTCATGGTTAAGTTGATGCGCCAACAATATAATTGGTTAAAAGGCGACATTATCTTGAATGAGCAGGTAATTTGGTCAATATATCAATTAGTTTTATCTGCTATTAAACAACTTAAATTGTTAATACAAGCAAACAAACAATTCATCTTTGAAAAGCTACTGGTTGACATAACAGCCGTTATAGAAGAAAAATAGAAAAATAAGTGCATGCGAATAGCAAGCAATACTAGCTCAATTCATCTTTGAAAAGCTACTCGTTGACATAACAGCAGTTACCGAAGAAAAATAAGATTATAATAACTAACTCATAAGATAAATTTGAGGAATAACGATGAAACAATTTAGCTTAGAATTTTTATCTGACAGAGAATTATATCAATACTATATGCCCTTTGTTAAAAATGGAGGGCTATTTGTCCGCAGTCAGGAACAGGTTAATCTGGGCGATGAAGTAACACTTGAAGTCACCTTGCCTGACGCCTTAGAGCCATCAAGTGTTGTAGGTAAAGTATGCTGGTTAACGCCAATAGGCGCTCAAAATGGTACACCAGCGGGTATTGGTGTGAGTTTTGAAGAAGATAATGACAATGTGCGTAATCAAATTGAAAAGTTGATAGGGCGCCTATTGAGCTCTTCAGAGCCAACATTGTCAATGTAGAATTTTGTTTTAATTAAAAAATTATTGGAGAAAGTTGTTTGTTTATAGATTCACATTGCCACTTAGATAGGCTGGATTTAACCGAGTTTGATGGCGAGTTAGACAATGTTTTAAAAGCCGCCGCCGCCGCTCAAGTAGACGAGATTTTGTGTGTTAGCGTAACCTTAGCAGAATTTCCTAGCATGGTAGAAAAAACGGCTAAATATGATAATGTTTGGTTGTCGTGTGGCGCTCACCCACTAAATCAAGATGATTTAATCGACCAAGAAGAGCTTGCCCGTTTATCACAAACCGACAAAGTTATTGCGATTGGTGAAACTGGCTTAGACTATTTTTATGCACCTGAAACTAAAGCGGTGCAACTCGATTCTTTTCGCAAACATGTCCGTGTTGCGAATCAATTAAATAAACCGCTAATTATTCATACTCGTGATGCTCAGCAAGATACCTTAGATATTCTTCGTGAAGAAAATGCCGCAAATGTTGGTGGTATTTTACATTGCTTTACCGAAACTTGGGATATGGCAAAGCAAGCGATTGACCTTGGTTTTTATATTTCATTTTCTGGTATCGTTACCTTTAAAAATGCCAGTGAATTACGTGAAGTTGCTAAACTTGTCCCCGATGATCGATTTTTAATTGAAACAGATGCACCTTACTTAGCGCCAGTTCCTCACAGAGGAAAGCAAAATCAACCCGCTTATGTAGTCGATGTTGCTAAATTTTTAGCCAGCGTTCGTGGTCAGTCAGTTGAAACGATAGCCGAGCTTTCAACGGCAAATTTCAAACGACTTTTTAAGCTAAAATAAAGGCAAAAAAGTGCCCGAAACTATTGCTAGCTCGGGCCCAAGGGAATGGCTCGTAAAGCATGAGCCGTGCGCTAATAAACACTATTTACATCGATAAAAATCAGTAAAATAAAAATTAAAAATCGCGAGCAATTGATTGATATTTACACTGTGTGATTAATTGTAGTGTAAACTTTTTTAAAAGCTAATTTAAATTTAATTTATTATAAGTTACTGATAAATAGTATTTGTTTTGTTGTCTTGTATTTTATGGCTAATACCCACACCGCTAGTGTGCCGTTATTTCTCTCCACCTGTCTACAAGCCTATTTGACTGTAATTACTGCGGCTAATATGTCATGATAATTTCATTATCTATGACTAATAAGATTATCTTTGTGTTAAATCGTTTGTGGATCAGTTTCTTTTTTATTGCTTTTGGCTCGGCGCTTTATCAATGGTTTTTTCTTGATAATCTTTTAATCTTTGAAGAACTCGTGCAAGCGATTTTTTCAATGTCAAAAGTAACCGTTGATATTGCGATTGGCTTAATTGGTATTTTAAGCTTTTGGTTGGGCATGATGAAAATTGCTGAAAACGCCGGTTTAATGGATAAGCTTGCGCGCGCTATTTCGCCGTTATTCACCCGTTTAATGCCAGGCGTCCCTAAAGGTCATCCGGCTATTGCTTCAATGACGATGAATTTATCGGCTAACTTTTTGGGTTTAGACAATGCAGCAACGCCGCTTGGTTTAAAGGCCATGCAAGATCTTCAGCAATTAAATCCCCAAAAAGATACCGCGACCAATGCACAAATATTATTCCTGGTTTTAAATACCTCAAGCGTTACACTTTTTCCCGTTGCTGTGTTTGTTTATCGCGCTCAGCAGGGAGCTGCTAGCCCTACCGATGTTTTTGTCCCTATTATACTGGCAACGTTTGCTTCAACTTTCGCTGGTTTATTAGCGGTAGCCACAGTGCAAAAAATTAAGCTGTATAACTCAATTATTTTACTCTATTTATCTGCAGCGATTGCTTTAGTAGGAGGTTTAGTGGTGTATTTCTCGATGCTGACCTCACAAGCACTTGCCGAACAGTCGTCATTTTTAGGCAATTTTTTAATTTTTTCGACCTTAATTATTTTTATCTTGGCAGCAGTTCGAAAAAAGGTCGATGTCTACGACAGCTTTATAGAAGGGGCTAAAGAAGGTTTCGATACCAGTATTAAACTTATTCCTTATTTATTGGCGATGTTGGTCGCTATTGGCGTCTTTCGTGCCAGTGGCGCATTAACACTAATTGTCGACAGTTTTAGGGAGTTAGTGATGATTTTAGGGTTTGACACCCGCTTTGTTGATGCGATGCCTACCGCGTTAATGCAACCGTTAAGTGGCTCTGGTGCCAGAGCTATGATGATTGAAACGATGAAAACCCATGGTGCCGATTCTTTTGCCGGTCGATTAGCATCAATTTTTCAAGGATCAACAGAAACAACTTTTTATGTACTAGCCGTTTATTTTGGCTCTGTGGGTATTCGATATAGTCGACATGCCATTGCCTGTGGCTTACTTGCTGATTTAGCTGGGATTACTGCAGCAATAGCGGTTTGCTATTGGTTTTTTGGTTAATTCCCTCAGCGCCTACACCTAATTCAATAACTAAATTGTCGACAATTATACTTTGGTCTACTTGACTTTTAAGCTGTGTGCTTTAGTATGATTTTTAAAATCGGTAAATGTCGACAATTACCTCGTTAAGACAATTATGGCGCTAGCATACTTATGGCATTAGACAATCCAACCTTACAAGAACCAGTGACCACTGCAGACAAAGTTTTTTATGCCATACTTCATGCGATTGTTGATGGAAAAATAGCAGCAGGCAGCAAAATTAGTGAGCCCGGGTTAGCTAAGCAATATGAAATCAGTCGCTCTACTTTGCGAGAAGCCCTCAATCGTTTAGAAAAATGTCATTTAATTGAGCGTAAAGCCAATGTTGGCTCAAGAGTTGTTGATTGCACCATCGAAGGCTTATTAGAAATATACGTGGTTCGTGAAGCGCTTGAAGGCATGGCTTGTCGAGAAGCGGCAATTAATATGAGCGATGATGAAATAGCCGAAATGCAAGATATGCTCGCTCAACACGCCAACTCACAAGACCTTATCGATGGTGTTGCTTATTATCAAGAAGAGGGCGACTTAGACTTTCACTATAAAGTGATTTTAGGTAGCCATAATCAACAATTAATCAATATTCTTTGCGGGCAGCTTTACCACTTAGTGCGTATGTACCGTATTCAATTTGGCATGCATAGCCCACGCGCAACCCGTGCCTTTGAAGAACATTCACATATTATCCAAGCGATTTGTGACCGAGATGGCGAACTTGCTGAAATTTTGATGAGACGTCATATTGCCGCATCAAGAAAAAATATCGAAAAGAAAATAGCGCTACAAAATAGCGCAACACAATAAATAAAAGTAAAGCTGACAAGTGGCTTTAACAAATAGCACAACAATTATTTAACAAAACTAAGAGGAAACCCTATGTCTACGCAACTTTCACCTGGCGCTAAATTCCGTCAAGCACTAGTAAACAATAAACCTTTACAAGTAGTGGGTACTATCAACGCTTATTGCGCGATGATGGCTGAGCAATTAGGTCACCAAGCGATTTACCTTTCAGGTGGTGGTGTTGCCAATGCTTCATATGGTTTACCAGATTTAGGTATGACCTCTTTAAATGATGTTATTGCTGACGTTCAACGTATTACTGCTGCTTCAAGTTTACCTTTGTTGGTTGATATAGATACCGGTTGGGGTGGTGCATTTAACATCGCTAAAACTATTCGCGATATGGAAAAAGCAGGGGCAGCCGCGGTTCATCTTGAAGACCAAGTGGCGCAGAAACGTTGTGGACATCGTCCAAATAAAGAAATTGTTTCAACTCAAGAAATGGTTGACCGTATTAAAGCCGCTGTAGATGCGCGTATTGATAAAGACTTCTTTATCATGGCTCGTACTGATGCTTTTGCTCAAGAAGGCTTAGCAGCAGCACTTGAAAGAGCTAAAGCTTATGTTGCCGCGGGGGCTGATGGTATTTTTGCCGAAGCAGTTAAAACAGAAGAACATTATCGCGCTTTTACCGAAGCGTTAGATGTGCCAGTGCTCGCTAATATTACCGAATTTGGCCAAACTGAATTATGGAACAAAGCGCAACTAGGTGAGTGGGGTTGTGCGATGGTACTTTACCCATTATCAGCATTTCGTGCGATGAATAAAGCGGCTGAGTCGGTTTACAAAACCTTACTTGATGATGGTGACCAAAAAGCTGAAATAGACAATATGCAAACGCGTATGGATTTATACGATTACTTGGGGTACCACGACTACGAGCAAAAGCTTGATGCTTTGTTCACAGAAGGCAAAAATAAGTAACAGATATTATAATAAAATAAAACTAAGTTAGCAGCGATACAAGCGACTAACCCAACAAAAGAATATGAGGAAAATAGTATGTCAGATGTAAAAGTAGCAGATAAAAAAATTGGTGGTGCAGGCTTACGTGGTCAAAGTGCGGGTGAAACTTCGCTTTGTACCGTTGGTGAGTCAGGCTCAGGTTTAACCTATTGTGGTTATGATATTGCTGATTTAGCTGAAAACAGTACCTTTGAAGAAGTTGCTTATTTACTCTTCCATGGCGAACTCCCTAATGAAAAAGAACTCGCCACTTATAAAGCTGAGTTGTTTGCCATGCGCGACTTACCGCAAGCATTAAAAGCGGTATTAAAACTTATTCCAAAAGAAACTCATCCAATGGATGTTATGCGCACCGGTTGTTCATTCTTAGGTAATTTAGAGCCAGAAAATGATTTTAGCGAGCAAAACCAAGCCGCCAATCGCTTATTAGCCGCATTTCCTGCCATTATGTGTTACTGGTATAAATTCTCTCATGACGGTGTAGAAATTGACTGTACCTCAACCGAAGACTCTTTAGGCGGACATTTCTTGCGCTTACTCAATGGTGAAAGCCCATCAGCACAGCATCAACGTGTTATGGACGTATCATTAATTTTATATGCAGAACATGAGTTTAATGCTTCAACCTTCACGGCGCGTGTATGTGCTTCAACTTTGTCTGATATGTTTTCATGTGTTACCGGCGCTATTGGCACATTACGTGGTCCACTTCATGGTGGTGCTAACGAAGCCGCAATGGATATGATTGAATCATTCTCATCGCCAAGCGACGCTAAAGAAAAAATGGCGGGTATGCTTGAACGTAAAGAAAAAATTATGGGCTTTGGTCACGCAATTTACCGTACTTCAGACCCACGTAATGTCATTATTAAAGCATGGTCTGAAAAGTTAGCGGCTGAAAATGGTGATACCTCACTTTACGATATTTCAGTGGCCTGTGAAGAATTCATGTGGGATACCAAAAAATTATTCTGTAACGCTGATTTTTTCCATGCTTCAACGTACAGCTACATGGGTATTCCCACTAAATTGTTTACCCCTATTTTTGTCTGTTCACGCGTAACAGGTTGGTCTGCTCACATTATGGAGCAACGTTCAAATAACCGTATTATTCGTCCAAGTGCTGACTACAAAGGCGCTAAGCCGAGAACGGTTCCACCTATCAGCGAAAGGTAATGACTATGAATTATGAACATCGCAAACCGTTGCCCGGTTATAAAATTGGCGGCATCAATATAGATTATTTTGATACTCGAGGGGCGGTTGAAGCAATAAGCGCCGGTAGTTACGCAAAACTACCTTATACCTCACGCGTATTAGCGGAACAATTGGTACGCCGTTGTTCACCTGAAACTTTAATAGATTCACTTAAGCAATTAATTGAGCGTAAGCAAGATCTTGATTTTCCATGGTATCCGGCACGTGTTGTTTGTCATGATATTTTAGGTCAAACGGCTTTGGTTGATTTAGCGGGACTGCGTGATGCGATTGCTGAGCAAGGTGGTGATCCTTCAAAAGTAAACCCGGTTGTGCCAACGCAATTAATTGTTGATCATTCTGTTGCTGTTGAACATGCTGGTTTTGAAAGTGATGCGTTTGAGAAAAATCGTGCCATTGAAGACCGCCGCAACGAAGACCGTTTCCATTTTATTGAATGGACCAAAACAGCGTTTAAAAATGTTGATGTTATTCCTGCGGGTAATGGCATTATGCACCAAATCAATTTGGAAAAAATGTCACCGGTTATTCAACTACGTGACGGTGTTGCTTTTCCTGATACTTGTGTTGGCACCGACAGCCATACCCCGCATATCGATTGCTTGGGTGTTATAGCTATTGGTGTCGGTGGTTTAGAAGCAGAAACCGTCATGTTAGGTCGCCCGTCGATGATGCGCTTACCTGATATTATTGGCGTAAAACTGGTAGGTAAACGCCAACCGGGTATTACGGCTACTGATTTGGTTTTAGCCATTACTGAATTTTTGCGTAATCAAAAAGTGGTATCAAGTTACTTAGAATTCTTTGGTGAAGGCACCAAAGGCTTAACTATAGGCGACCGCGCTACTATTTCGAACATGACACCTGAATATGGCGCTTCAGCAGGAATGTTTTATATTGATCAACAAACCATTGATTATTTAAAACTGACCGGCCGTGAGCCAGAGCAAGTTGAACTGGTAGAAACCTATGCTAAACATACCGGTTTATGGGCTGATGACTTAGCTGACGTTGAATATGACCGCGTTATCGAGTTTGATTTATCATCAGTTGGTCGTAATATGGCTGGCCCGTCTAATCCGCACAGTCGTTTACCGACCAGCGAATTGTCGTCAAAAGGCATAGCGAAAGACCTTGATGCCTGTAAAGCACAAGAAAAAGCCGGAGAGATGCCAGATGGTGCGGTTATTATTGCCGCTATAACCAGTTGTACTAATACCTCGAACCCTCGCAACGTTGTGGCGGCAGGCTTAGTGGCTAAACGCGCTAACGAGCTTGGCTTATTGCGCAAACCTTGGGTTAAATCATCTTTTGCACCAGGTTCAAAAGTCGCGAAACTTTATTTAGAAGAAGCCGGTTTATTATCTGAAATGGAAAAAATGGGTTTTGGTATTGTCGGTTACGCTTGTACAACTTGTAACGGCATGTCGGGCGCGTTAGATCCAAAAATTCAACAAGAAATTATCGACCGTGATCTTTATTCAACGGCGGTTTTATCGGGTAATCGTAACTTTGACGGACGTATTCATCCGTATGCTAAACAAGCCTTTTTAGCTTCACCACCGTTAGTCGTTGCTTATGCTATTGCCGGTACGATGCGTTTCGATATTGAAAAAGATGTACTCGGACAAGATCAACAAGGTAATGATATTACCTTAAAAGATATTTGGCCAACTGACGAAGCCATAGATGCTATAGTTGCCAGCTGTGTTAAGCCAGAGCAGTTCAAGAAAATTTATACGCCGATGTTTGATTTAGGCGCTTTTGAGCCGGCTGAATCTCCGCTTTATGATTGGCGAGAAATGAGCACTTACATTCGTCGTCCACCTTATTGGGAAGGCGCCTTAGCGGGTGAACGTACCATGAAAGGTATGCGTCCGTTAGCGGTTTTAGGTGACAACATCACCACAGATCATTTATCACCCTCAAATGCTATTCAACTCGATAGTGCTGCAGGTGCTTATTTAGATAAAATGGGCTTACCCGAAGTCGACTTTAACTCTTATGCAACGCATCGCGGCGATCATTTAACCGCGCAACGAGCAACTTTTGCTAACCCTAAATTGTTAAATGAAATGTGTCGTGATGACAAGGGTGACATTAAACAAGGTTCACTGGCGCGTATAGAGCCAGAGGGCACTGAGTCGCGTATGTGGGAAGCGATTGAAACCTACATGGAGCGCAAACAACCGTTAATTATCATTGCTGGCGCTGACTATGGTCAAGGTTCATCACGTGATTGGGCGGCTAAAGGTGTTCGTTTAGCTGGGGTTGAGGTGATCGTTGCCGAAGGTTTTGAGCGTATTCATCGTACTAACTTAGTAGGCATGGGCGTTTTACCTTTGCAATTTGTTAATAACGAAACACGTCATACCTACAATATTGATGGTACCGAAACGTTTGATGTTGCAGGTAACGGTGAAATGTCACCGGGCGCTGAAATGAACGTGTTAATGACCCGTACCAACGGCGAATTATTAACGATACCAGTTAAGTGTCGTTTAGATACCGCCGAAGAAGTGTCAGTTTACAATGCGGGTGGCGTATTGCAAAAGTTTGCGAATGACTTCTTGGCGTCTAATAAATAATTGATTTTTAATGTTTTATCTTGGTTTGAAATGCTCATTGACCTTAGTCAACTGCGCGTTGGCCTTGATAAAACACGTCTTATAAAAATCAACTCGGTGTAATTTTAATTAAAGCAGCAATTTAGGTAACTAATTTGCTGCTTTTTATTAGTAAAAAAATCGCAAAGCAAAAAGCTTTTTAGTAAGGATAATGGCAGCAGCATAGTCTGCTATGTGAGACCATTCAACCTAGCTAAAGCGTCTTGTGAGAAGCGAAAAATATTGAAGGAAAACTGATGATTCATACTCCCCAAATACACATACCTCAAGTAAAAATTCCTGCTACTTATATGCGTGGCGGTACTTCAAAAGGTGTGTTTTTTAATTTAACTGATTTACCAGAACGTTGTCAGGTTGCCGGCGAAGCACGCGATAATATGCTGCTACGCGTTATTGGTAGTCCAGATCCTTACGGCAAACAGACCGATGGTATGGGCGGCGCAACCTCAAGCACCAGCAAAACCGTTATCTTAGCAAAATCAAACCAAGCCGATCACGATGTAGATTATTTATTTGGCCAAGTGGCTATCGATAAAGCGTTTGTTGATTGGAGTGGTAACTGCGGTAACTTAACCGCTGCAGTTGGCTCATTTGCGATTAATTCTGGCCTTGTTGATGCAACCCGTATTCCTGAAAACGGAATTTGTACCGTACGTATTTGGCAAAAAAACATCTCAAAAACGATTATTGCTCAAGTACCTATCACCAACGGTGAAGTACAAGAAACCGGTGATTTCGAGCTCGACGGAGTTACTTTCCCTGCGGCAGAAGTACCAGTTGAATTTATCGCGCCGGTTGATCCATCAGAGGCGATGTTTCCAACGGGGAATATTGTTGATGACTTAGAGGTACCTGGTGTTGGCGTTTTTAAAGCAACGATGATCACCGCAGGTATTCCAACCATCTTTTTAAATGCAGATGAAATTGGTTATACCGGCACCGAGTTACAAGAAGCCATTAATGGCGAAACTGCAGCATTAGAACGCTTTGAAACGATTCGTGCTTATGGCGCGATTAAAATGGGCTTAATTACTGAAATTTCAGAAGCAGAGGCTCGCCAACATACCCCCAAAGTTGCTTTTGTTACACCAGCTAAAGATTATGTTACCTCAAGTGGTAAAGCTGTTTTAGCAAGCGATATTGACTTACACGTGCGCGCATTGTCTATGGGTAAATTACACCATGCGATGATGGGCACAGCGGCAGTTGCTATTGGCGCAGCAGCCGCTATTCCGGGCACATTAGTTGCTCTTGCTACGGGTAATGCTGCAGGTGAAGGCTCAGAATCTGTGACTTTTGGTCATCCATCAGGCACGCTTAAAGTGGGCGCACAAGCCAGTGAAGTTAATGGTGCCTGGATTGTTGATAAAGCCGTAATGAGCCGAAGTGCTCGGGTATTAATGGAAGGTTGGGTACGTATTCCTGGCGATTCATTTTAGCTAAGCGCCTTTCATGCTATCAATAAAAATGGAGCGATTAGGCTCCATTTTTATTAAGTAATTACCTCATATGAAATACAACATAAATAACAAGGTAACCTTAAGACTGTAAGTATTGATAAAGTGCTTTAAGCACCTTCATTTTCCCTGCATCGCTCTCATGCTCATGCGCTAAATTCTCTAACGTGATCATAAACTCATCAGCACTTAATAAGCCTTTACCACCAAACTGAATTTTGTCTTGGCAACGTTGCTGCCACTTTTGTTGTTCAGCACTGCTTAAGGTTAATGGATAATTTCTGGCTCGATATAAAAATAATAAAGGCATTAATCGTTCATCTTGAAAAATAAACGGGTGAGTCGCTAATTGTTCAGGTGAAAGCTCACGTAGAATATCCATTTGTGCTTTGTCACCGTGCGAAAAGAAGTTACCACCATACAGAGAGTGCTCAGCGTCTGGCTTTGCTTGGTCGCTATAGTCTTCGGCAGCAAATACTTCCGCTAATTTATCTCTAACTTCTAAATGTTGTTTTAACTTAGCCAAATTTGCTAAACAAAGCTCGCGAGGGATCTTCAAACGTTCGGCATTTTCAGGTAATAATGTTTTTGCTGGCGCAACAATAGGGCACTTGTTGAGATGAATAAGTTTTATGGGAATGGGTAATTCGTCATCGGCTAATTCATCGTGTCGAGTATACAATCGCGCTTTGATTTCATCGCTACTTAACTCAAATAATGGTTGTGGGTCTAACGCTAAGTCTACGGCGATAATGGCATTTTTATTAACCGGATGATAAGCAAAAGGGGCGAACCAACTGGTACAACCGTGCTCCGATGAAATTTTACTTGAGGTATGCACAATCGGCGTCATATTATAAACGTCAATTAATTCAGCAACCTGCTTTTTATTTCTCAAATTAAAAATAAAGTCATAAAGCTTAGGTTGTTTTTCCTTGATCAACTTTGCCATCGCAATAGTGGCATAAACATCACTCATCGCATCATGCGCGGCTTCATGAGCAATGTCATTGGCTTTAGTTAATAACTCAAGACGAAAACTAACCACTTGTTCACCATCTCGCTCAACAGTTGGCCAGTTGATACCTTCAGGGCGAAGGGCATAACAAGCTCGTACCATATCAATAATATCCCAACGAGAATTACCATTTTGCCATTCCCGTGCATAAGGGTCGTAAAAATTACGATAAAGCAGGTAACGGGTAAATTCATCATCAAAACGAATACTGTTATAGCCAGCAACGCAGGTATCAGGTTGGGTAAATAAGGTATGAATACGTTCAGCGAACTCAACCTCAGATAAACCTTCTTGCTGAGCTTTCTGCGGAGTAATACCCGTAACTAAACAAGCTTCCGGCTGCGGAAGATAATCTTGTGGCGGCCGACAATAAAACATTTCTGGTTTGCCAATAATGTTTAAATCATGATCGGTTCGTATACCGGCGAACTGAGACGGTTTATCAAACTTCGGCGATATGCCGAAAGTTTCATAATCGTGCCAGAGAATCGTTGCCTGTTCTTTAGGGTAACTTGCTATTTTGTTTTGTGTCATAATTTCTTTATTATATAATGATATAGCTCTATTTTTGTTCTTTTATGTAACATTAAAAAACATCTCGTATTGCCTTTAACCGCAACCCATAAGTACCCTTAATGGTACCCTCTATTATTGTCACTCAGTATTTGCTATATTTTATGTACCCCTAATAAATATGGATGCTTAAAATGCCTAAATTAAAGAGTGAAGAGTTGTATGATACAACGTTAAAGAGTTATCAAAAAGGGGGACATGCAAAACGATTCGATAAGTGTGATGGTAAAGGGCTATGGATTCGAGTTTATGAATCTGGTGCTATTAGTTTCTATTTCCGATTTAAATCTAATTTAGAAAAGCATACTAAAGGAAAGCAAGAGGGGCAATTAAAAATAAAAAGACTGATTATGGGGCAATATCCAGCTCTTTCATTAAAGGATGCCAGAAAACAGATTTTACCCTTCAAAGAGATGCTTCAAAACGGTTTGGATCCCGATATTGAATTAAAAAAAGACAATAATAAATCAAAGTTAACTTTCGATGACTGTATTGAGCTTTTTATGAGAAAGCATGTAAGTGAGCTAAGAGATAGCTCTGAAAAAAATTATAAGTCTACTCTAGTAAAATATTGTGTAGGGGTCTTTAGCCAACCTGTAGAAGAAATAACAAAGCAAGAATGGTATGCATTGTTAGATAAAGTAAAATCTGAACAGTCACCTATAACAGCTAACACCCTCGTAAAAAAAATAAAAACGTGCTTAAGATGTATAGTTGAGTGGGGGGATATTCCTTATATTGAAAAGATAGATGCATTTTCAGTTTTTTCAATAACAACTAAAAAAGTAGGAAAGGAAAGTAAGCCAGTAGATAGATATCCTGAATTGCATGAATTAAAAATAATTCTAAATGGGATCGATAAATCGGGTTGTTATCCTTCTACTCGGAATACAATTAAAGTAGCAATGTTGACGGCTGCTAGATGTCAGGAAGTAAGACATATGGAAGTTAATGATTTAGATTTAGAAAATAATATTTGGTATATTTCGGAGAGTAAAAGTAAAACTGGTGAGGCGTTTAAACGGCCACTAGTAGGTAAAGTATTAGAAATTATAAAATGGCAAATTGAAACATTTGGTCATTTAACATCATTTGTATTTCCAAGTGGATCTTATAAACAGGCAATATCCTCTCAGACAGTAAATAAACTATGCAGAGGAATTAGAGACAAAGAAAACATGAGGGTTTGGACTTTACACGATTTTAGGCGTTCTTTATCAACAATTCTGTCCTCTAAAGGTACCCAACTCCACGTAACTGAAAGCATGTTAGGTCATAAGTTAGGTGGGATTTTATCTATATATAACAAATACGATTGGTTAGAAGATCAAAAAATTGCATATGAAAAATGGGAGAATATGATTTTATCAAGAGATGATTTACAGCTAAAAGAGATATAATTAATTCATGGAATGAAAATGATTTTAAAAACTAAAACTAAAACTAAAAAATGGATAATTCCAATAGTTCTTTTACTACTTTCAATATTATTTTATTTATTTGTTATTGATGATGGACTTAATCCCGATATTCAGCCCATATTAGATCAATATAATACCCAACATACCACTGATGAAAACGGCAGTGTTTATCAGTTAGGCATGTGGTCAGCATTAGATACTTCGCCCTATGACGTTGGTCTGTGGCGACTTAAGCAGTATAACGAATCTCTATCAAATAATGGTTATACTGTGGTGGATGTTGAGTTTGAGGATTATCCCGAAGATGATTGGATTGAATCACTTTACACTGAAGATAAAATGCCTGAATTATTATGCGATTTTAATAAATTAGAGTGCTTAGAACTTATCTATGAAGACCCTTCAAATATTTCAAATCTAATTGCAGAAAATTCCGAGTATATAAGGCGTTATGATGGTCTCATGAAGTTCGATAAATTCGCCCTTTATGAAGCACCATCCTATATGTTACCAATGATGAAGTTCGGTCCAAGTCTGGATATATTAAAACTTAAACTTATAGATATCATTAAAGATGCAAAGCAACGAAAGGTAGGTTTGGCTAGTACTAAGTTGATTGGACTTATTGAGCATAATAGAAAGGTTTTAGAGCAAACACCTTATGTTATTCCCAAGGTAATCAGTATTGTTGAATCAGAGATTATTATAGACGTTTTTGCATTTATCTTATCTAAAAATGATGATATCCCCTCATCGCTTTGGAATGATGTTATTTCATCCTTAAAACCGCTAACGAATAACCAACTAAAGCTAAATAATGTTTTTTTAAATGAATTCGTAGCGCAAGCTAAAATGTTTGAAGTTTTAAAGCCTGAAGACTACAGACGAGACTTACCAAGTATAGTTAAATATATTCCTCTGAGCTTAATGTTTAAAAAAAATCGAAGTATGAATATGTTGTACGAAGCAACAACTAGGTATTTTGACAGGTTAGAATTTGTTGGTGAAAAAATTAAAGTTACTGAAGGTAAAGAGCTAAAAGACGTAGTTTATTTTGATTACAGGAATGCGTTAGGTTCACTTTTATTAATGACAGCATTACCCAAGTTTATTGAATTAGAAAACCAAGTTTATAATATAGAAATTAAACAACGTATGCTAAAACACTTATTTGAACTAAAAATACAAAATAGTGATACCAATAATCAAAGGTCATATAAAAGCCCTTACACAGGGCAAACAGCGCACGTTATAGGTAATAATTTTTGTATTGTTGTTGATGATGATAGTAAAAACGATATTTGTATATCGAATTTTTAAAATGATATTAAACAAGGATGTTATGAAACATTTAAAACTTTTATTTTGTATTTTTATTATTAGCACAAATTTGGGGGCTGAGGAGATTCCAGAAGTTACGACATTAACCTTGGATATGCCAATATGGGCTGTTGGCTTTAATGATGCAAAATGGTTAATAAACTCTTCAAAAAGCAACACTAATAAAATTGGTTTTTTTAATTTATCAGCAAAAAAATCGAATATGCCAAAGGAGCCTATCACTCAAAAAGAAGATGATTTAGGGAGGACATCACGTTCATTACCATTGTATCTTGCAGAAAGGATTAATATTGAAACGCAATGTGCAGCTATAAATTATGTGTTTGTTGCTCAAGGAAAAGGCCCTATAGTTTCTGGCGAAAGGTGGAACTTTGAGTCTTTTAAAAAATTGGCAAACGATGAACAATTAGATTTTATTGTTTTCGGACATTATGAAAAGGACTATTTGGATCTAAGATCTTCTTTGAAATTAGAGGTATGGGACGTTAAAAAAGAAATTGAGGTGTTTTCTATAGTAGAGAAAAGTCTATTTAAAGAAGCTTCAAGCGTAGCTGCCAAATTACCATCTTCTTTTCAAAATAAGATAGAAACCAAAAATATTTGTCACTATGTCGATTCAAAAATATATCCAAGACCAAGACCAGATATTTTAGCACCATACCTAGATGGGTTAGGCCAAATGCTTGCACAAACTTTGGCTGATAACGAAGTTATTTCTGGAAGTAGTATTTGGGGCGAAGTTCAAATGATTGAATGGTACAGAAGCCTTTGGCAATATATGCCTGAGTCAGATGCTAATAAGCTAATGTTTACTAAAGGTATCATGACAAGCAAAAGGTATGGCGGTGTTGCTCATAAAGATTATTCAAAAAACTTTCGTGATTTTTTAAAATCAAATTTTAATAAAAATGATACGTTAAGTAAGATGTCTCCATTATTTTATTCTGAGTTTGGTTTTGTGAAAGACTGTATAGCTGCTAAAAATGATTTGTCTGGTAGTTCTACTGAATATAAAAATTGGTTATCAAAAATTGATTGCCAAAAAATTGATAATATAAATAAATTATAATAAAAAAAGGATTTAAATAAATAAATGGATAATCAAATACCTAAGCCTTTAATTATCACCATATCCCTGATACAAGGGATCTTATTAACGCTGTTATACCAAAGTGTCGAACATAAAGTGTGGCCTGGCACAGAGCCATTGTGGTTAATACCGTTAGTTACTTTTTCAATTACCTTACCATTACTTACTTTATTATCAATCACAAAAACTAATGGTAAAGCAACACTAAAATACTTATTACCTTTTACTTTATTATTATCTGTTTTAGGTGCCTATGTTGGATACCAACAAGAACCAATAGAGTTTGTGAACAATGGTAGTGTTATCGCTATATTTTGTTTTACTGCACTTATCGCGGCTTTTAAAGTGTTAATGTATATTCAACAATATCTAAGTAATGAAGAAATTAGTTACAGTTCACTTTTTAAATTATCGTGGCGAAATTTTATTATATTCGGTGAATGTTGGTTATTCGTTTTAATTTTTTGGGGAATCTTACATTTAGGAGCTGGATTATTTTCTGTTTTAGAAATTGAATTTTTTACTGAGTTATTAAGAAAAGATTGGTTTGTTATACCCGTATTAAATCTTGCTTTTGGCTTTGCTATTATCGTTTTTAGAAATATTATTTTCACAGTCGATAATATTTCTACAATACTTCAAACATTAATTAAATTTCTTTTACCTGCATTAACGGTTATTTCTTTGGGATTTCTAGCTACATTGCCTTTTACTGGATTAGATACACTTTGGAAAACAGGTACTGGCAGTTTATTAGTCATGTGGTTACAAGCATTAACATTGTTCTTTGTGAATGCCGTTTATCAAGATGCGTCACATGAACGTCCCTATCATAGTATTTTACATAGATTAATTTTTATTGGAGTCGCTGTATTACCCATTTATAGCCTTATTTCTTTTTATGGGCTTTGGCTACGCATTGATCAATATGGCTTAACTGTTGATCGTTGTTGGGCTGTTCTTATTTGTATTTTACTTTCATGTTTTTCTTTTGGATATTTAATTGGAATTATTAAAAAACGGGACGCATGGTTAGAAACTCTCAGCAAAGTTAATATATCTATGGGAATTGTTGTGCTCGTATTTATGTTACTTGTTAATTCACCACTGTTAAACTTTCAGAGTATTTCCGCTTCAAGTCAGTTATCACGATTACATGATGGTGAAATAACATATGAAGAATTTGATTATCAATATTTTGATAGATCCTTAGGACGACAAGGTTATCTAGAGTTGCAAGCACTTAAGACCGAATTAAAAGGTTCTGCTCCTGAAAAGGTAGCTATTATTGATAGAATGTATGTAAATCATCAGAATATTGAAAAAGAACAGTTAAGTATTGACGACTTCAATCAATTTGTTAATTACTGGCCTAATAAAAATGAATTTCCAGCAAGTTTAATTAAAGCAGTTTACAGTGAAGAAACTAAGAATGAGTGGACTACATATCGTGACAATAACTATTATTTCATTGCTAAAGATTTAAATGGTGATAGTGAATTAGATTATATTGTTATTGAAGAAAATAATAATTCTACTTCCGCTGACCTCTGGTTTTTGAAAGATGAACAGTGGAAATCTAAATATATGCAAACGAGTAATCCTAACGAAAACAGATTTATAAAAGATTATCTTTTAAATAATAAAGTTGAAGTTGTCCAACCAAAATGGAAAAACTTAAAAGTTGGCGACTTAACGTTTAGAGCATCATTAGATTGAAAATGAATAGCCGTCTTTTGACGGCTTTTTATTATGCTGCATTTAAACTTTCCCACGTTTCTATATCTGATATACGCCAGAAAGGCCGTGCATGACTAGGACTTATTGGATTTGGGAAGTTTCTATTTTTTCTCCATCTCCAAAGTGATTGTCTGCCAATTTGATAACGTTCCAATACTTCAGGAATAGTGATAACTATTTTCATATTTTATCCCCCTTTACGAAATACTTATAGCTATATATTGAAAACAAACTATCGAGGATCTCTCGGTTCTTTGATATATCTGAATGATAAATAAGGGGAGTTGCTCCTGTGCATTCATGATAAAGAGTAATACTTAATTCACTATAATGAATTAGTTTGATAAGAATTATTGAACAAGAATCAAATACTAGGCATATAGTAAGTTCATCAGTTGTACTATCGTAAGTTTTCTTTGCAAGGTTAGCCTGTATTATTTTTTCAATTTTTTGTGCTCTATTTTCTTCAAAAAGACTATAGAAGGAATGGAATTCTTTAGTGATTTTTTCATTTATATTTGTCATAAAATCTCCTGGTTTTTATATTTTTGGTCATAGGAGTGCCTGACCATCTAAGTCATAGAAACCCTCCTACGTGTTTTTCTATGTGAAATATTTTCACGTTACACCTTTCAACTGTTATAAAAAATTCATCAAAATAAGTTTGGTGTGTTCTTATTGGTATGTTGTAAGAACGATACGAATATTACCGATTCACACTTTAAAAGTCAAGTCAAGAATAAAATAAGTTTAAAATAAACAGTGAGTTACGTATTTTAAACTTTTTTTATTCTTGTTTTTTTTACTTAAGTATATGATTTTTTGTTGTGTTTTTTGTTTTGTAGTTTGTATTATGTTAAATGTTTTAATTCTCTTTTCAGTCTCCTGAAAACCCACACCTATGCATTTTCTTTGGCATAGGTTTTAGTGGGTTAAAACTTTCTATAAAAAAGTCATTATCTATTGGCTATATTCTGGTGGTTTAAAATATCTTATTTATTTTCTTTATTGTTGTGTTAAAAATTAGATATAACTAATCAAATATATAATGATAAAAAATTTCGTAGCTGTTCGAACAGCTTATTACAAAAATAATTCCTTAAAAAAGAGAATTAAGACCAGCCATCAATATCAATCTAAGAAAAGTAGTGGTGATGTAAAAACTACTGTTAATAGTGAATTTACTGAAAAAACTTACAAAAGTGCGCTTGCTGAGTTTGATCATGTATTAAGGTTAGGTAAAACAAACTCTGTAAACGTTCATGACGAATTTTCTCACCATAACGTGACGGTTGCACCTGCCAACTGCGACTCCCCTCTGGATGCTTATTACAAGTGTAGAGACAAGTATAAAGAGATTAATGGTCGTAGTTGCCGCAAAGACATGAATAGCCTCTTCGAGCACGTTGTCATTTTTTCGGAGGAAAGAGTCTTAGAATTAGAAAAAACATTAGGGCGTGATAAAGCAACGAAAGCTATCGTTACATGCTTAAAGAATTACTCTAAACAATATGCTGAGAAGTATGGGTTCACTTCGCTAGGCTTTAGTTATCATGGTTTTGATGAAGGTCATTATGATGATGACGGCAAGTTTGTTCGAAACGTTCATGCTCATATCATGTTTTTTAATTATGACTTTAAAAATAAAAAATCGAATTTAAAGTTTTTAATGAACAAAGGAAAAGATCCAAAAACAGGTAAAACCAATGAGTTAAACGAAAACTTTGTTGCTATCCAAGATTTAGCATATGAGTCCTTTAAAGTGCTTAAATTTAATAGGGGTAAGTCGAAATTATTAACGTTGGCTAAATATCTTCCCAAGCACCAATTTCTTAAAAATAAAATTTCTAATAAAAAATCAGAATTAAAAAAATTATTAAAAGATATTAATCAACATCGAACTAAATTTGAAAATCAATTTTCTCTTTGGCTACAAAATATCAGGCATAAGTTTTTACGAGAAGAGCATGAGCAAGCTCTCAATGAATCTATTACTAATGTATCGGATCAAAAAGTTAAAAGCGTAATGAAAAAATCTGTCGAAGAAACAAAAGAAAAATTAAATAATAAAAATAATAAATTAAGGAATTAACATGAGTGAAATGTCATATGCACAGCTAAAAGAAGAAAAATTTAGAGAAATTTTCAAAGAAAAGTACCCAACGTTGTCTTCATTTTCATATCCCAATCAGTTTATGATTGAACAGATAGAATCGATATTAGAATCGTTTCCGTTATTGAAAACCCTTAATTTTAATGAATTGAGCATTAAGAGTTTACTCAGTTTAATTGAAACACTTATTGATGATGTGAAAGTATTTACTAACGAAGATAATACGGTACTAATTGTAGAAGCTAATGTCACAAAGCCTTTCATTACAATGAAAGAGTTTATTGTAATGTTTTTGTTTAGTGCGCTAACTGGATTTTCACTTTTTCATTTCATTTTTACTAAAAAGAAATTGGAAACGATTGATTTCAAAGATGTTGAAGCATTTCCATATATTTATAATAATAGTGTGGTGCTAACAAATCACAAAAAACAGCAATATCACTTCTTTATGTCTCTGTCGTCTTTCATAACTGATATTTACACCTCAATAGAAGCTTTTTTAAATACAAAAGAATTAACAGTAAAATCAACTCAGAAATGTGGTGATACTAGTATCGCAAATTATATTGATAGTGGAGAAGCAAATAAAGATATAGATGATTCGGTATTGACAGATTATTTACAGAATAATCCTCAAGATTTTGATACATCTAGTCTTTACGCAAACAGAAACGTTATAAAAAACAAAAATCTGTAATTATATTATTAACGATCAAGTTAGTTTCATAGTTGACCAAATCATAAGTAAAGCTTAATGTCTTAGAGCGAAAAAGCTCAATTGATTCAAAAGTAAATATATGAATATATACCCAAAAGTAGGCATAGATAATATCCAATTAGGAATGAATAGACGACAGGTGACTGATATCTTGGGTGAACCTTTAGAAATAAATACAGAAAAAGGTGATGTAGAATGGGTCTATACCCAAAATTTAGAGCTTTCATTTCAAAGAGAAGATTTATATTTGTTAGGTGTAATAACTATTGGTTGTAAGTCTGCAAGACTTTATTCTAAAAGAATCATTGGTTGTAACGAAGGTGAACTTACTAATATATTTCCATTCTTATCCCTTGAGGATGACTTTGAAGAGTTTGGAAAAGACTACGTATCCCAAGAAAAAGAACTTTCAGTATGGGTAACTGATGGTAACGTTACTAATGTGAGTATATTTCCTGAATATGACAGTACTGGCGAAATTCCTATATGGCCTAAACTTTCAACAGTACAAATATAATAATTTTTAAATAAAAACATACTGTTTGCACATGATTTACGTAACACTTTGAAAATATTAAGGTCAGTTAAGAACGAACAGCGGAAATGAAATAAATTTATATTTCTTAAAACTCTAATCAACTAATTAACGAATGGACTCCTGTTTTGAATTACTGGAATAAAGACAACTTTGACGGCTTAAGGGATATTGGAAGTAAATATTCTGCAATTGAAAATTACGAGTTATTTGGTGATTATTGCCTCAAAAAAGAACAAGGGTTAAAAAAACTCGCTGTTAAGTCATTAAATGAATTCATTGTCGAAGCCAAAAAACTTTCAATATCTAATCAGAGAGATATTGCTTTAGACCTTTCTACTCTCGCTTTTTGGAATGGACAGGTTCATCAATTACTTTCTTTTCCTCTAGTTAAATATTTAAAGGAAGTGTTGCAGGATTGGTCAGAAGAAGACTCTGATAATTATCTACCGTTCAAATGGTTAGGCTATATTGATGGTGATATTTCTTGGTACGAGAGGGCATTAAAGCTTAAACCTGATGATCAAGTATGTATATATCGCATAGCAACTCGGCATATTCAAAACATTGATTTTCAAACTCACCATCTAGATGAATCTCATTTAATTGGAGAAGATAAAGAGGCGATAAGCACTCTTATAAAAATTAAGGAATTAAGTGACATCTTAGTCGATTCGAAAATGAAGGCCGCTGTTATCGAAGAGTATAGCTATTATAAAAAGCTTCTAGAATGTTGGCTTGAATACTCTAGTTCTAACTCAGAATTTAGCTTTCCAGAATGGGCTGAAAGCAAAGGAGAAGAGTTCAGTTTTTCTATTAAAGTTTATTACAATAAATAATATTGCACCTCTGCAAATAGCACTGACTTGACCTTAATTCACTGAAAAGGTTAAGGCCTTTATAGATCGAGCAGCAGACATTTCCAAAGGAATGAATACTTGAACACAATAGATAAAATTAAAAATGCCTTCCACCCTGACATCTACACAAAAGTCATTCCAACTACTGATGAGCTAAAGCTTTGTTTATTACAAAAGAAAGGGCTTGCTCGCTACTGTTTAGTTGTTGTTGATTTTGATTCAGACAAGGCCATAACCGAGCAGGTTAATAACACCAGAAAACTAATTCGGAAACATACATCTGCACTGTGGATGTTTCGTGAAGTAGGTATATATATTGTTTTCCTATGCGAGGAAATGCCAACTTTAACCCAACAAGATTTAGAGATAGATAAAACGGGTTTTCATGCAGTAATAGTACAAGGGATTCACCTTTTATCTGGTGGTAGTGAGCACTTGTATAACCATTCAAAATGGTTGAATCATTACTTTGGAGGAACAGTTTCAATAGCAAATCAATTAAAAGCTATCACGATATAATGTTTTAGGACGCAGTTTTAAAACATACCAACTTGACCTTAAACTATTGAAAAGGTTAATGTCAGGTTAGAGCGAACAGCAGACTTTGCTAATGGGCATAAGGATGAAATAACCTTGAAAGAAGAGCAATATTTAGTAGCACTATATTACATTGGAGTATGTGCATGGCTTGTCGGATTTATTTACTTATCTCACTCGGCATTTAATTTTTGTTACGACCAGATAAAGTTATCTAAAAGTAATAATTTAAATCAAGTAAAGATTGGTGATTTCCCATTAAGAAAGTCATTAAGTTACCTAGTATCAATAATATTAATGCTAACAGTAATTCCCTCGTATTTGCTTAGTATCAACATATAACAGTGATAGATTTTCAGACAGTAAGGCTAATGGTTATTTTTGATTTCTTAGGTGAGTTAGGTAGTTCCACCCCATATATATCGAGTGCAATATTAGGTAGTTATGTTTCTTATTAGGTATTCAGTGGTTATGCTGTATTGTATTTGTGTATATAACTTTTCAAGAAGTAATAGAAGCTTTAATAATTGGTTATTCGATTATATTTCCTCTAGGCAACAAGCCAGCATAATTAAAAACTGTGGAATACAATGGTTGCTACTGGACTTCGAAGATTCCAAAAATACAGAATCTTTAAAAACTTGTCTGGAAGAGTTTAACCAAGAAATTTTTAATAGCCGTAGACTTTCCAAAATATGCCTACGTATACGTAATAGTATGAAAGAATAAAAAGGATTTGAGCAGTTTAAAATCACAACAGTGACCGTCTCCTGATAGTACTGACTTGAACTTAACTCACTGAAAAAGTTAAGGTCTGTTAGAGATAACAGCCGTTACTCAGCTATTTAATCATTGAGACTACTTAATCTGTAAATAATGAAAGTGATACCTGAGGGATAAGTTGAAAAATTTTTATCAAAAATACAAAGAATTAGTTTTCTGCATTCTTTTACCACTGTTAATTATTACCATCAGATATGATGACATTAAAGGCAGTTTCTTCCTAAATGCAATTGAACTCATTCAAACTGCAGGGATTATCACGCACTCAGATATAACCCAAGGTTCTAAGCCTAGGCACAGGTTTGATATAAGGTATCAATATGAAGTTAAAGGTAAACTATACGAATCGGATAGGGTTGGTTTTGGTTTTAAAGGTAGTGATAATAGAAAAAGTGTCGAATCAATAGTCACTAAATATACTAAAGAAAAAAAGATAACTGTTTACTTCGATAGGTTAAACCCTGAATTCTCTGTTTTAGAGCCAGAGCGAAATGACAGATTTGGTTTTATTTTAGTGGTTATCATTATTTTTTGTTGTTTTATTTCTTCAATATACTTAATTAAAAAGAAAAATAAATGACTGATTTTGTTGCTGTTTTGACAATCTGATATTGTTATGGTCAACTTGAGCAAAAGCAGATGGTCACAAGTATATTTTAAAAAAGGGAAGAAATGAGTACGTATAGATGGAGTTGTGGTGCATGTGGGTTAGGTAATGAAGCACAAAGCTCTGTGTGTAGTGCGTGTGGTTGCCCTTCAAATGCAAGTACCGAAGGAATAGAAAGACACAATGACCCTAAAGGTTTTGAAAAAAAGAAAGCTAAAGAGGGGTATTCTCAAAAATTATTTTATTTGTTTGTTATTCCTATCTATATAGTGTTATTTGCTTTTAATGGTAAACAAGAGTCTTTGATTTTCTTGATTATATTTGTATCGATCTTGGTGTATAAAAACTTGAGCTTATTTAAGTTTATCTGGAGTAATAAATGGGCTAGAAATACAACAATCGGTATTTGTTTTTCAAATGCTGCCGTATTTTTGGTTAGACTTTTTTTAATTCCAAATAACAGTGATTATGTTTGGTGGTTCACTTTATTCTTTATGACCTTTTTAGCTACTCAGTATTTTTATTTTTTCAAAAGTAAAAAAGGAATTAACTTTTTTAGTCGTTTCTATAATAATACAACCAACAAATGTTAACTTCCGCTTCTGGCACTGACTTGACCATAAGCTACTGATAAGGATATGGTCAGTTACGAGAAAAAGCGGAATTGGAATTAACTTAACGGAGAAGATAATTCAAATGGGTTTGGTGTTGCATTTGATATTAATTTTTCACCCTTCTTAATTTCCTACTTATCATGAATTAATATTAAGCACTTGCTTAACGGACTTAGGTTTAAATACCTCAAAAATTATGGACAATAATAAATTAGCAAAACCACCAATGGAGCAATTCCTTGAGTGGAGAACACCTCGATATGGTACACAAAATCCAACCAAAATAAATTCTGAACTATTACCATGGATAGTTGAAAATAAACTATCTGCGTATACAGTTAATCAAGAATTTGGTTATAGCAACAATCCTGAAGATGATCCTACTTGGTCATTTGGACGAAATGGACAAACTACTACGCTATTGGAAGATGGTAGAACTATATATATTGGTGGCGAGTATGAAGACTCATATGATCCAGATTTCAAAATATACAATGATATAATTGTGAAGCATCCTAGTGGAGATATATCCATATATAACTACCCTAGAGAAATATTTCCTCCTACCGATTTTCACACCGCCACATTAGTTAATGGAAGTATCATTATTATAGGTAGCCTTGGGTATCATGAACTGAGGAGAATAGGACATACTCAGGTTTTTTCTTTAAATATAAATACTTATGAAATAACGAAACTTGATATATCTGGAACTTGCCCTGGTTGGATTCATGAGCATTGTGCAGAGCTATCTGATGATAAAACATTTATAACCATTATTGGTGGGGAAGTTGCTTGTGACGGTGAAAGGGTTTTTATAAAAGAGAATATTGAGGACTGGCGTTTAAACTTAAACAATTTAAATTGGGAAAAGCTAACTAATCGAAACTGGAAGCGTATTCAAATTAAGCGTAAGGATTGCGGTTGGAACCATCTGTGGGAATACAGGCAATTAAAGTTTAGTAGAAGTAATGACTGGAAAAACGATCATGACAAAGAATATAAAGAGCTAGGTTGTGAACTAGGAATGGAGCCAAATTTAGATTTACTTGAAAAACTATATCGCCCACCAATAAAGTTTGAAGTCCTACCTGAAAGAGAAGATGAACATAAAGTGCATCGAATAATAGTTGAAAATGTAGTGGTGCGTTTTGTTGAAGATGATGAGTTTATTCAAGTCACAATTGAAGGGGACATCTCTGTTAACTCCCAAAATACTATTGAAAATTATATTCTAAAAACGCTGTCAGTCTTGGAAAATTGTGAATCAATACTTGAGAGGTATTAACAATAGTATTAAATTAATTTTCTATTTAATAAATGGGAACGGTGACATGAGAGTATTATTATGTGTCATTAACCTAACCCGTACAGCGTAAAGTTGACGTAAGACACTGAAAACATTAAAGTCAGTTAATAGCGAGCAACGGACGGTCAAAGGTAATTAAGAGGTAAGGAATTAATGACAGAATTTATCATTGTAGCTTTAGTTTTAACTTACCTTGTATGGTCTATTTATCTGGAAGATACCCTTCCTAAAAGATACCGCCAACGTAATTGTATGGGTAAAAATTGGAAAGCCGTATTCCCCAAAAATTCTAAAAATGAGATTCGTACATTTTTAATATTTTTTATTGATGCTTTTGCTTTCGATGAAAAAGATAAATTGAAGTTTGAACCAAGTGATAAGTTACTGACTATTTATCGGGAGTTATACCCCAAAAAATGGCAAGCGGATAACATGGAATTTGAAACTTTAGCTGAGGATTTACAAAAGCACCATGATATTGACTTTGAGAGCCTGTGGCATGATGATTTAACTTTAGGTGAGTTATATCATGCTTTTAATAAAGCTCAATAACCGCTCAGAGCGAAGTAGAATACGTTCAATTAAAGTTACCTTTTCTTATAGTTAAAAACATACCAATTTAAGGATTCTGGTTTATCAACAACGGAACTGTCATGAATATGCAAACTCATAATGTTGAGAAAAAATTCAAGTATTTAACTTATGGAGCATTTGCTTTCTTTTTAGCTGTTTTCATTCTTACTGTTTATATTCTTATGTTTCCTGATTCTGAGAAGAACAGTGTACAAATTATTGCAACAATAATAATTTCCTCAACATTTGGTCTTCTGACTTATTTTTCTTTGAAAACTATTTTATCATTTAAAAAGTATGATATCAGTCTTGATGGTGTTGGAATTTGGCGTAGCTATCAAAGTAAAGGTATTGGCTTAATTAAATGGTCTGAAATAAAAATATTCAGAGAATATCAATACCTTCAAAAAATTCAGTTGTTAAATATCAAGAATGAAAAGTTGATAGATATTCATTATCAGTTAAGTAACTTTTCTGATTTAAGAGATAAATTGGTTGAGAATATTGAGCCTAACTTCAATCATACAGAGCCATTCACACTTTATGCACCATTAACTTTTCATCTGTTTTGGTTAGGTGGGAGTATTGCGTGGCCTTATCTTTTTTACCAAACTTTTGTTTTAGAAATGAATGTACTGTATGCAATACCTCCATTTTTTTGTACTTTAGTTTTCATTTTTGTTTATACAAGATCAATAATAAAAATCACCTTTGATGAAAGTAAGGCTAGATCATTTACATTCTTCAAAAAAGAATATTACCCTTACGACAAAATCCAAGAAGTAAAAATTCAAGATGATTCAGAAGATGGTAGTCGATTCTTGATGCTTTTAGTTATTATGAATAATGGAGATGCTTTTAAATTACCAAAGCTTAGTTCTAATGTATTAGAAACTTACTTTAAGCTAACTGCACTAATCAATAAAAATAAAGCATATACCAATACAATAGAAGATGATTGACTGCAATCGGCACATTTGAGTCCACTAATCATTTTACGCAATGTTATTAATAGGTCACAGCCACTGTAGAGCGACAAGTGGACGTTAATTTTTATTTTTAATTAATAAAAATTACAAGCCTGTCACCTCATACAAAATCATAAAAAGTATAAATAAAAACTTACTATGTCATCAAAACTAAAAGCATTAATTAAACAGCTTGAAAAAGACCCTCGAAATTTAGATCTTATCAATGAAGTAGCTATGGGGTATTACCAAACCCCTGATATGATTACCAATGACGAAGATCTAAAGTTATTTAGGAAAGCTTACTTAATTAAAAAAACAGTAAAAACGACTAATAACTTAGCTTGGCTGCTTTATATCGAATATGGCAACACAGACCAAGCCATAACAATAATTGAAGAGTGTATTGCATTAAAACCCAATTCATACTTTCCTTACAACTTACTTGGTTATATTTTGTTAGATGAAGAAAGGTTTGATGAGGCACTTTATTATCTATCGATCGCAGAAAATAAGTCTGAAGCAAGAGATGTCGTCAATAATATAGGTGTCGCATACTTTAAGCTTGGTAACTATGAACAAGCCCATAAGTATTTTAAGAAAGGCTCACTTCTACAAGATGTTGAAAATAGATCTTTATACAATTTAGCAGTTACGGCACTTGCGCTTCAAAATATTGAGGAGACAGAAGAACTGCTAGTGACCCTTAAGGGCAACCTACAAAACGAATTTATAGATCCTGTTTGTAATTATGAAATCGCCTCTATTTATGTAGCTTTAAATCAATATGAAGAAGCAAGCAACTTAACAATTGAATTAGGTCTTAATGGCATAGACTTAGCTGATTGGCCTGAGTTAGCTTATTCACTGTTTAGATCTCACCAGTCACTATTTGATAAAACAATTTCTGAATCAATTGCTGAAAGAGAAGAGTGGATCGTAGAGCTAGAATCTGAACATGATGATTGGGAGGATTATTCTTCTTCTGAGAAGCTAGAAAGAATTGAAGAATTTCGTACAGAGATATTGATTAGGCGAAACTTAAAGTCTAGTTTTGATAAAATAAAACCAGATAGCAAATTGGAAATTATAAACGAATATTGTGGTTGTTTGTTATTCGATTGCAAACAACACAACAATCCTTTAAACGATCTTTAAGTGAATAATAATTAGTTGTCGAACGGCTGTTAATGGCAAAATGAGTAAATCAAAAGGAGGGAGGTTTGTTAGAGTTCATGCCTATTGAAAATTGGATAATAATGTTGGTCGTGATATTAATCTCGCTTTATCCAACGATCTTTAAAGGGAAAGTAGAAGTTGGAAAACTAAAGCCTAGAAAGCTCTTAGCTTTATTTGGAGTTCTGACTGCTGGCTTTGCTTTTCTCATTTTGTATGGTTATTTTACAGGAGGCTTTGATGGTGAAGAAAGTGTTGCTTGGCTAATCATATTAGAAGTCTGCTTAGTTGGAGGAGCTATTGCTCTTTTCGGAGAGGGGTATTTGGTCAAAGGTAAGTATAATGACCAATACATCGAGTTCTATACACCTTGGTCTGGTCTCAAAAAAGAAAAATGGAGCAACTTAACCAAAGTAAATCACCGTGTATTAAATGCTTACTACGCACTGCGTTTTGATAATGGAACAACGATAAGAGTGAGTGATACCTTAGTAGGTGCTCCAGAATTAGTAGAGCACATAGATGCTCTAAGAATTAACATTGATTAAAATGAAATTTAGTCCGATTTTGGCACATTAGTTGACGTAATCTCTTGAAAAAATTAAGATTAGTTAAGAGAGAACAGCAGCCGTTAGCAAATTAAACTTTCCCACTTAATGAAGCCTGTAGAATCTTGGAGGTACTATGAACATTGACGTTATTGAAAATTGCTTTCCAAGTTATCTGAAAGATGATATCAACATAGTATTTAGAGCTTTAGATTTCTGTTCAAAACACGAACCATACATGCCCTTCGAAGTGCAAATAGACCAAGAAAAGTTGGTAATTCCACAACGAATATATTGCGATGAACATCAGCTTAAGAAATTAATTGAATTAACACCCATTCAACAAACTATCGGGTTTTGTTTCTTTTCTAGGCATCATGATGGTTATGTACGTGAGCGTTGTATAAGGCAAGTATTTAACGTTAATGAAAAATTTGTTATTCCGTTTATTGTTCAATTATTGGGTGAATACGTAATCGAAATTATTGAGAGTATCTACCAAGCAAAAGATAATATCGATAAGTCACATATACAAAGTTTTATTGAAGAAAATCCTGAACATTATTACCGCATACACCAAAGGGTATACAGCTATTGGGATTGCTTTTATCGTCATGCATACCCTAAATATAGAAAGCATGTAAAACCTAGTGGCGACACTGTTTTAGATTATCCTGCTATTAAATTTTTAAAGTTTATCAATAGTAATGTCGCGTAAAAGCGATTCTTAAAGCTAATTTTTAGGGTCTTAGCGACAGTATCTGATTGGCCTTAGTTGACGAACCTTTGAAAATATTAAGGTTAATTACGAGCGATAAGCGGAAGTAAAATTTCGAATCAAATCAGTACAAATCAAAAAACAATTGAAGTAAATCAATTCAAGGAAGGTTTAAAATAAACATGTTTCTTAAATATCTAACAACTGTAATTCTACTGCTTATTACAAGCTTTCATCTTAGTGCGGCAGAGCGCATAAAAGGAACATCAATTAGTATTGATGCTCCGTCCTTTTTACAACCCGCGATTCAGTTTCCTGGCTATTTAGACGAGGAGTATGGAACTTCATTAATGGTAACTGAAATGCCAGAAGCTCCACTTGCTGAAGTTTTAGACGGGATGACAAAAGATGAGTTTTCAAAAAAGGGAATTAAATTAATTAGCTCTGAAGATATTATGTTAGGGGATAACCAAGGAAAGTTATTACATTTAGAGCAAAGGGCATATGAAATTGATTTTTTAAAATGGATGGTTATTTTAGGAGACGAATCTAAAACAATTTTAATTGTGGCTTCTTACCAAAAAGCAATAGATGAAGTTTATGCGAGTGAACTAAAAGCATCAGTTTTATCAGCAAGATGGAATAAAAAATCAACTGTAGACTTCTTTGAAGGTATAACTTTTAGAGTTAATGAAACAAATAGTCTGAAAATTGCAAATAAGATGGGAAATAACCTAATACTCACTTTGAATGGTGTATTCCCTTCACTTGATAAAGAGGCACCTTCTTCTATTGTCGCAGCAAGTTACTTTACGACTGATGACATTAGTGATTTCACAAAATTTACAAAAGAAAGGCTTTTTAAAAGTGGCCACTTGAAAGGGGTTAGGATCATTGACCAGAAAAAACTAGAAATTAATGGTATTGCTTCTGTGAATTTAATCGCTTCTGCTACTGATATTAAATCGAAGGAAGGTCGCTTCTTACATTTTACGATGATTTATACTGAAGATAGCTACTATATAATTCAATCCGAGTGTTCTTTGAGTGACCGAAAGCTATATCAAATTGAATTCGAGCAGCTAATGAATAGCTTCAGGATACACCCCACAATTTAGGTCATTAAAGGTGGTAGTTTCTTTCAAACAATAATTATAAAATAGTAATAAATAAAATCTGCATGAACCAATGAAATTTAAGTATAAACAAAGTCGTCCCTTTAGCAGCTTATTCTGTATAGGTGTGAGTATGTGGTTATTTTACATAGTCGTAATACCTTTTATTTATCTTGATAAGGCCTACTTTCTGTCCCTATTAGTTTCCCCTATATTAGTCATTATTTTATGGGTTTCGTATTATCATTTAAAAACTTATTTCAAATTACGAGGTGTTGATAGGTTTATAATACTTAACGATAAATCTATTGTTTTCCCTGAACTAGGTGATTCCTTAAAAATAATAGAAGTTTATTATAATCAAATAACTGATATTTATTATGGTACTGGCCGTCATAATGCAGTTATCAGTTTGATAATCAAATACGACACTGTTGGTCATGCTTATATTGATAATACGCAATTAAGATATGAAGATTTTGAATCCATTTGTGATATTTTAAAAACCAAGCTGTCTAAACAAAAAATATTAATTAAATAATAAAGCAAAGTCATCAAGGCACATAACTATTGGCATAAAGTTAACATAAACTACTTACAACCTTCATGTCCGTTAAGAGCCTTGTGTTCAAATGGTCTATGCATAGCATTTCCAATCATCCAAATATAGTTCTGAGAGCCATAAATGATTATTCGTATATTTGTTCAATTATCGTTTTATGTTCGTAATTCATGTGTGGGGGGCTGTCGCACTCTCTCGTCAATGATCAAAAATGTTTGTATGCAGCATAAGCCAGTTGCTACTGCTGAAGTCATTACGCATGAACAGTATCTTAGGTAGTCGAAGTTAACGATTGCAGATAGGTTTATTTTTAATCATACAAAATAAGTTTAGTGATAAATAATTTATTAGCTGCTCATATAAATCTGAATATCGTTGTTTGAAAATGAATTCTTTACTTCCAAAACTAAAGCCTACGACCTTATCTTTTTGATAACTATTTTTATTAATGATTTTAGATAGATTATCTTTTAATGGTGTTGATAAAAATTTATGAAATTCATTTTTTCTGGCAAAATTGAGCAACGTTTTTAGATGTTTTGGAGTTCGAATATTAACTTTTGAGTTTACAAACTGTTTTAATAATCGCCAATTGCCAAGGCTATTCTGTAAGCCAATAAAACCAAACCTTCTGTAGTTATATTTATTAGCGTGAGCTGCTATTTTTTCAGCTTCTTTAGAAGTTATTTTCGTGCTTTTCGAATTAAAAGTTTTAAATAAATAATTAGTTTCTTTTGATAATTCAGTACTGTTGGTACTGGAGCTGTTTTTTATCTTAATAGAGTTTTTATTGAAACTCGCTTTCAATTTTTTAAAAGCAGATTTCGTATAATGAGTTAACCATTTATTAGTTATTTCAAGTTCTTCTTCTGATGCATAAATTAGTAAATGCCTATGAATTGCTCCACTTTTGTTCGCTTCTTTAACCCAAAAACCATATGGAGCGATATTTAATTTAGACAGCTTTCTCAACGTATTTTCCCAAACTGTATTTTGAAAGTCGTTTGCATCTAATGGCGTAGACTTTTTATCCCACGAATTAGCTTTATTAATAGGATTGATATGGAAGATGGAAGGGCATGTAATTGTTGCTGATAACCAATGTTTTCCTGTCTTTCTGGATAATATTTCAAGCTCTTTAATTGTATTTTTAAACTCTAAATGTTGAGCTTTTTTTGAATGAACATGGTTTTTAAGTGACGATAGAGAACCTGAACTTGAGAGTAATACATTGTTTTTAATTGCATTATCATATAACTTATTTTTTATCTGGAACTTACTTAAAGTAATATCTGTAACATACTCAGAATTTGATCTTACGAAGAAATAGACTTCTTTATATACATCTCTTAATGCATTTAATTTTTTGCATAAATGATTCTTATTTAAAAGTGTTTTTAATTTTGCTGTGATTTTACGACCAGAAATCCTACTCAGTTGTAAGCCAAATGCTACTGGAAGATTAAGTGTTATTTTTAGGTTATCGTCAGTAGGGGATAATAGAAGTAATTCATCGTCTTCTGATTTACTAATGTTCTCATTGAAATATTGAATAATCGTTTCACTAATAGGCATTAGATCATTGAAATGCACTAGTTCTATCGGTGAAAGCTTTGATATAGCTTCATATGATAAGTATGAGTCGTAATATTTCGTTTTATTTAATATTCTAGACATCTCTACATCCTTGCCAATCAATTTTAAGGCAATGAAAATTTATCCAATAACTGAACGCATAATATAGGTAAATTGCTTCAATGTCTTTATTTATTAAGGGGGGAGTTATACTTATAACTACCAAGTGTCCATTAACCTCTAATCAATGACACTTATTTCTGAAGGTAATTATGTGTCTCTTTAGTCTTGTTAAATCAAAAATATATGTATTAATGAAATAAACATAACTTAAGGAACACAGATGATAAAAATAGGCTACGTTAGAGTATCTAGTGATCAACAATCATTAGAATCACAAATTGAATTTTTAAATAAAATCGGTTGTGAAAAAATTTATATGGATAAGGTGAGTGGAAAGTCTTCGTCAAACAGAATTCAATTAAACGAAATGATCAATTATGTAAGAGAGGGCGATGTTGTTCATGTTACTAAAGTTGATCGGATAGCTAGAAATACAGTAGATGCATTAAAAATAGCCGATCAGCTTCAAGCTAAAGGTGTAGGCATCATTTTTCATGATCTAGGTGAGATCGATATTAACTCAGATGTTGGACGTGTAATTTACACAACGATTAGTGCTTTTGCCGAGATGGAACGGAAACGAATATTAGATCGTTGTAATGAAGGGCGCGCGCGCGCAAAAGCTGCTGGCAAAAATTTAGGTAGAGTCAAAGACGTAATACTACACAAAAAAATTAATGAACTATTTAATGAGGGAATGAATAAAAATTTGATAGCCAAATCCCTTAAATGCTCAAGAAGTACTGTGTACAGAGCATTAGCAAATTAAATGTATATTATTGATCTCATATAGTTTTAATAACTGATAGGATTAATTAATATTTCATTACTCTCATCACCTTTTTAATGTATTTATGGAAGAGAATCCTTTTATTCAAGGATAATTTCATTATGGAGCTTCTTGTTTATGATAAAAATAGAATTAAATAGCATCGGAATTAAAGGGGAAAGTAAGCAAGACTCTTTTGAAGATCTTTGCATGCACCTATGCTGTCGAAAACTAAAAATCACATCTATTGACTCATACAAAAACCAGCCTGGTATAGAAGCAGAACCATTTGATATTAATGGAGTGAAACATGGTTTTCAGGTTAAGTATTTTGAAAATAAGTTTGACTGGTCTCAGATATCACATTCAATTCTTGGAAATAAAAACACAATAACAACAAGTAAAAATATTAAATTAATTTATCCTGAAAATGTGTTTAAAACGTATTCACTGAATAAGCTCTATATTTATTCAAATAAAGAAAAAACACTAAGTGGAAGGAATAAAACTAAACCTGAAAAATTACTAATTGATTTAGCCAATAAGTATAAGTGCGAAATTCAATTTATATGCGAAAAACCATTATCTTTTGAATTATCTAAGCCTGAAAATCTAGATTTAGCCCATTTATACTTTGGAGTTAGTGATCAGTTAGGGTTTGTGAAAAACTCATTAGACTCAGAAAAAATTACCTTTTTGAATTCAGATCAATATTTAAGTTTACCTTTTTATGACAAAAAAATGAGGATGTTCAATGACCTCGATAAAGTTTTATTGAATACAAGTAACCCCGTTAGATTGATAGTAGGAAACCCTGGTTCAGGAAAGAGTATTTTTATACAAAAGTTACTTCTTAAATTAGGTGGTTTAGATAAGACTAATGAAAAAGATATGCTTCAAGTTATAGATGTTCAGGGAGCTATTCCTGTATTAATTAACTTAAGAGATTGTGTTTTTGAAGGTCTAGAATCAATTATT
The DNA here is from genome assembly GCF_014076785.1 of Colwellia sp. MB3u-55. NCBI lineage: Bacteria > Pseudomonadati > Pseudomonadota > Gammaproteobacteria > Alteromonadales > Colwelliaceae > Colwellia > Colwellia sp. MB3u-55. The sequence continues at coordinate 49,231 of NZ_JACGUS010000068.1, forward strand.
CGAAATAGAAAGTCAGATTATAAACTTCATGGTAAACCAATAAAGTATACATACCTATTTGATGGTCTTGATGAAATTGATGAAATTAATTCTGATCAAATACTTTCTTTCATGTTTTCTTTAAGTAGAAAAAAATCAACAAAAGAAATAATTGTTACATGTAGAAAGGGAAACATTAACAAATTAAAGTTCAATAGTTATTTTGATAAAGTTGATGAATATTTAATTGCTGATTTAGACTCAAATTACATATTAAAGTTTTTTCAAAGTAAAGGTGATAAGGAAAAGGTATCAAAACTTCAGTTACTAACTAAGTCAAACATTAGCTTAATTGATGAAATTAAAGATGTTTTGTTGGCAGATATTTTATGGCAAATAATTGAAAGTGTAGATGGTAGTACTGGTGTTCTAGATTTATTTAGTCAGAAAATAGATTTCTTGTTAGATAGCCCTATACATCAAAATCATTTGGGAAGGTTAAATTTACTTGAACCAAAAAAAACTAATATATTAGAAATAGCTCAAGATATTTCATTTGAATTTCAAGACAAACGTAAAGGTAAATTTCAATTTAGGTTTTCTTTACAAGATTTACAAAAAATTGTTCTAGAAAAATACCAAAGGTTAGATTATAACTCGGTCAACTTAATCATTAGTTACATATCAGACTTGTTTTTTGATTTTTCATCAACAGCACATTCTAATTCTTATATGTTCAAACATAGAAGATATCAGGAATTTTTTTTTACGAAGCGTTTAAAGCGTGAATTTGAGGTTGATCCGTCAATTATTAGAGACTTAAATTTATTATCTAATAGGGAGTATTTTGAAAATATATTCTTGAAATATCTACGTAAAGAATACAAATTATCTTTAAACCTAGTTGGCTTTGTAGAGCTAAATTTAATTGATGTTTATTTAGGAAAGCATTCAGGTTTCGGTGTTGATGAAGCATATTATATGAACTCTAATGAATTCATCCCTTCATTATTATCTCAAGATATAGCTATATATAATGAAATTATGGAAGATGAAGCTTTGCATGTTGAAGAAAAATTAACCATTAATATTCCTAAAGTGGACTATCATTTTGAAGTATGGGCTAAGGACCCTAGTTCATTCCAAAGCAGTGACTACCTTAGATCTATTTATGAACAAGGTATACCTAAATTAATCAGATCTACAGTGGAGTTTTGGAAGGCAGATAAAAAAGAGATAGCATTATCAAATTTAATTAAGTTAAATAATCTGCAAGAGCAATTTAATAAATTTCAATTTATAGAGAAGTTTGATCAGGATATGAACGATCCATACTGGTCTTGTATTGAAGATTGGATATTCATAAGAATAGTCATTAAGGAAGATGAAATATCATCGGTATTAAATATCCTCCGAAAAAATTATGAAGATGATTCAGAAGGTAATAATTATTCATATAAAGAAACTGACAATCAAAGATTATTCAGAGCTTTTGTCAATGTTTGTATATTAGGAAATACGAGTGAATTATTTGATTTAATTGATGACTTTAGTGACTTCGAAAAGTACGAGGTAGCAGCAGTATTTATCAAACTTGAACACTTACCTATTTTATTTAAAACACATTCAATTCAAGAAAAAATTAAATCTATCGTTACAAACTTTACAAGTGATATTGATAAAAATAATTTATTTATATTATTTTATAAAAAAATATTTGATATTGAAATTACCGCAGTAGAGCGTGAATTTGCATATTTAAAGCTCAAAGAGTTTTTAAATGAAAGGCCTGTTGATAGAAGATTTTCTAACTCACACTATGCATATGCAATGTTAGCGTATGCATTAAATGAAATAACGTTTGAGAAGTATTTAATTGCCCAGAGTGGGCATCGTTTCAGATACTTTAACGAGTTAGGTGTGTTTTCTGCCGTTTTTGATGGCTATTTAAATTTGCTACAAGGTAATACATCATTAGAAAAGGTAGGTGAACAATATATTCGATATGTAGATTTTTATTACGAAGGAAGAGAAAGAAATCAATATTTATCTTGGGATATGGCTTCTTTGTGGGCAATTATGTTTTCTTTCTCTAAAGATAAAACTAATTCTAAGAAACTAGTGATAGACAGAATAAAGCTGAAAGACGATTCGTTTAAAATGTTTAAATTTTATTCTGATTTAAACTCGCTTGATCCTAGTTTATTCAATCTTTTAGTAAAAGAAGACGATATTCGTGATTTTGAGAATGAATTGAAAGAGTGGGATGATGATTATCAAAGTTACGTAGATAGGTGTTTTAGTTTAAGTAAGTTTTATGTTCACATAAATAAATATAAAGCTAAATTATATTTTCAAAAAGGTATCGATGAGGGAATACTTAGGCATGGCTGGAGGAAAGATACGATTATAAGTGTCTTATTAGTTGAGGCACTTGAAATACTATGGATAAATAATTACGCGAACAAAGACGTTTTGAACCAATACTCTCAAAAGGTTTTTGATATGACATTACGTGTGACAGCTATAACTGATGGTAAAGGCACATGGCATGGACCATACAATTTAATAGAGTGTATAGCTAAATTTGATATTGAATTAGCAGAAAACTTTAAAAATAGCTTAATTGAAAATGTAGGACGTAGAAATGCATCAAATTCAGCTCTAGAGACAGTTATATTAGGTAAAATAAAAAGTGGATATCCACTAGAGGAAATTCATAACGATATCTCCGAACTATATAAAGAATATACCTATGAAGGAAATGTTCATACCCCTTATTATGAGCAAAAGTTTGGTATGTACGTTGAGATAGCTGATAGTTGCTTATACACACCTGAAGAAAACAGAGAGTCATTTCAAAATGCTTGCGGTATTATTGAGTTAGTTAAAGATCAAAAAGTAAAAAGCTTTTTACAGGATAAATACGACTATCAAATTAAATTAATATTTCAGAAACTTTGTAGCAAGTATTCATTTCCGTTTGATTTAGAATTAAATGTAGATCCTGCTCCAGAAGTTAACGATAATGAAAGAGCATTTATTACAAAGTTAGAATCTATAAAAGAAAAGAATGGATTAGAAGAATTATTTAATAATTTAAATAATTATGAATCTAAAGTCACTTTAACCAAGCTCGAATCTTGGACTCTTCTCATAGAAAAAACTTTAACAATATTTGGTGATATAGGTCTATTCACTAAACTACTTAAAGATAATAGTTATCCGCATACCAATTGGTATAGTAATAATTCAAAGTATTTCCATATGGGGCTGTCAGTTGCGATATCAAATATTGAAAGTAAGAACGAGATATTTGAATATTTGGCTACCGAAACAGGCCATGGTGGATTTTATAACTTAATAGAAACTTATTCTGTTTTAAACGACAAAGAAATGTGCATTCAACTTTTTAAACGTTATGTGAAATTTTGTGAGTTTCTAATTAAGTAAAATAACCAACTTTATTTAACTAATAAGAAAAAATATACATCGTTGAGAGGAAGAACCATGGATAAGTTAGTCGAAGTCGAGTCTTTGAATAAATAAGATGCTGAAGAGCTTGTTTAAGTTATGACATAACTACAAATACAGAATGTTATTTTAAAAACAAATGGATATTTTAAAATGAATACAGATGAAGTAATAAGAAAATATTTAAAGAGATACTCAGCAGTTGAAGCTGCCGCTGTATTTTCCGCATTATCCTTGAAACCAGCATACCAATCAAATTTATGCCGATTAGAAAAAGCGGTTCATTATTGTTTATCTTATTGCAAAGGAAAGCTTAGACCAGATCCTAAGTTTATAAATAAACTGTTCTTACTTATGGAGGAGCAGGGTATAGCTTCAATGGAAGATCCTGCGGAGAACGTATTTACTTCAAATTTATGGCTAAACGATAAACCATATCAAGTACCATTAGGGCTTTGGGAAGGAGGAATATATCAAACACAGCTATTTTTAAATGTACTAGATAATATGCCAAAAGTTGATGCGTTTTTAACTTTATATGAAACCATCAGTCAAATATTGAAAGCCAGTGATAATATTCTAAAACGTAATAGAGTGCCATTGAATAAGGTTGGTGGCGACACACCGTTAGATACTCTTAAAAAAAGCGACACTTCAAATATTACAAATTTAATTTTGTCAGCATTGGTAAAAATTGAAAATAAGGATTTACTACCAACTTTACAGCCAAATGAATGGACTGAATTATACAAGCAAGACTTTGGAAATACAGGCCTTGAAGAAAAGCCATTTATTAATTTCAAGAATCAAGTTTATCTTATTCTCCCTTCCGCAATAACAACATCAATAAGAAGGTTGATCTATGTATTTTGTAAGGACAATAATGTTTTCAGCCAATTTATTGATTCTTTGGCTGTTGAGCTTGAAAAGAAGCAGTTTGAAACAAGATTACTAGGGAAGTATGATCACGCCCCCATCAGATATCGCGAAGTCCCTAACGTTAAAGGCTGGTCATCTAGTGAAGTTCTTTTAAATTTTGATGAAGGGTATTATTTTCATTTTGTTTTTCTAATGGATAAATTAGATAGCTTTGATGAAGATTGGTTTAGTGGTTTTACTTCTGATGATGAACAACTATATGACTATATTGATAATAGAATTAATCAAACAAAAAGTGTGATAATTCAAAAAGATAAAAAAGCGAAAGGCTGCTCGATAGTTGTTCCTTGCTCATTCGGTAGAGGAGTAATGATAAAATCTGACTTTAAAAATGATGAGTCTTGGATTTCTCAAATGATACCACCAGATGATCTGGATGTTTTAAGCCATGATAAAGACTGCTCTCCACATAAAATTTGGAGAATTTTAGAGTCTGAATACAAGATTAAGAAAATGGGAGCTAAACTTTTTAACTTTAATGGTTTTTTAAATCTTTATGCTTATTCAAAAGAGCAGAATTATAACCTTATTCCTCATGAACAATTTCAAGAAGCTGGTCAATCACCAGAATCCATATTTATTGCCATCCCTACAAACAGTCAAGTTGGCCTTAGAGAACAAGTTTTAAATGATTGCGATATTAAAAATGCATTTCATAAAGAGCATGGGTTCATAAAGGTTAGAAGGGGGTTTGTAGATAGTATTTTCATTGAAAACGATAGGTATGATTTATATTGTCCAATAGTAGTTGATCGAAATACACTTCAAGTTTTATATCAAAAAGACGGTATATCGTTATGGATTGAGATGGAAATTGTTGAAGGTGTAGAATTTTCTCTACAGTTTCAAATTTTTGAGGCGACAGTAAGTTGGGTTCCTCAATTAGTAAAAGCTTTGAATGCTGAAAAAATATCTATTTCAGAGATTAAAATTTGGAAAATTAATTTTTCATTTCCTAATAATATTCGATTAAAGAAAGATATAAATATTGAAAAAGTTGTCCAATCGGAATCATCACTCTTTAAAGATAATGTCCTAACTTCCTACTTTAATGAAGATCTGATTAATGGTCTTAATCTACCGATAAATACAGCAGAAAAAGCAATAATATTTTCTTTTTTAAAACACATAAAAGCGAATGAAAATATAATAAATGATATTTTCTTAGATGATTTTGCAAGACATACCCATTCTTTTCAAGCAAATGGGTATCGTGAACATTTAGACATTCAAATTGATAGGAAAGAACCTATAGTTGTTGAGGGCACGGATGATAAAAATATAAAGTTAGGTATGGGCTGGAAGGATAACAAACCAAATGAAAATAACCTTATTAAAGGAAAAGAGTCCTGTAAAAAGTATCTTAGTGAAATTGTTGGTTCTACTTGGGAAAAAATCAAAAGTAGATTGAAAAATCTTGATAGAAAATCGTTGATTAGAAAGCTATTAAATAATTTAGAATTAAGTGAGCATCAGAAAAATAGATGGCATAGAACCTATAAAGCTAATTTATCCTTACATGTAAATAAAGAAGATCTTTCTAGGGTTGCCTCAGAAAAAATAAGTCAATTTAATGGTTCATCATTAGGCTCAAGATTGTTAATAGAAATGGCTGTTTGCGAAGCTGCTTTAGATGGAGGAAAAAAAGCTGGTATTTTAGATATTCAGGAACTTTTATGTTTAACGATGACAATGCATGTTCTAGGTGGTGTTTCTGAAGCTATAAATTGTGATGTGATTGAACCAAGATTGGTAATCTCAACTTTTGGAGATATTTTATATGATCATAATTTTTACGATACCATTGTCTCGCGATACCACAGTTCAAATCAGCAGAGTGACTTTCAACACTCAGTTGAAAGCTATATAACTCATTTTGACGAGAATAAACCAATTGCTAGTGTCAAAGATCATTTTGAGGATGAATTTCTTGATGCATGGTTTAATGAATTTCAATTTGATATTGATGAGGCTAGAAAGTTTATTGATTTTATTGAAGATTATGGGCTTAAGTTAAATAAACTTGTTTTTGAAGTGTCTTATTCCACTTTAACTAAAGCTTTCCCTACAAGCGAATTGGAAGCATATATTAAAGTCTTATCTGTTTTGACTATTTATCCTAGAAAAAACTGGACTGATATTCCAAAGCCGTTCAAAAAAACTGATTGGCAACCTTGGAAGTTTAGAAGACGATTTTCTAATGCATTCAAGCCTATTGTAGAAATAAATGAGCAAAAAGACTTATTTATTTCCCCTGAGCATATAAGGAGAGGTTTTTTTCATCTATTGAAAAGTACCTATCAAGCTCATTTGGATGAAGATCATTTTACATCAAAAGAAATGCGTAAGTGGATTGGTAAGGCTAGATCAAAAGCAGGGTTGGCTTTCAACACTAAAGTAGCAAAAAAATTAAATTCTCTTGGTTGGAATGTAAGAGAAGAAATTAAAATAACTGAAATATTAAATAAGAAGTTGATCGACCTAGGTGACATTGATGTTTTAGCTTGGAATGATAATCTTAATGTAGTTTTAGTTATTGAATGTAAAGATCTTGAGTTTGCAAAAACTCAGGGAGAAATAGCACGACAGCTTAGTGAGTTTAAAGGGGTAATTAATCATAAAGGAAAGAATGACAGACTATATAAACATATATTAAGAATGCGTGAGCTTGGATCTGATCTTGATAGGGTTTCAAAGTTTACTAACTCTAAGGAATTAGTCGTATTAAAACCTTGTGTTTTGTTTTCTAGAATTGCACCAATGAACTTTACAAACTCATCGGAGTTTAATAAGGATATTAATTTTTTATGTTTTGAAGAAATAGAAGTATTTTTACAGAAGTATGAGATTAATGATGAGCCTCTTTTGCATAATAAAAATAACACTTATGTTTGATTATGTATTTTCATAAAATGTATAGGCTTTTATAGCGGTATTAAAATGTTTTGGATCGGTATTGGGTCTTTTTAGTACCTAATATATTAGCTGAAATTAAATGGATATTGTTTTCTAGTTCACTTTTAAGACAATATGTTTATCAAACACGATACATAATATATTTAAAAAAATAAGGATATTTTGATGGAACAATATGGTGCAGGGAATACAACAACTTTAATAATTACTCTTATAATATTTATTACTCCTCTTTTATTTGCATGGTTATCAAAACGAAAGCGTAAAAAAATCGAAGCTGAATTTGAAATAACTAAAGAAAGGCTAAGTGTTGCTCAGAATCAAGTGGAAGAATTAACTGAAAAATATAGTTCAATCATTGATATAGAATTACATACTCAACAGCTACTTGGTGAAGCAGAAGAAGCTTCCGCATCTAATATCTCGCAATCAGAAATTATTCTCGCTAAAGCAGAGGCTAAAGCGAAAGACCTTTCAATTACAAGTCATTCGAAAGCAGAAGCACTGGTAACTGATGCCGAACTAGAAGTAGTTAACATTAAAGCAGAATCTAAAGAATTAAATGCTATTGCGAATCAAAAATTAAAGGATACGAAGGAAAAAGTAGTAGTTCTAACTAACGAAGCTTATGAAGAAGCAAATCGAATTGTTGAGTTAGCTAAAGTTCAGGCACAAGAAATTGCTGGCGATGCATATGATGCGAAGCTAAAGGCAGACTCATATGAGACTGCAATTAGAGCGATGAGAAATACTATTGAAGGATATAAAGATGATTACATCATCCCAAATCACTCTGTATTAGATGATTTAGCGGAAGAGTTCAGCTTTAAAGATGCAGGTGAACAATTAAAGCAAGCCCGTAAGCGGGTGAAGGATATGGTTAAGCAAGGTCATGCTGGTGATTGTGATTATGTTGAAGCTCATAGGAAGACTTACGCAATTCACTTTGCTGTAGATGCATTTAATGGAAAAGTAGACTCGGCATTAGCAAAAGTTAAACATGATAACTTTGGAAAAATTAAACAAGAGATTATTGATGCTTTCGCATTGGTTAATCACAACGGAGCACCTTTTAGAAGTGCGAGAATTAATCAAACATTTTTAGATGCTCGCCAAGACGAGTTAAAATGGGCAGTTTCGACACATGAGTTACGCCAAATTGAATTGGCAGAGCAACGTGAAATTAAACAGCAGATTCGCGAAGAAGAAAAAGCTAGAAAAGAAATGGAAAAAGCAATTAAAGAGGCTGAGAAAGAAGAGCGATTAATTCAGAAAGCTTTAGAAAAAGCTAGAGCTGAGTTAGCTAATGCCAATGCAGAACAGCGTAAAGAATTTGAAGCACAATTAGCTGATTTAGAAGGTAAGTTAGAAGAAGCCGAAGAACGAGGCCAGAGAGCAATGTCAATGGCTCAACAAACCAGACGTGGCCACGTTTATGTTATTAGTAATATTGGTAGCTTTGGTGAGGATGTGTTTAAAATTGGTATGACAAGACGATTAGAGCCATTAGATAGAGTGAAAGAGCTTGGTGATGCTTCAGTACCATTTTCATTTGATGTTCATGCTATGTTGTATAGCGAAGATGCACCATCTCTGGAAAAAGAATTACATAGACGTTTTAATCGAGAATCAGTGAATAAAGTTAATCCTAGAAAAGAGTTTTTCAGAACATCACTAGCCGAAATCAAGCAAATGGTAGAACAGCAGGGGGTTACTGAAGTTCATTGGACAATGAAAGCTGATGCCACAGAATACAGGGAATCTCTTGCTATTGAAGCAGCTCAAAAAGAAGAGCAAGTTGCTTAAGAATACCTCTGCGATTGTTAGTCTGAATTTTAATAATATGGTTAGGTGGGTATAAAAAATACGTTACGTTTTTATATTCTATCTAACAGTATTCGTACTTAATAACACTGTCATTTTTAAAGTTGTATTAGGCATAATCCTATCAATTTAAATCCCTCATCCTTTATTAATATCTTCATAAATATTATGAATTGGATTAATAAAAAATAACTTTTAAATTATATTATTATAAATAAACTGCTTTTGTACCCCTATGTGTACCCTTTTTAATATATATTTAAATTGTCCTTTTAAATCAATGTGGTTTCATAATCGTGCCAAAGAATCGTAGCTTGGTTGCTGGAATCGTTCTTTACTGGAGAATATTGTTTAGTCATCCGTATTTACTGGCCTTTAATCAATCTACTGTTGTTTGTTATTGTTTTTTTATTGTCATTAAATGATGTTTTAAATTTTTATACACACAGCTGCCTACATAAAGTTTTTATGTGTCTGCAGAAAATATGAAGCTTACAGAAAAATAATTAAAGAAGCTACTGGACAAACATAAGATAACCCACTGATGTCACCGACCGATACTCTATAAGTCTTAGGGTATCTAAATAGGTAAAGTTGTTTAGCAATATAGATATAAATTTAATAATCAGTCTATTCGCTTAACATTAGATATTACCCTAGCATGTCATTGAGTGATGTACGAAGTAAAGTACATCACTTAAAGGTTTGTTATTAGGTCACACCAGTCGCGCCTCGTAGTTTTAATTCAGCTATATAAATTTAACTCTATCGGTTATTAATCAAGAAGCATATTTTTTCGTTATTGATAGGTAACCGATATATCTAGCTAAGACCTATTGATGGTTATTCATTTTTTCAATAGATATTGGTATCGATTTATATGTTGGGGTACCGCATTCGTCAGCGATACTTTCTAACGGCACTAAGGGATTTGTTTCTGGATAATAGGCAGCCACACAGCCTGAGGGGATAAGGTATTCAACAATTTTAAAATTAGAGAGCGAACGTTCTATGCCATCATTTGATACGGTTGTTATTTTGACATGATCTCCATTTTTTAATGCCTGTTTATCTATATCTTTTGCACTCATAAAGATGATATTACGTTCGCCATATACACCACGGTAACGATCATCCATTCCATAAATAGTGGTGTTGTATTGATCGTGTGAACGCAGTGTTTGCAGCGTTAGTACCGGCTTTTTAGTCATTAACTGTGCACGCTCATGTACTAATTGGTCTGGTAATCTAGCATCACTAAAAATGGCTTTTTTTATTGGAGTACGCCAATGGCGTTGTGCTGCTGAATTTTCTAAGTGGAAACCTCTACCTGCTTTTATTCGGGAGTTATAGTCATCAAAACCGGGTATAACAGCACTTATTTCTTTACGAATTAACCCGTAATTACCGGCCAGCGTATTCCAGTCGACTATTTTATCGCCTACTGATGCCAAGGCTATTGCAGCAACAATAGCTGTTTCTGAACGTAGAGTGTTAGCTGCTGGTTCATTTTGACCCGTTGAACTGTGTACCATACTCATTGAGTCTTCTACCGTAATACATTGTTCACCGCTAGATTGACGATCTATTTCTGTACGGCCCAAGCACGGGAGAATTAGCGCACGTTTACCTGTTATCACATGGCTTCGATTTAATTTAGTACTGATTTGTACGGTTAAGTCACACTTTTTTAAGGCCTTGTGAGTACGCGTGGTATCGGGTGTTGCCGCTGAAAAATTACCGCCTAAGGCAATAAATACCTTAGCCTTACCCTCAAGCATGGCATGAATAGACTCAACAGTATTAAAGCCATTATCACGAGGAACATTAAAAGAGTAACGATTCTCTAGTGCATCAAGAAAGTCCATTGACGGATTTTCATTGATCCCCATAGTACGATTACCTTGCACATTTGAATGACCGCGTACCGGACATGCGCCAGCCCCTGCTTTGCCAATATTACCCCTGAGCATTAGTACGTTCACTAACTCTCGTACTGTAGCGACAGAGTGGCGGTGTTGGGTAATCCCCATCGCCCAAGTGAAAATAACCTTATTACTACTGGCATAGATTGTTGCTATCTGTTCAATGTTTTCTCGAATTAAACTACATTGATCAAGAATTTTGTCCCATTCGCTTGCCGCAACACTTTGTTGATATGCTTCAAAACCATGGCAATGTTTATTGATAAAGTCGATATCGAGTACTGATTTATTATGCTCAAATCTTTCAAATAAACATTTAGCGACGCCACGTAATAACGCCATGTCTCCGCCTAAGCGAGGGGTGAAATAATATTGACTGATGGTAGTCCCTGTTAAGAAGATCATTTCTTTTGGGCTTTGTGGGTCTGAAAACTTTTGTAATCCACGTTCTTTTAAATTGTTAACGGAGACAATTTTAGCTCCGCGTTTACTTGCTTCACGCAAGGTTCCCAACATACGAGGATGATTAGTGCCTGGGTTTTGGCCGAAGACAAAAATGGCGTCAGCTTTAGAGAAATCGTCCATAGTCACCGTACCTTTACCTGTACCTAGACTATTTGTCATGCCTATGCCAGAGGCTTCATGACACATATTAGAGCAGTCAGGAAAGTTATTTGTGCCTAATACTCGACCAAATAACTGATATAAGTAGGCCACTTCATTACTCGCTCGACCAGAGGTATACAATAATGCTTCATTGGGGGAGGAAAGTTGCTGTAGGCTAGTGCCAATTACTTTAAAAGCTTCTTGCCAATCAATTGGCTGGTAGTGATCACTTATTCCATCGTAATACATTGGTTGGGTTAAACGGCCACTTTTCTCTAGTGAATGATCATCCCATTGTTGTAATTCTGTTATTGAATACTGTTTGAAAAAATTGCTATCAACACGTTTACTGGTGGCTTCCCATGCAATGGCTTTAACGCCATTTTCACAGAAGTCTACTTTCCCGGCAGTGGTAGAATCACCCCATGCACAACCAGGACAATCAAAACCACCTGGCTGATTTGCTCTGAGTAATGCTTTAACGCTTTTCGCGGCATTTTCACTTTGAATTAAGTGTTTAGCTGAGCTTCTTAGTGCTCCCCAACCACCAGCAGGTGAATAATAGGCAGGATTGTTTTTTGATGATTTAGACATATAAATCCTTTATTAGGCGTAACGTTTTAGTTGCCCATGTTGGAAGCAAAATAAGGCTATTTGTGATTTGCGAGCTGAATTAACAGCTAAGTCAGTCGGCTGTGCTAGCGTGACTAACGTTGTTAGATATAAGCGAGCTGCCTTGGCAATTAAATCATGACTGCAGCGGCTTGTTATTAAAGCAAAACCATCATGAGTCAGTAGTTTTTTATGCGACAAACAACCCAGCAATTTATCTAACGCTGAATGGCGACCCACATCTTCTCGAAAGGCGATCATTTTAGCAGATAAATCAAAAAATGCAGCGCAATGATTTCCTCGGACACTCCCCGATTTTTTTAAAATACTAGGTAAGGCATCTCTTGCTTGAATAATAATTTTCTCAGAGGGTAATTGAAACGATTTTACCTCATTTTGATGAGGCTGATGTAATGACATAGCAGCTTCAATAGAGTCAAGGCCACAAAGCCCACAGCCACTTGGCCCAGCCATCGTTCTACGTCGTTGCTTTAATCGATGTTGAACTCGTGCTAAAACCATAATATCAACTTGCCATCCAGAGACATGTGAATGAACAATGATATCTAAAACTTCGTTAACCGAATGAATTAAGCCTTCACTTAGACTAAAACCAAGTGCAAAGTCTTTCAAATGCTCAGGAGATGCCATCATTACCGCTTGGCTAATGCCATTAATACTAATTGCAATAGCTGCCTCAGTAAGCTGCGCTTGATGCAACTCTTTCTGAGGAAGTTCAGCAATTTTTTTAGTGCAGTTAAGATGCTCTATAATAAAATTCTCCAAAGTGTTTTTATCTTAAAAGAGTGGCGCTTTGCCATACTATCGACAAAGCTATTCTATTATACAATAGGACCAGTAAGGTTTTTAATTACCTCAAGCATATTTTCTCGAACGCTCAGTGTTTTCAACCATTACACTAAAATCTGTAGTATTAATTTCTCTCCAGACATCATCATCAATTTCAACACCATATTCAACCGTATATTCTTTGTTTTTTAATTTATTCAGAACTAATAAAATAACTTTTATTTCATTGTAAAGAAGAGGTTAAATCTAGCCGTGAGCTAATAATCATCAGAAGAATTAAAGAAAGAATTAATATGACACTCGTGGTAAAAAGCTAAACATACTCCAATATTTATGGAATCCTCACCTATAAGAGATATTTTGACAATATATTTGTGTGTTAAAGAAAGATGTAGTCAATTTTCTCCCTAAATAACATTTTTTGGCAAGGTTATTTCCCCAACGTCATGGTTTCATAATTCACACCTGTTTTAATGTTTTCAAGCAAAGAGTTTACTGCAATGGCTTAAATTATGTCGTCGTTTAAATTGCTGATGCTCGCAGTAATCACTCAGCACATTTTCGTGGCCGATAGCACCATGAAATTGTGTTTTAAATTCGGTGGTGATGATTAACCAGTTGTCCACTGAAATGAATTAATAAGACACTCATGATAAAAAGCTAAATAGATGACAAATAAACTCCAACATTTATGGAGTTCTCACCTATAAGAAATATTTTGACAATATATTCGTGTGTTAAAGAAAGATGTAGTCAATTTTCTCCCAAAATAACAATTTTTTGGCAAGGTTATTCACCCAAAGTCATGGATTAATAATTCACACCTCTTTCAATGTCTTCAAGCAAAGAGTTTATTGCAATGGCTTAAATTATGTCGTCGCTTTAATTGCTGATGCTCGCAGTAATCACTCAGCACATCTTCGTGGCCGATAGCACCATGAAATTGTGTTCTAAATTCGGTAGTGATGATTAACCAGTTGTCCGCTGAAATATTTAATCGCTTCAGTATCTCCGGTTGTTTTTGTTCGATGAAACCCCGTTTATCCCCGCTAATACAGCGGCCAGTTAACGCAATTAATTGAAGATAGTCGGCGAGTTCAAAAGGTAGCCCCTTGGGCATGTTTTTTCTAGGGTTACCAATAAAGGGAAGCAAGGTATTGGGCTGTTGGCCCTTTTTTGCCTCTTTACAACGACGTTTTATGCTGGTGTGGGCTGAGCTCTCTGGTGTCTTTGCTATATTAGCTCGAATAGGGTTTAAATCAACATAGGCCATACAAGACGCTAGAGCAGCTTCATCCAATAACGCTTGGGATTTAAAGCGTCCTTCCCAAAATCTACCGGTGCAGTTATCTTCTTGGTTAGCCGCTCTTGCAATACTTTCATTGATATACCCCATAAACCAACTGATTTTCATCAGGCGTTTTCGATAGACCTCAGCGGTTGCATTAACCTCATCAAGTAAGGGTTGAGCTAAGAGCTCACCGTTGCAATATTGTTTGGTCAGTAACGTACCTTTGTGTATGCGGTGCCAGCGCACAAGTACGTCAGTCATTGTCCACTGCTTCGCTTTTTCTTCATCAATAAATAACACCACATGATAGTGATTACTCATCACCGCATAGGCACAAACCTCAATCGCAAAAACTTGCGTTAGAAAATGCAGTTTGTCTTCCACCCAACCTCGCCGGTGCTCAAAACTTTGACCTGAAAAGGTATCTTCACCACATAAGAAAGCGCGTCGAACACAACGCGCCACACAATGGTAATAAGGCGTGTCTACTAAACTGATTTGTTGTTTCCTTGGCGTGGCCATAACTCACCTAAGATAAAATAGCTTGGTTACTCTAGCTTAGTACAAAGGTAAAACTTGTTCAATTTAGGATGAGTGTCTTGTTAATTTGTTGTTTAAAGAAACAGCGATTGAGGAGGTGATTTAAATTTGTTCTAAGATGTTTCGTTTGTGTATTAAATAAATTAAAAAAAGCAAAGTGTGATCACTTTGCTTTTTTGATTGTAATAACTTACTTATACCAAATTTATTTGAAACCAGTATATGTATATGGTTTAAGTATACAACTAAAAACGGTATTCAGCACCGGCGTAGAAATAAGCACCATTAAAACCAAAAGGTGCTGAACGGCGTGAATAAGTAAACACACCAGGACTACTGACAACAACATTACCATTGGCGTCAACAATAGTGCCAGAGCGAGAATTTCCTATTTCATTTTTATCAGGGTACACATCAAAAATGTTATTTCCACCGAAGTTAAATGATAGCTCATCGTTAAATTGATAATTCACGCGTAAATCTGTTAATACTTCAGCGCCATACGTTTGTCTTTCACCATCAAGAACCGTGTATTCACCGTAACGATTAAAGGCTAAGTTAACTGTGAAATCACCAATTTTATATAATCCACTTAAACTTATGCGGTCTTGAGGTTGCCATTCTTCAATAATAGAAATTGCCTGCTCTGAAAAAACATCCTCAGGTGAAATTCCACCTAATGCACTACCTGCTGGAGTATAAGTATCGGTAACTTCTGTTTCCGAGAAATTTGCGGCAAATGTTAAGTCTAATGTGCCAGACATCACTTCTGTATTCCATGTTGCTATAATATCAACACCTGTTGTTTTAGTGTCAGCACCATTTAAAAAGAATTGCCCTGCACCTGCTCCAGATGAAACTAATGCCGCATCAAGCGCTGACGATAAACCGTTACCTAATGAATTACTTAACACAATGCGGTCTTCAATTTCGATAGAATAAAAATCAACAGTTAAATTAATCTCTTCGGTAACTCTCACAACAGAGCCAATACTAAAGTTGGTTGATACTTCTTCTTTTAGCTCAGGAATACCAATAGCTTGCGCTAGAATACTGTCATTTCGGAAAGTACCAATTTGTACTGCAATTTGGTCCCCACCATTAGGATTTGTCTGGAATTGAGTACTAATATTATCAGTATAAAGTTGTTGCATTGACGGAGCTCTAAAGCCAGTACTTGTGGCGCCACGCAATGATACATCATCAGTAATTGACCAATTAGCAGCAAGTTTGAAATTAGTGCTATCACCAAAGCCGTCGTAATCATCATAGCGAACCGCTGTGCTAATAATTAGGTTATCAGTGACTTCTGCTTCTGTGTCAATGTAAAAAGAAATTACATCACGAGATTCATCAACAGATTGTAGTGGGGCTGTACCACCAAATCCTTGTGTTCCTGCACTGCGGTCTGTCTCATATATGCTATTACCGAGTTCATCGGTATCATAGTCTCGGTATGAATATTCATCACCTGCTTTTACTCTGAATTCATCCGTGCGAAACTCGGTACCCATAGCTAAAGAAAACCAATCAAAATTTTGAGTGTAATCCATATTAATTGTTTGTAAGGTGAGTTCTAAGCCGTAAGCAAACGCTTCGCGAGGAATTGAACTACGAATCTCATTAGCGGATAGTGCAGAGGTGTAAATGAGTGAATTAGCATAAGATGAATTTATTGTATCCCGAGTCGTGTAATCAATATTATTTTCACCATAGGTATATGATAAATCTAATGATGAATCATTACTAAATTCAGTTTTATAACCAAAGTTGTATGAAATATCTTTTATTTCAGTATTGATTTTAGGTAAAAATCCAGCAGGAATAGTTGCATCACCATCTTGAAGCTGTGCGTTACCTCCGCCGTTTGCATTATGGCGAAAGAAAGCTGCTGATTCGTTATCACGGCTTGAATAAGTCACAAAACCATACAAATGACCATCAGCTAAATCGTAGCCAGTATTTATTGTTAGCCCTATTTGCTCAGAGTCTGCGTCGCCAATACGAAATGTTTCACGAGTCGCGGTAGCTTCACGCGGGTCGCCTAATAAGAAATCGCCATTATCAAGCTGGGTACAGCCTGAAAATTGACATGAACCATGTAAGCCTGCTCTGTCAGAGTAGCCTCTATCACGTATATTTAATGTGGTATTTAGGAAGCCATTATCGCCAAGAGCAAAACCCTTAGAAATATCAATATTTGTAGTTTCACCATCGCCAGCTGAGTTTTCGCCATAAGAAACACCAACGCTTCCACCTTCACTCTGATCTTTAAGAATAATATTAATGACACCGGCAATTGCATCTGAACCATATTGCGCAGCGGCGCCGTCACGTAATACTTCAATACGCTTAATAGATGCGGCAGGAATAGCATTCATATCTGTACCAGCAGTACCACGTCCAACTGAGGTGTTAATGTGAATTAAACTCGCTTGATGGCGGCGTTTGCCGTTGATTAACACTAATGTTTGATCAGGACCTAAGCCACGCAAGGTTGCAGGGCGCAATGCATCAGTTCCATCACTAATCGATGAGCTTGAAAAGTTAAATGATGGGGCTATAGCTTGTAACATTCTACCGACTTCTGTTTGCCCAGTGTTAAGCAAAGCTTCAGCAGACAAAATGTCTACGGGAACAGGTAAGTCTTCTGCAGAACGACCAGCAACACGGCTTCCTATAACTGAAATTTTTTCTACTTCTTGCTCACTGACTTGAGCAGGCTCTTGGGCAAGTGCTGTTTGACTTGCTGCGCTTAGCATTAGTGGAACTAAAGCGGCTTTGAGCATTGTGCTTTTATTCATTGTTATATTACTCCTGAGATGTTTATTTAGTTTTATGCTCAGTTGACCAGCGTTATCTATAACAGCGGTTAAGTTGGTGTTTTGTAAAAGTTGTTGTAAACCGTCTTTCACCGAATATTTGCCTTTTAACTCATTTGCATAATGTTCTTTTGTTAAGTCATAGGAAAATAAAATCGTTTTATTTGCCTGTAATGCAAATGAAATGAGCGCTTTATCAGCACGCTGTTCTTTCACTGTAAAGTTGATCAAGTTTTCGGCAAATGCTCCAGACGTGAATATAAGACAGGTACATATAAAAAATGTAGCGCTTGTTAACGTCCGAAATACAGAAAGTTGAAACCGACAAAATAACTTTTGCCAACCTTGCAGTGTTAATAAACAGTTCAGAAGGAAAATTCCTCTATAATATTTTATAAAAAATATATTGAGTTAAAAGACAGGGAGTATTTAAAATTATTTCGTTGTATTTAAGCTCAAATGAATTGAGTTTTCATTTACTTTTTCAAATTGAATATTAAAGTTACTACTTAACGATTTAAGAAGTCCATCAATATCATTCGCCTTGAAGTAACCGGCCACTTTTATGTTATTGAGTTCAACATCCTTAATTTCAAAGGTTGTGGTGGTATAACGACTGATTTCGGCTAATGCTTCATCGAGTGGTTTGCCATTAAAAACTAACATACCTTGTTGCCAAGCAAGTTCTCGTTGAATTTGCTCAAATGAAGTTTTTATATTTGATGTTTGAATATTGTTTTCTATGGTGGCAATTTCACCAGATGTTATCAATAAACCAGGTAATTTTTCTTTAGGTAAAGTAGATAACATCTTTGCTATTTTATTTAATGGTTGGTTCGATTTGGTCATTAATACTTGACCTTCAGTGACAACAAGCTCCATGTTTTCATTAGATTTTCTTTTTACATTAAAGATTGTGCCTAGCGCGGTAAATGATTTTTCGCCAACTGTTACGGTAAAAGGTCTACTTTTATCTTTGGCAACATCAAAGTTTGCTTCGCCTTTAATTAATGTTAATAAGCGATTGTTTTTTGAATAACTGACTTCGACTAAACTATTGGTATTAAGTTTAATTCTGGAGCCATCGGACAGTGAAAACCGGGTTTGCTGTCCTATTTCTGTTTGCAACGTTCTTACTTCAACAAATCTTTTTTCGATATTGTCATTCACAAAAGGTGTGATGTTCACAAAGAAGTTACCCGCAAATAACAGAATAAAGGCAATGCCTGCTGCAACGGAATATTTAGCGATAACATTATGCTTTTTTTGAATCGGTTTTTCTAATGTAAATAGTGCACTTAACTCATTGAGTACACTTAAATCATCCCAAAGTGCAGCTAAAGAAAATAAGGTTTTACGATGAAAATCACTTTGATTCACCCATAGTTGAAAATCGAGTTTATCCTTGTTGGAAAGACCCCGATCAATTTTGCTTACCCAAAGACTTGCTTGTGCTTTGATGTCGGCTTTACTGGTGAATGGTTTAACTTTTGTCATACAATATTCTTTTTTAATTTATACTTTATTTTATAATTGAACGTGCGTTATTTTTTAAGGTTGAAGCTTTTGGTGTACTATTTTGCTCAATCCTTTCCATATATTCAGCGCACTTTAATAAGCCCTTAGCGACATGTTTCTCAACCGTACTTTCACTAAGGTTTAAATAGTTAGCTATTTCCTTTTGGCTGAAACCGTAAACTTTTTTTAATATAAATGTTTTGCGGACTACGTTAGATAATTGCTCTGTGGCTCGGCAAAATAATAAGAAACGTTCCTTACTCTCAAATTGTTCTTCAAATTTCAGCGAGGTTAATCCAATCGAAGCGTCAGCAGAATCATCTAATGAATCACTGTATTTATTATCCCACTTATTTACGTGATTTAGCGCAAGATTTTTAGCTGTTTTAAGAATAAAACTACGAGCGTATTTTATTTCTTCTTTGAGATCGGCTTCATAAGTTCGAATAAACGTCTCTTGTATAATATCATCAATGTCATCAGGGCTGGCGATTTTATTGATATAGCGCTTAATATTAGCCGTGTAGTTAACAAACAGCGTAGTGAATTTATTATTCTGAGCCATTGTTGTTCTTGTTATTTTTATTTTATTGTGAAACCGAGTGTAGGGTGGGAAGCAAATAATTACAATGACATTAAATAAGATTTAGTTTGTAGGTTAGGTGATGACAAATTTGTAACTCTTGTTGAACACCTCGATCTATTTACAGGAACAAACGGAGGGAATTTGAATACCTTATATGGAAGGTTGAGGTTGAGTACTATGATATTAAACATGTCTTACCTAGAAAATTAAGCCAATTAAGGTTTGAACTTAAAGGAAAGTATGTCATTTTTTGTTTTTGATAATGAAAATAAACTTCAAGCTTCTTCATTTTAGAATGAGTGTCTTGTTAATTGTTTTTTGTCTTTGATAATGAAAAAAAGCTTCAAACTACTTCAGTTTATGATGAGTGTCTTGTTAATTTTCTTGTTAATTTTTGTTAATTTTTGTTAATTGTTTTATCTACTATAAGCGGTTCCTAGTGGCCTAAGAAATTATATGGTTAATGGAGAAGGGTCAATAATAAACAGATCAGCGGTATTTTATAAAATTTAAACGCGAGTATTTGTTGAGCGTATATGAGATTTGGTCTGCTGAACACAGAATTACCTTTACACTAGTGGTAGAATTGCAGCTTAGGGTAAGTCGAATTTTTCTATATCTAGGTCTGTGCTGTAAATGAAATGTATATCTTCAAGTGTTTTTGGGCGCTTTATTGGTAAAACTACGAAAATTAATATTACTGAGATCGGCTTATCTATTGATGTTGAAAACACCTTAAGCCAAATTAAATGGCAAGAACTCATAACACCGCCAATGTTTCATATCAGCTTTTTTGGGCACATAATGACACTGCAAACGGCAGATAAAAGTTATGCTTATAGTATGCTTGCCTTCAATGCTAAACGCGAACAGAAGAGTGAGTGTGAGAAACTTTGGGCGTTAGCCAACATTAAGCCAGCTGAGGCCTTATTAACGACCATCAAAAAAATTATCACCACTCGCTACTTACGTCAGTCAAATATTGATGTTATTCAGTCGTTAGTTAATAAAGAACTCAAGCGTTGGTTTCCTTGGATCAATACCAGCAAAGCACTGCCATTGGTTGCTAAGCAGCTGCAGCAGCTGTCGAATTACCACCACTGGCAAGAGCAGGCTATAGACGATTGTCGTGAACGTTATATCAAGCAACAGCTTCAAGCCCACCAAGCCTTTTTTGATCGTGTCGAGACTAATCCTTTAACATTATGTCAACGGCGCGCCTGTATTATCGACAATGATAATAACTTTTTGTTAGCTGGCGCAGGAACAGGTAAAACCAGTGTGATGGTTGGCCGAGCCGGTTATTTACTTAACAGCCAACAAGCGCAGCATAGTGACATTTTATTATTAGCTTATGGTCGAAAAGCGGCTGATGAAATGGATACAAGAATAAAAGAAAAATTATCGACTGATAAAATTAGTGCAACGACCTTTCATCGTTTAGGTCTTAATATTATTGCTCAAGTTGAGGGGAAAAAGCCTAGTTTATCGGTATTCGCCGAAGATGAAAAAGCAAAAGCTAAGTGGATCCAAACGTGTTTTGAAACCTTAATTAATGAGCAAGGCCAATATCGTCAACTTATCATAGAGTATTTCAGTAAATACTATTACGTTGAACGTAATTATTCTGACTTTGAAAGCCTAGGTGAGTATTATCAATATTTAAACGATAATGATATTCGTAGTTTAAAAGGAGATAAAGTTAAAAGTTTTGGTGAGCTCTATATTGCCAATTGGTTATTTAACCACGGAATAGAATATCAGTATGAAGCTAGCTACGTTCATGATGTAAAAACAATCGAGCGCAGACAATACCAACCAGACTTTTTTCTACCTGAACTTAATGTCTATATTGAATATTACGGGGTAGATGAGAACGGGAATACAGCGTCTTACATCAATAAAGATGAATATCACACCTCTATACAGTGGAAACGAGACACCCATAAAAAATTTAACACTCTTTGTCTTGAATTTACCTATGCCCATCATAAAAAAGGGCAGTTAATTAGCGCTTTAGAATCATTTTTTAATGATCATCAAGTTAAATTTGAATTACTCCCTGATGAAGCGATACTCGAAAATTTAAAAGAAAGTGGGCGGATAACAACACTTGCCCAAATGTTTTGTCAGCTAGTAGGACTTTATAAAGCCGCGTGTTTAGACCATTCGTTAGAAAATAATGTGATCATCAATTCTTCTGACCCAAAGCAGACCACGAAAGCATTAACGTTGCTTAAACCGATTTTAATTGCTTATGATGAACACTTAACATCTCGCGCTGAAATTGATTTTGAAGATATGATTAATAAAGCATTAGGGTATGTGCAAGAGGGGAAATTTAATTCGCCATGGCGTTACATCATGGTCGATGAATTTCAAGATATATCAGAGCCAAGAGCACGGTTAGTTAAAGCCTTACGTGACAATAATAAAGCCTGTTCAGTTTTTGCTGTTGGTGATGATTGGCAGGCGATATATCGCTTTAGTGGCGCTGACATTACCTTAACCACAGGGTTTGCACATTACTTTGGCGTTACCACTCAATCAGCTTTAGACCAAACCTTTCGATTTAATAACCAAATAGGCAAGGTGGCAACAGATTTTATTAGCCAAAATCCAGCACAAATTAAGAAAAAAATAAAATCGTTAAAACAAGTTAAAGCACCTGCAGTTTCATTACTTAAACGGGAGAATGGCGCATTAAACTCTTCAAAAAAAAGTATTGTTGATGAAATGGCCAATGGTGCAATCGATGATGTTTTAGCGGCTATTTCAGCTAAAGCGTGTAAGCCGGTAAGTGTTTATTTATTAGCGCGTTTTTGGTTTCAATTACCAGATAAAGTCGATCTAAATCGATTAAATAATCAATATCCGCTATTAACTATTGGATCTCAATCTTTTCATGCCTCTAAAGGAAAGGAAGCCGATTATGTCATTATTCTCGGACTCAAAAAAGGTGCTCATGGTTTCCCTTCAGAAAAAGTAACGCCAGCATTACTCGACGCCTTACTCGCGAAAAAAGAAGCCTTTGCTTATGCCGAGGAACGACGATTATTTTATGTTGCCCTAACAAGGGCTAAAGATAGGGTTTATGTTATTGCCGATATGACTGAAGCTAGCTGTTTTGTTAAAGAGCTTGCCAGCGATCATAACATCGAACTTGATGAATTTGACAGCACAGCCAGTCAATTATTTATAGATGAGATTAACTGCTTGGTTTGTGAAACAGGCACCTTAAAGAAACGAACAGGGCGCTTTGGCGATTTTTACTCATGTTCACATTTTCCTCGCTGCGAGCATAAAGAGAAATCCTGTGCTAGCTGCCAAAGTCCAATGACACGAAAACGTCACCCAGGTTTTAAGTTCTGTTTGAATGACGCCTGTAAAAGCGTCATACCGACGTGTGAAAAATGTCATGCTGAAATGGTGTTACGCTCAAGTAAAAGTGGTGATTTTTGGGGATGTAAAAACTATAAAGGTAATGAACCAATGAGCTGTAAAAATGGTCTCGATACCGCCAAAATAAAATGGCCAGCATTGGTAAATTAAATAACGCGAAATAGCTATGAACACCTATAGTTTGAAAATATTTTACTATAAATTAGCCAATGAGTTTTGTAGCTGTTAACGAATAAAATAATAAATTTTCATAAGTAAAAGCAATAAGTTATATTTTAGGAACTACTATAATTAGTTGGCAGTTACCAGTTACCAGTTCAAGGATGAATAAATGCGTTTAAAAGGAAAGTTTGTAAAATGGAATACACATAAAGCTGGCCGTTATTGTGCTAGCGAAGATACTTTTTGGGTGAAAAATTAAATAAAAAGTCAGCTAAAAAAGCCAATGAATTCTCTATTTATTTAGCCATCATATTTCTAATAACGATAATAGCCGTTCATAGAGTCCAGTTTGATTCATTAAAATCCTTTTTAATTTAGTACTTTATTAGTTCCAGGATATCTGAAAAGTGATATGTCGCTCTAAATAGCATGATGAAATACTGAAAAATTTCATACTCCAGCCATTGTCATCATCTTAGTTTGTATAAGATGCTGCATCTACTACTCACCACAAAAACAGAGATCAGCAAACTACATTATTAGTTAACTAGGCTGCTGACCTTTATTTTTACATACAAAGACAAGTGTCAGAAAATTTCTAGCACGTCTTTAACATGAGACACGGGTATCAAGGTAACCCCTTTAGTTTCTAAACGTTTATTGTAATTACGTTTGGGTAATATAATAACTTTAAAGTCGTTACGAATCGCTTCTTTGACACGCTCTTCACCTGAAGGTACGGGTCTTACACTGCCGTCTAACCCTATTTCTCCAAAGGCAATAGTATTGACCGAAAACTTATGCTCTCTTGATGACGATATCATTGCGAGGATCAAAGGCAGATCTGAGCCAACATCTTTGGTTAAGTTAACACCTGATACCACGTTTACGTAAATATCATTACCGCCAATATTGACTCCCATACGACTTCTCAATATGGCTAACAGCATTTGCATGCGTTTATAATCAAAGCCGACACCACCTCTAATAGGGTTTTCAGCCTGAGATTCGGTGACTAGCGATTGAATATTGATTAATAAAGTTCTTCCGGTATCGTTTGATGCGTAGGCCATATTCCCACTCGATTCAGCACCATCTTTATCTAAGAAGATGGCCGACGGGTTTACAATATCTTGCATACCTTTGGCTGTCATGGCAAAAGTGGCTATTTCTGTGGTGTCACCAAAGCGGTTTTTAGAGGTTCTAAGCGTTCGGTATTTACTGTCAGCTTCAGGCTCTATTTTACACATACAATCGCCGATGTGCTCAAGTACTCTAGGTCCCGCCATATCTCCGGATTTAGAAACGTGACAAACTAATATTACGGTAACGCCATGCTCTTTCGCTAGTCGGTTAAGCATAGCAGCGGATTCTTTGACTTGAGTAACACCGCCAGGAGAATTGGGCAGTGAACTAATAAATGCCGTCTGGATAGAATCAACAACAAGGAATTTATAACCATCGGTGACCATGACATTACAGATAAGCTCAACGTCACCGGAGTTCATTATGTCAATTTTAGAAATGTCAGCTTGTAGCCTTAAACCGCGGTCTCTTACTTGGCCTTTAGATTCTTCGCCTGAGGTATATAAAGATTTTCCTATTTGACTTAAATGAGCACATGTTTTTAACAATAATGTACTTTTACCCGCACCGGGGTCACCTGCTACAAGAATAACAGAACCTTCAACAATACCACCGCCCAACACTCGATTGAATTCAGAGCTACCAGTGTCAAACCGAGTTAAGTCCATATCAGAGACTTCACTCAACTTATCTATCTTTGCATCTTCTTTAGAATAACCTCGGTGAGCGTTTTTACTTGGTGTACGCTGGGTTATTACCTTGGACTCTTTAAACTCTGTGATGCTGTTCCAAGCTGAACAACTTGAACATTGACCTAACCATCGAGGATGATTTTCACCACACTCAGTGCACACATAAGTTGTTTTATCTTTTGCCATAATATTCTTAATAATTTATTTGTGGGGTTATTATATCGCGCTAGTTATATTGTTTAGCTAGCCAGTTACTTGAATCAATACCATTAATCGACTGACAAGTTTTGAGTATATTCATATCGCTTTCGCACATTTAACCATAAGCTCAGGTAAAGAAGCAAAAATATAGTCTATGTCAAGATAAGTGACTTATTATAGCGCTTTCAATTTAATGTTGTTTGTTAAACCATTGAATAAAAAATCGTTGATTAAAATCTGATAGAAATATCAAAGAACTACTACCTTATTAGGCTAGATTAGCTTGTTTGAAAAAAAATTCACAAGCAGCTGTTGCTTATTGGCAAGAATACTTTTTTGAACATGATATAGATATAGAGTCTAATCGTGAAGCTGCTGCACGAGATTACTACGATTTTGGCACTGCACTTCGACAAGCTGGAGATGAAACTAAGGCCAAAAATATTTGGCAGCATGCATTAGGGTTTCCATCAGATCCAGGGAATCATTACTGGCATGCAGCGATCAATAAAGCACTTGTTTGAAGTTTATAAACTCATTAATGACTGAAAACTATTAATGTAAAGCACACTTGTATCTATTTTTAATATGTTAATTTACAACCTAGCTGGCCAAATAGTCGTCGTTTTTTTCCCTATAATATCTCACTACTAAAGTGAAAAAAACGTACGTTAACCAAGGTCAGATTACTGCATTACACTTTACTTTAAAACTTTATGTATAGCTTCACATAAATTTACTGCGACATAGGCTTCAAAATTTTCGGCTGGATCAAATGAACGTTCATGGGTGATATTAATAGAGGCTAAATGCTTGATTAATATTTTGAGTTTTTCTTCTTTTGATTCTGCAGATTCATTTAAGGTATCGCTGATAGAAAATAGTTGTTCCCAAAGGTTATTATTCATCGAAAGGTCTCTCACACACTTATGCCGTAAATAAAGTTATCGGCAGAAAAAAATTAGCTTTTAAGCTACAAATTGTGGGGCGACTTTAAATGAAATAGATAAAAACGTCTACGCTTGTATTAATGATATTTATATTAATAATTAAGGGCTTAAGGTTAACTATTATTGCTAGTTTATTGTGCTGATAAGAGAGCGATTAATTTCTTTAATCCTTTACCTTTGTTGGTTATTTTCCATGCCATAAATAAGTCTTGCAGTGGGCGCTCTTCTGCTAATTTAATAACCACCAGTTGGCCTGATTCAATATGATGTTGGATGAGGTTTCTGGGTAAGTATCCGATGCCAATCCCTGCAATAATCGCTTCAATTTTTATCGCAATCGAGCTAACAAAAAAATGTTGGCTGCCTTGGATAATATTAACTGACCAAGGGATCTCATGTTGAGCAGAATCATGAACGACGACATTCCTATATTTTGATAAGTGTGCTGATTCAAGCGGCCCTTTAATAAAGGCTAATTGATGTGCTTTGTTAACCACTAAAACATTTTCAGACACTGTAATTTTTATTGCCCTAATACCTTTTTGATTAGGCACAGGTGAAGGAGCGCCAATAACTAAGTCGACTTTGTCTTCAATTAAGGCCTCCCACGTGCCGTTCATTACTTCTTCTCGCACATCAATTTCAATATTTTGATGGGCGAGTAAAAAAGCTTCTATGCCTTTAAAAATAGTTTTTATATCAATAATGGAATCGCAAGCAATACGGATCTTGGGTTCCCAGCCATTAGCAATTGTTTGAGTTTGTTCTGAAAGGGTATTAATGGCCGTTAGTACTTTACGGCCCTCTGATAATAAATGCTTGCCTGCTGGCGTTAACACGGCGCGACGGCCTTGTCGTTGAAAGAGTGTCACGTTTAACTGTTCTTCTAACTTTTGAACGATATAAGAAAGCGCTGAAGGAACTTTATTCAATTGTTCTGCTGCGG
Source organism: Colwellia sp. MB3u-55 (assembly GCF_014076785.1). Lineage (NCBI taxonomy): Bacteria > Pseudomonadati > Pseudomonadota > Gammaproteobacteria > Alteromonadales > Colwelliaceae > Colwellia > Colwellia sp. MB3u-55. The sequence continues at coordinate 76,512 of NZ_JACGUS010000068.1, forward strand.
CCGCATAAGTGCCACGCGTTTCAATAGCATCTAATACAAGTAATGCTTCAATACTAATAGGTGGCGTTTTCATGGCTATTATCCAGATATTTAATTGTTCAAATTATTTGAACATAACAAACAAATAATAGGGGTTATTCGATATCAACTCAACCTTTACAATAGCTACATATTAAATCATCAGTCATTAAAGAGTATTAAAATGTCATTTATAAATACCATCAATAGTATCACTAAAACTGAACAATCTTTATCAAGCTTACCGCTACGATTAATTGCCGGGTTAATTTTTACCGCTCATGGTGCGCAAAAGTTATTTGCTTGGTTTGGTGGTTATGGATTAGAGGGAACCGGACAGTGGATGCAATCTATAGGGCTTGAGCCGGGTTTCTTTATGGCATTAATGGCGGGTAGTGCTGAGTTTTTTGGTGGCATATTATTATTGATTGGTTTTCTCACTAGACCTGTCAGTTTTGTCTTGGCTATTACCATGATAGTGGCCATCTTTAGTGTTCACATCAGTAATGGCCTGTTTATGAGTAATAACGGTTATGAGTTTGCTTTATCGTTATTAGCGATAACGCTTGCGCTATTTGTGCAAGGTGGCGGAAAATACTCTATTGATCGTCACGTATACCGAAAGCTAATTAAAAATAGGTAACATGTAAGATAGCTAAATTATCTGCCATTAATAGTACTAATGGCTAAATCAATAAATTTAAGGAGTTTGTTATGGGATTAATTGTTAACGGTAAATGGGTCGACCAATGGTACGACACCAATAAAAGTAAAGGGCAGTTTGTTCGTCAAGATAGTCGTTTTAGAAGTCAAATTTCATCAGATGTTAATAGTCAATTTAAACCGGAAGCGGGTCGTTACCATTTATATGTTTCGTTGGCGTGCCCTTGGGCACACAGAACACTAATATTTAGAAAGTTAAAGCAACTTGAAACAATTATTTCAGTGAGTGTTGTTGAAGCTAAAATGATGGAAAATGGTTGGACGTTTGGTGATAAGGGGGATCCGCTTTATCAGTTAGATTATGCTTACCAATTATATTTAAAAGCAGATCCTAGCTATGAAGGACGTGTGACTGTCCCTATTTTATGGGATAAAAAAACTCAGACGATTGTTAGTAATGAATCCATTGAAATCAGTAGAATGTTTAATTCAGCATTCAACGAGTTAACAGGTAATATTGATAATTACTATCCCGTTGAGCAACGAGAAGCCATAGAAACGGTAAATATGCGTATTTATGACACTATTAATAATGGTGTTTACAAAGCAGGTTTTGCGACAACACAAGCGGCTTATAATGACGCATACCACAGCTTATTTGACAGCTTAGATTGGCTAGACGTACTTTTATCAAAACAGCGGTATTTAGTGGCTGACAAAATAACCGAAGCTGATTGGCGTTTGTTCACCACACTGATCCGTTTTGATGCGGTATATCATGGGCACTTTAAGTGCAATCGCCAAAAAATCAGCGAATTTCATCATATTAAGAACTATGTTAATGACCTTTATCAAGTACCTGGCATTAAAGAGACGGTTGACTTGGAATACACTAAGACACATTACTACGCGAGTCATTTAACGATTAATCCAACAGGTATTGTCCCTTTGGGAGCAGCGGAACACTTTGATGCGCCACATGACCGTAATCGTCAATACTAAGGGTTAATAGGTTAAAGGTTTGACTGGTAAATGAAGCTAGATAAATAAATACTGAGGAAATTTGATGATAAAACATTATCTTTATAAAAGCTTAGGTAGCGCTAACCATGGCTGGCTTAAATCTAAACATCATTTTAGCTTTGCTAATTATTACAATCCAAGCCGGATGGGGTTTGGAAAGTTACGTGTTGTTAATGATGATTGGGTTGAACAGGGCATGGGCTTTCCTTCGCACCCACACCGTAATATGGAAATTATCAGTTTTATTCGTTCAGGTGCGCTCACTCATCAAGACAGTACTGGCAATAAAGGCACAACGAAAGCGGGTGAAGTTCAAGTGATGAGTGCAGGTACAGGTATTGTACATTCAGAATATAATCGCACTAAAAATCCATTAACTTTTTATCAAATTTGGATTGAAACTAATAAAATTGATGTGGCACCTCACTGGGAAAGTAAGAAATTTCCTACTGAGCAGCTATCAGCGCTGACATTGTTAGTATCTGGCTACCCAGCAGATAAAAATAAGGCGCTGTTTATTAACCAAGAAACACGCATCTATGGAGGAAAATTAGCGAAAGGAACCGTTATTGAGCATAACATTGACCATCAAGCTTATATATTAGCTTCAGCAGGTATGTTTAAAGTAGAAGATAGCTCAAAAATTATCACCATGAACGCAGGAGATGGTGCTGAAGTCACTCAGTCAAAGACAATTTTACTCAGGGCGTTAATTGACTGTGAAGTGATTATTATCGACACAATTAATTAGCTAAATCCCATAATGTAAACCACGAACGTTCTCTTAAAATCGTATGTTCTGAAGATTTTAAGCGCTGGCGTTCGTGTCTAGCATTAGCTCTTTTATTATCTAGCAATACTTTTATTACTGAAGTAGACCTAATGTATAACGTGTTGCTGCTTGTCCCAACGACTTCCTTGCCAATGAGTAATCGTTCCACAAGCTTGGCAAGTGTCGCAATGCCATTCAATTAGCCCTAAGGTTATAGATTTGGCTTGAATTTCTCCAGTACACGAGAGTTGTTTAGCACGAGTATTACATTTTAAGTTAACGTGAACGAGCGGTTGCTCAATATTTTCAGAAAGGGCTAATACAATTTTACTCAGAAAAACAAAAACTACTTTTGCTTGGTCAGTAAGTTCGAGAACGTTACCCGCTTCGTCAATAAAATGTCTAAAATCTGCTGCTAACGGCATCGGTTTTTCCATAGAATACTCATGCCGCTAAGATATAGTAGTTAACGCTCCTGGTACAACACTTCTCGGTAAATATAACATCAGTAATTAATTTAGGAAGCTTGAATGTTATAAATATTAAGTATAATGTTAGTGTTGTTTTAGATATATGTATTTTCGTTATATATTCAGGCCCGAGTCTCCATCGGGTTTTTTTGTGCCTTAAAATACATAGACGAAAAGCAATAATGGCAAGACTGCCCCTGCAGTAATTTATTAATAGCCCAAGCTTTGTACAATAAGCAATAAGGCCAATAAAGGAAATTCACCATGAAAAAAATAATCACCACCGCATCTGCGATATTATTGCTACAAGCCTGTACAACATTTGATCCCTACACAGGTGAAAGTAAAACCAGTAAAACAGCTATAGGCGCAACGGTGGGCGCAAGCTTAGCAGCAGTTATTGCCTTTATAGACAATAAAGACAAAGACAGTAGAACACGCAACAAACGTATTTTAGCAGCAGCATCAGGTGGCGCCGCAATCGGTGGTGGTATTGGCTACTATATGGACACTCAAGAAGCTAAATTGCGTAAGCAATTGCGCGACAGTGGCGTGAGTATTGTGCGTGATGGCAACAAAATTAACCTTGTTATGCCAGGCAACATTACTTTTGCTTCGAACAGCTCAAACATTAACAGCAATTTTACTAGCGTATTAGATTCTGTTTCTTTGGTGCTTGAAGAATATAATCAAACCATTATTGTTGTTTCTGGTCATACTGACTCTAGTGGCTCTGCCCAGCATAACCAAAAATTGTCTGAAGACCGAGCTGGCTCAGTCGCTAATTATCTTCGTGGACAAAAAATCCTTAGTGACCGTCTAGAAACTGTTGGCTTTGGTGAAACACAACCGGCAGTAACGAACAAAACAGCTGCAGGTCGCGAACTTAACCGTCGTGTTGAAATAACCTTGTTACCGATAGAACAGTCATAAAACGTCAATAAAATAAAGCCATTATCATCGTGTTATATGCATTGATAATGGCTTATTGCTTAAGACGCTTGGCGTTAAACGGGTGATACTATTAACATGACTTTAATAGTGCTAATTATCAACATTTCAAATCAATATCTACAATTAATATCTACAATTAATATCTACAATTAATATTTCAAATCAATAAGTTTTCTAACGCTATCTAAAGTCTCGATAAGCTGGCGACTAAAATTAAAGGTCATGACATGGCTTTCCTTTTTCCCTTGACGTAACAGTTCGTTAAAATGGTTTATTTGGTGATCATAGCCATATGTGTTGCCATTAAAAGAGATAACTTCTTCTTTGGTATCTGTTACTAAAGTGACGGTTGAAGGGCTGTTAAAGCCACTGTTAATTTTAATATTACCTTGTTCACAATAAAACACCGCTTCACTTGGCGTCGACTCCAAGAGTGTCGATTTCAATACGGCTACCGCGTTATTTTTATAGTTAAAGACCATTGAACAGGAAGAGTCTGCGCCATTAGCAAAAAATTTTGCTTCAGCGGTCATGGTCTCTGGCATGCCAAGGGTAGTGAGTGCTGCAAAAATAGGATAAATGCCAATATCTAAAAGACTGCCTCCGCCTAATGATTTCTTAAACAGCCTAGCTTCTTGGTTAAATTCTCTTGCGAAACCAAAATCTGCTTCAACTTTACGTATATTGCCGTAAGTTTTATCAGTCAGTTTATTTAAAACAAAATTATAATGGGGAAGAAAATAGGTCCAGAGCCCTTCCATTAGCAGAGTATTATTTGCCGTTGCTGCATCAATCATGCATTGCACTTCATCTTTATTCATGGCGAAAGGTTTTTCACATAGTACCGCGATACCACGCTCTAAGCACAGCAGCGCATTTTCTTTATGCATTGAATGTGGTGTTGCTATGTAAATAGCGTCAACATTTTTGTCATTCACGAGCGCCTTATAGCTGCTGTAAGCTTTAGTCGCGTGATATTTATCGGCAAAATCATTGGCTTTTTGCTGTGTTCTTGAAGCAACGGCATATAGCTCAGCATCTTTCACCGTTAATAAGTCTGTTGCAAATTTATTGGCTATATTACCTAAGCCGATAATCCCCCAACGTATGTTTCTATTTTTTAGTGATTTCATTAACGATTACTCAAAATAAATTACAAATAAAAAGTACAAATAAAAATTATTTTCTGATTGAGCTAATACTTTTTGTTCCACAGACTAGCTATCTTTAATAAAGCGTCATTAGCCAATCGATACTTAAGCTCGAAACTTAAGCCTGATACTAAGCATAACGTTAACCAACATAATCTTGGGCGGAAAATAAAATACCACTCCCTTGCTCTTTTTCTAATAGTATGGGAATAAGTGCACCGGGCATTACTGAATCGACATCGTTAGGGGCAAAGGAGCCGCCAAGGTCTGTTTTTAACCAACCAGGGTCGAGTAAGTTCATTAATACGTTAGTGCCTAATAGCGTCGGCATCATATCGCGAACATACCTTTCAAGAGCGGCTTTTGAACAACTATATGCCATCAATTCAGGTTGATTACTAATGCCTGAAGAAACATTAACAATACGTCCCCAGTTACGTGCTAGCATCCCTGGAAGAAAAGCATCACATAACTTAGCCGGTGCGATACTATTAACCATAAAACTGTGTAGGTACTCCTCTGCCGTTGGAGCAAAGAGTGGCTGATACGTCGTCATGATTGCTGCATTATTATACAGTATATCTAGGTGGTTATTACTTAAGGCTTTCACTTCAGTAATTAAATTCTCTACTTGAGAGGTTGAATTAAGTTCAGCCGCTACAGCATAAACTTCATGACCCGCTGTAGTTAATTCATTAAGCAAATCTCTAGTACTGGCTAATTGTCGAGAATGAATGATGAGTTTACAGCCTTGTTTAGCCAGCTCTTTAGCAACACGAAGACCGATCCCTCGACTAGCACCTGTTACTAGCGCCCATTTATTTTCTATATTTAACATTCTTATGCCTATTTTTATTTAAATTGGTTAATCAAATTATTGATTTGTTGTCTTTTGTTTTACCACTTTATGTTGTAATACTTTAGTGACTGCATTAGCGTTTACTGGTGAAATTAATCACAGCCAAGCATAAAGCAGGTAATAACAAGACTTCGTATTTTTCACTAAAAATTTGCAAATGAATATATAACAAAATAAAATTCATTGTTTTATATAACACACAATAAGCGCAAAAGATGATGAATAAAGAGCATAAAAAACTTGAGCGATTAATGTTATTTAGTGAAGTTGCCCGCCATTTAAGCTTTACGGTCGCGGCACAAAATTTACAAATATCAAGAGGGCACCTATCTGCTCAAATTCGTCGATTGGAAAAGGAGATGGGTTTTGCTTTGTTGATCCGATCGACACGGAGTGTTCGCTTAACCGCAGAAGGTGAAAGTGTTTTAACGGGTGTAAATAAAATTCGTCATTCTGTTTTAGAATTAGAACGAAATGCTGGTCATAAAGGCAATGCTATTGAGGGTGTTATAAAAATTACAGCACCAAGCCTCTTTACCAAAAGATTTTTACTCGACATTTTTTCTAAGTTTAGCGCCTTACATCCCGCCATTGAGTTTTCTATCGATACCAGTTACACCCGTTTTGATCTAAATCGTAGTGATTTTGACTTGGCTTTTCGTGCCACTAACTCCCCGCCTTTAAATATGGTTGCAAAAGCTATTTTGCCCTATAAACATTGCTGTTGTGCTTCTGCTGAGTATTTAGATAAATACAGTAAACCAAAGGAGCCTAGCGATTTAAAAACGCACCAATGTTTAAGGGGACAAGAGCAATTAACCTGGTCATTCTTAAACGCTGAGGTGCCCGTAGATGGTTGGTTAAAAATAAACGATAACCATATGCTGAAAACATTAGCATTAAAGGGCGAAGGTATAATTAGGGTACCTGACTATTTAGTCGACCAAGAGATTAAGGAGGGAACGTTAGTGGCTATACTTGAAAGTGAAATGCCAGCAGGGCAGACCATTTTTATGATTTATCCTCAATTAATTCACCAGTCGAATAAACTGAACGCTTTTATTGAATTTACTAAAGAGTATTTTAATAAAATAGCTTTAATGAACTAAATTATTCGCTTTATGGTCCTTGATTCATATGGATAATAATCTAAATTCTACAAGAAGTCTTTACTCTTAACCCTTTTTTTATATGCATAACATAACGTTAAGGTATAATAATATCTAAAGTCGTGGTAACTTTTGACTGTGATTTTTAATATTTATTAGCTAACTTAAATTAAGTACTATTATTAAAAAACCAAACATTATCAAAAGCAAAAAGCTTTAAATATAGGATGATAACAAAAAAAATTCTTGTTATATTTTTATTTTTGCTGTTCTTTTAGTTCTCAATCCGTCGAAAAGTGCTGTTAATGTCTATGTTTATTATCTTAAACCACCGTTTATTACTGACTTGAAAAACGAAAAAAAGCTTTATTATGATGCAAACAGCCATTCCTATTAAAACCAGCTATTTACTGGTCAAATAGTGGTTACCGCATTGGAATTAGGAAAAATTGGCTTCGATGTTGTTAGCTCAAATTGGTTTGAAGATAAAATTATTGGTGTTGATTATGTTAGAGTATTCTTTTATTTGAAATAACAGAATACTTTGTTACATTGCTTAATGTTGCAGTAGAGTTCAATCAACCAGAAATGGCTTATGGGCATTTAGATTTTTCAGTAGCAGGCTATACTTATTTTGATGATGACAAGTTTATTTGCGCTGATTTCTATTAGAAAATGAATTAGTCAAAGGGGTGGCAAAAGGGCGCTTTAAGGTTGCCATTATAGAAGAAAGAGTGGCTCAATATTGGGCTGAAAAACATAAAACATAAAACATAAAACATCAAACATCAAAAACGCTCGCTTCCTTACATATTAAAAGTGATATCGTTATTAGATAAAGAAAAGAACACGAAAATTTACTTCTTCGAATCAACCAAGTCATCTCCGTGTTGAAAAAACAGTCAGTTTAAAAAAGTATTTGATGATTATTAACAATAAAGCTGGCGAAGATATAATCTTTTATTAGCGCACTATTCTTGTGGTGTAAGCTATGTACATAGCACAGGGTCTTAAGTTTATTTTATTGTTTGTTATAAAATAAAGCTTTAATGACAAACGACCTATTCTTCTTGTTCAGGGTCATAAGTAATTGCTTTATTGGCAATTGTATATGAAAATCCCTTGGTTGCTGTTAAATGACGTAACGCTTTTTGTTTTAATTTTATATCGGTAATAGGTTCTTCACCAAATTTTCTTATTTTTAGTGCCAATGCTTTATTAAAATAGTCATCTTCTGAGGTTTCAAGTTCATTAATACACTCATTAATGGTTGTTGATTGAAAACCCTTAGCATAAAGTTTCTCTTTTATTTTATTTGGGCCTATTTTACTTTCGGCCAGACTAAGCGTTAGTCTTTTGGCATAGCGGGCATCATCTATAATTTCATGTTCAATTAAATAATCTAAGGCAGTTTGATTATATTGAGTATCATCTTTGAATAATAAATTCGCTTTTTGCAATAAAGATTTTGCCGAGTAATCACCGTATCTCTCGATCATCCACATCATGTACGATTGAACACGTTTGTAAGAAATTTCTTGGGGTTTGGTGCTTTTTTTAGTTTTGTACATACGGCCACTTTTGTTAAAGAACGTATAACCGTTCAGCGTTGGTGTAAATATTCCAAATATGGATGTTTTATGTAACGACTAGGTGAGTAAATTGGCCAAGCTATTTTAGCTAAAGCCTACTAGAACCTCATCATAGTAACGCCTGAGCTGCTTTAGGGTCAAACTTTACTGTTATCTCTTTGAGGAAATTATTGGCTATAAAGGAGAAAGCTCATCAGTTGACAAACTATTTTTGGACTTTAGGTAGAGCGAACAGATAATTTAAGGGGACATACGTTAACCGTTAGAACTTAAACCGAGACCATAGTAGGTTAAATTTCTAACTATTTAACACTATCCCCATTCCATGCAGTATAATGAGAATCATTCTCAATTGCGTTATAGGTTATTTATGACTTATTATTTTCTCGTTATTTTCAAAAATTAATGACTTTTTCAATGCGCTCATTTAAGCGCAAATTTATTTATGTTTTTTTTTGTCATTGGTTATCTTATCTCAACGCAAACATCGGCAAGCAGCGATACAGGAGGATTACGTCAACTTTTACAACTCACTGAATATATTAGTGTTGATTATGCTTCTGCCATTAGTAATAGCAAAATCATTGATTAAGGTGAGTGTCAATAAGTAATTGATTTTTAAGTGATATCGTTGAAAGAGTGGTAAGGGAGCCGGGAGAACAAGCCATGATTACGCTATCGAAATCACTTCTCTGTGTGGTACAAGCGAAAAAAACACTTGTCGAAATACAAGCGCTGACCAGTGAATTAAAAAACGTGCTGATAAAAAACTCTCCACAGTTATCGTTACCAACATCTTTACTTTCGGTATCTAGAGTTAAGCAATTATTTCAAAATAATTGTGCCAGTTGTCATGGTGTAAGGGGTAAAGGAGACGGGGAGCTTGCAAGGCAACTAAGTCCACAGCTTACAAATTTTAACGAAAGAACACGTGCTTTAGACCGTTCTATTCTGGGATTATATAATGTGGTAACCGGCGGTCTTGACGGCACTGCTATGCCTTCATTTAATAACTTAACGGCGAAACGACGTTGGTCGTTAGCATTTTATACAGGTAGTTTAGCTTTTGTTTTTGATGAAAAACGACAAGAAAATAATGCGCTTGATCACTCGCTCGCCGACCTTGTTCAGTATAGTCCTAACGAATTGTATAGGGCGAAAACTGACTTAAAAAAGGGTTTTGTTGAGCAGCTTAGAGCTAACCCTGAGGAACTGTTTTCTGCAACTAAGGCGCCATTAACAGTCGCGTGTGATCAACTTAAAAAAGCACTTGCCGCTTACAAAAATAGTGACGTTATACTTTCCCAACAATTTGCGGTGAGTGCCTACTTAGATGGGTTTGAGCTTGTTGAAAATAATCTCGACGCTTATGATAGTTCGTTACGTAAAATGATTGATTTAACTTACTAGGCTTGCGCAATGAAATTAACAACAAGGAAAGCTTGGGTGACGTTGCTGTATCTATTTCTGCAGTTTTGCTACAAATAGAACAAGCTGAATTTTTACTCAATGACTCAGCGATATCAGACACAGCTTTGTTTAGCGCCAGTTTTATTATTTTGTTACGAGAGGGCTTAGAGGCGCTATTGGTTGTGCTGGTACTTTTACCATACTGGTTCGGTCCAATAAAAAAGAAGCCATTATATATCTTCATTTTGGCTGGGCAGCAGCGTTAATTGCGGGTGGGTAAACTTGGTTAGTGGCACAAAAATTAGTAACCATTAGCGGTGCTAGCCGTGAAACCATGGAAGGGGTTGCCGCGCTGTTAGCTGCGATTATGCTCTTTTATGTTGGTTTTTGGATGCACAGTAAAACGCAAGCCGATCAATGGCAACGTTATGTTCAACAAAATATTAATAAGAGTTTAAAATCGGGTGCCTTGTGGGGAATCTCTGGTTTAGCGTTTATTGCGGTTTATCGTGAGGTTTTTGAGACAGTAATGTTTTATCAATCATTGTTAACCCAGACGAACCCCTCACAGCAAGTTGTTCTTTTTAGTGGCTTTTAGGCGGCAGTCGCTGTGCTTGTTGTCGTGGGCTGGTTAATGATTAAATATTCTATTAAATTACCAATAGCGTGATTCTTTTCAATAACAACATATTTACTCTTAGCCTTGTCATTTATTCTCGCGGGTAAAGCGATAACAGCGTTGCAAGAAGCCGCTATTATTAGTATTACGCGCTTTCCTATAGACTTTCATTTGGCGTGGTTAGGTATTAATTCAACGTGGCAAGGCATAACAATGCAAGCTTTTATCTTGTTTTTTCCAGTGCGTTATTCTTTAAACCTTGGTTAAAAAAAGACGAGCAGAGTAAACAAAGAAATTGAGCATGGACTTGAAAAAAATTTATAGAATGTCAGCAACGAACCATGTTTAGTATGGATGATATGTGATTTTTAACTCGCCAAATGCTAACTCCACTAAGGGTAAATCAATAAAGCATCGTAGTGATTTATTGATTATACAAATGACAATAGACAGATATTTCAAGGCGCTAGAATAGCCATAAATATAAGCTAACGCTACCGAGGAGGTACTTATGAAAACCTTAACGACAGACGTTGTAATTATTGGTGCAGGCCCCGTTGGTTGGCTTCAAGTATTTGAGCTTGGTTTACAAGGATTAAAATCGGTTGTTATTGACAGCTTACCAGAAGTTGGTGGTCAATGCAGTGAACTCTATCCAGATAAACCTATCTATGATATTCCTGCTTTGCCTAACGCTAAGGCAAGCCAAGTTATAGAAAATCTCTGTGAGCAGGCGGCTCCCTTTAAGCCAACTTTTTTATTGGGCGAGCGGGTCGAAGACATTAATAAATTGTCGGATGTTTCTTTTTCAGTTACCACACACAAGAATACGCTCATTCACTGTCGGGCGGTGATCATTGCTGCTGATAATGGTGCCTTCTCACCCGTTAAATTAAAACTACCATTAATTGATCAGTTTGAAGATAAACAACTGTTCTACCGAATCAATAATATAGAACACTTTAAAGATAAAAATGTCGTTGTGCTAGGCGGTGGAGATGCCGCACTAGATTGGAGTTTGAGCCTACAAAAAACGGCTAATAGTGTGGTGCTTATTCATCGTAGTACAAAGTTTAAAGCCGCTACAAGTAGCGTTAATGAAATGTACGTCTTGTGCGAAGACCTAAAAATGCAGTTTTTATGTGGTCAAGTGAGCGACTTTCAACAAGAAGATAATAAGCTAACTGGCCTGACAGTAAGTTCAAAAGATGGCATCAAACGTAGAGTAGAGCTTGATGAACTTGTTATATTTTTTGGTATGTCCCCCAAAATTGGCCCGATAGCAAATTAGCAACTTGCCATGCACCAACATCAGATAAAAGTAGATACACAATCTTTTCAAACCTCAGTGCCGGGTATCTATGCCGTTGGTGATATTAATTATTACCCGGGTAAACGAAAGTTGATTTTAAGTGGCTTCCACGAAACGGCCTTAGCGGCCTTTTCGATTGCGGAAACTGTGTTAGAAAAAGACCGTATTCCAACGTTATACACCACAACAAGTCCAGTAGTACATCAACGAATGGGCGTTACACATTCACTCGAAAGCCTGTTAGATGATTAACGGATAAAACAGGCGGGTGATTATTACTACTTACCTTTTGTTGTTGTCTCTTTATCTGCGCTATCGGACTGTAGAGGCTTAGCTGGAGAGTCTGAAAATAATAGCGGCAAACCTAACCGCTACTATTTTATGCTATGAGTTTATCTTTTCAGCCTGGTTCGATAATTTAATAAAGCTGAAGATTAAAGTAGCTGTTCAGCTAAGTAATCAACCAGCAGTCTTATTTTAGGCGATAAATGGCGATTTTGAGGGTAAATTGCCCATATTCCCTCATCAGGCGCACGGTAATTATCTAATAGGCTCACCAGTTCACCACTTTCTATGCGCTGTTGAACATAATAATCGGGTAACTGAACTATCCCTAAGCCCTTTAGTGCTGCATCCATCAGGCTGTAGCCATTGTTGTATCTTAATCTACCGGTTACGCGGATACTTTTTTCTCGATCAGACTCTCTAAAATGCCAGTAGTCTAGTGTGCCCAACAAACAACTATGTTGACTAAGCTCTGAGATTGAATGGGGGACACCCTGTTTTTCTAAGTATTGTGGTGATGCACAAAGGTAGTTTGTTCTTTTGCCAAGTTTTTTTGCCATCATGGTCGAGTCACTTAACTTACCAAGGCGAATTGCTAGGTCATAGCCTTCTTCAACAATGTCTATTTGGCGATTACTTAAATAAGCTGACACTTCAACATCGCTATATTGTTTTATGAAGTTATTCACTAGCGGTAATATTTGTTTTTCACCATAGGCAACAGGCGCTGTTAACTTAATTTTGCCTTGAGGTTTTGACTGTAAATTTGTGATAGCCCGTTCAGCAGCATCGAGACCATCGAGAACACTGCGACAATGCTGATAAAAAACACGGCCTTCTTCTGTTAATGATACTTTGCGAGTTGTTCGATAAAATAACTTAATATTAAGGCGTTTCTCTAACGCACTTATTTGTCGACTCACCTGTGCAGTAGATATCGCCATTTTTTTTGAGGCGAGGGTAAAACTTTCATTTTCCGCAACGTAAACAAATTCGCTGATGCCATCCCATTGCATGATTGTTACCTATATGTACAAGTGAGTTTACAAGTTAGCATATTATCATTTATATAGAGATAATTATATTAACCGCCAACAAGACAAGATAAGACATTATTGGTGGCCACAAAAGTAGCTTATTGAAAATTACTTTAGACCTTTGGCATTGATAGTTCGTATAACATTATAGGAAATAAAGATGAGTTGGTTATTCCTTTTTTTAGGTGTCGCTGCTGAGGCTATGTCTTATGTAGCATTAAAAGAGACTGATGGTTTTAGTAAACCTCTGCCAAGTGCTTTAGTTTTACTTGGACATTTAGCCGCATTCGTTTTTTTAGGTCAAGCAATGAAAGGCATGCCAGTTGGTATCGTTCATGCGCTATGGGCTTGCCATTATAACCGTGACTTTATTGTCTGCTTTGATCTACCGTCAGCATCTTGATTCAACAACATGGCTTGGTATGGGGTTAGTGCTGTTGGTATTGCTATGATAAATCTTGCCCAAGGACACAGTCATTAAGATGAATAATGTAGAGCAAAACTGTTAACAAAAGATGCTTTAACTTTTTGGTAACTATGTCCTTTAGATTATTACCAAGGGGTAAAAGTTAATTACATATTAGGCGTATTATCATCTTTAAATAAGTTGAGTAAACTAATGTTAATGTAACAAATTCGACTAGATGCTAATCCCATCAAAATATCTATTAATTGAAAAGTGAGAATAACGATGTCAGATAAATTTATAAAATCGAAAGCGGCTATTGCTTGGGGCCCTAATCAGCCACTATCTATCGAAGAAGTCGATGTCATGCTACCTCGCAAAGGAGAGGTGTTAGTTAAGGTTATTGCCTCTGGTGTTTGTCATACCGATGCCTTTACCTTATCTGGAGATGATCCAGAAGGTATTTTTCCCGTTATTTTAGGTCACGAAGGTGGAGGTATTGTTGAACAAATAGGTGAAGGCGTAACCAGTGTTAAGGTAGGCGATCACGTTATTCCATTATACACACCAGAGTGTGGTGAATGTAAATTCTGTTTATCAGGTAAAACCAACCTTTGCCAAAAAATTCGTGAGACACAAGGCAAGGGCTTGATGCCAGATGGCACGACCCGCTTTTACAAAGATGGTCAGCCTATTTTTCACTATATGGGCTGTTCAACTTTTTCTGAATACACAGTCTTGCCAGAAATTTCATTAGCGAAAGTTAATAAAGAAGCACCATTAGAAGAGGTTTGTTTACTAGGGTGTGGTGTTACCACAGGCATGGGCGCAGTCATGAATACGGCAAAAGTTGAAGAGGGCGCAACTGTTGCTATTTTTGGTCTTGGCGGTATTGGATTGTCTGCAGTGATTGGCGCGACCATGGCGAAAGCCAGTCGAATTATTGCTATCGATATTAACGAAAGTAAATTCGAACTTGCGAAAAAATTGGGTGCTACTGATTTTATTAACCCTAAAGATTACGACAAGCCTATCCAAGATGTGATTGTCGAAATGACCGATGGTGGTGTTGACTACTCTTTTGAATGTATTGGTAACGTTAACCTAATGCGCTCTGCCTTAGAGTGTTGTCATAAAGGATGGGGAGAATCAGTGATCATTGGTGTTGCAGGTGCCGGACAAGAAATATCAACCCGTCCATTTCAACTGGTAACTGGGCGAGTATGGCGTGGTTCTGCATTTGGCGGTGTTAAAGGTCGTACTGAGTTACCAGATTATGTTGAACGTTATTTAGCTGGTGAATTTAAATTGAGCGATTTTATTACTCATACCATGGGTCTTGAAGATATTAATGAAGCGTTTGAGTTAATGCACAAAGGAGAAAGTATTCGCAGTGTTATTCATTTTGATAAATAGGCGATATCAATAACCAGCATCTATCTTTGAAAGATAGTCATTCATATTAATAGTAGGGCGCTCCCCTTTATCGCAGTAATTAGCAGAGGAGCGTCTTGAGGTTATCCTATGACAATTTATCCTTTAATTGAAAGTATCAGTGTAAATAAAGTTTTTGGTGGCTGGCACAAGCAATATAGTCACCGTTCTAAAACTGTAAACGCTAACATGCGTTTTGCCATTTTTTTGCCTCCACAGGCCATTAATGGCAAAAAAGTGCCTGTGCTCTACTGGCTTTCAGGTTTAACCTGTACCGATGAAAACTTTATGCAAAAAGCCGGCGCACTGCGAATAGCTGCTGAATTAGGTATTGCTATTGTTTCTCCTGATACGAGTCCAAGAGGTGAAGAGGTAGCTGATAATGATAGTTATGATTTGGGGCAGGGCGCAGGATTTTATCTTAATGCCAGCCAAGCACCTTGGAGTCGTCACTATCAAATGTATGATTACGTGGTTAAAGAACTGCCAGCAATTATTGAAGCCACATTTCCAGTGTCAGATAAGCGCGCTATTAGTGGACATTCCATGGGTGGACACGGGGCACTGACTATTGGTTTGTTAAATGCTGAACGTTATCGTTCAATGTCAGCCTTTAGTCCGATATGTAACCCGATTAAGGTGCCTTGGGGCAAAAAAGCTTTCAGCGCTTACTTGGGGAAAGACCAAGCAAGTTGGTACCAGCATGATGCCAGTGAATTAATGCGTATAGCAAAACAGTTTATTCCTGCCAAAGTTGATCAAGGTGGTGCAGATGATTTTTTGAAAGAGCAATTAAAACCAGAAACGCTAGAGGCTGCAGCAAAAATAAATGGTTACCCATTAGAGTTAACCATTCATGAAGGCTATGATCACAGTTACTATTTCATCTCTTCATTTATTGAAGCGCATTTGCGTTTTCATGCCAAGCACTTAGATAGATAAGTATTAAGGGAAAATGCCCTAAGGGGCAAGCTGTTTATTACACTTAATCAGGCCAAAATAATGTTATTATTGTTAGGACAAGTACCTCTTAAATATATTATCCAACATTAGCCAAGCTGATATCCAAGCTGATATTTAGCAATTCAATATTCTCATTTATTTTGCTGATTAAGCATAGGTTTATCCGTTATCCTCCTGGACGACTCTCAAAGGGGTAATAATTCAAAACACAGACGTTAGCCTAACACTCGTTAAAAAAGTCGTGGTATTCAGTTGCCGAAGCATAGGCAAATAAATGAGCTATCTGTTATCATCAATATCTTAAATATTATCAAACGAAAAAAGGCTGATACCTTGTATCGGTTTATTATCGCCATAGCTTTTGTTTTCACAGGCGTTACTTATAATGCCTATGCAGATGACATAAAAGTTGAATTTAGTGGTTTTGCTTCTTTAGCACTCAGTTATAGTGACGATCCTGATATTGCTTTTAGTCCTAATTATTTGAATATTGATGATACAGGCTGGTCAGCTACCCGTGACTCAATTTTAGGTGGGCAAGCCAACATAACCTTAGCTAAAAACTGGGATTCTGTTGTGCAATCTTTCCTAGAAGATCAGGCGAATACAGACTTTGAAAACTACCTCGATTTAGCTTTTTTGCGTTACCGTCCTTCGCGTCATTGGGCTATTCGTGTGGGCAGATTAAACAGTGATCTTTATTTGCTTTCGGAGTACCCGCACGTGGGATACGCCTATTTGTCGGTACGTGCGCCACATGAGTATTGCTCTTTTGCAAGTACAGTGGGAAATTTCGATGGTGTAGATATTGAATACAGCCAATCAATTAATGATGGATTTTTACGGTTAAAATTGGCTGCGGGTAACACGACTGCGAAATTAAAAGCGAGTGGTAAAGACTTTTTTATTGATTTTGACCATTTAATGACTTTTAGCGCAACCTACATATTTGATGCCTTGACCATGCGATTTTCTCTATCACAAGCCGATGTCGGGGACTATAAGTTCGAGGCATTAAATGAGTTTATTGATTTATTAAACTCTGTGCCAGCTCCTGTGTTGCCTAAGCAGCGTCGGTATCAGCAAGTTTTGACACAAAAACCATAGTATTGAATATGCTGCTTTAGGATTAACCTACGATAATGATAATTGGTTAATTCAATCTGAAATAGGTATCTCAGAGTCTCCTTGGTTGGTTGCTTCATCAAATATTAATGGCTATGTGAGTGTTGGTTATCGTTTAGATAAAGTGACGCTTTTTTCCAGTGTTTCTATTTCAAAGAACCGCCATAAGATAACCAAAGTTACTGCGCCCCAATTTCCTCCGGGTACGCCAATACAAGTAACCTTTCCATTACAACAGTTAGCATTGGCTTCAAAAGAGGCTGATGACCGATTAGTGGTGCATCAACATTCAATTAATGTTGGTGTAAAATGGCAGGCGTTAACAATTTGATCGTTAAAGCGCAAATTGATCACTTTGATATTCAACCTTTTGGTGGCGGGTTATGGGGGATAAGTGGTCCGGAAAATGTTGAAAAAGAGCATAGAATCAACGTGTTTACTGTTAGTGCGAACATGGTGTTTTAACGATGAAAAGCCCCCTGATATTAATGATTGGCTTGGTCCTTTTCAACCTTGATGCTGTGAGTACAGAGTTTGTTGTTGTGGTGAATAAAGACAATACGATTGACTCATTATCTAAGCGCGAAGTGATTGACATTTATATGTGCTGTTATTTAACTTTTCCTGACGGTGAAATGGCACAGCCACTAGATTTACCCTCTGAATCGCTATTGAAGAATGACTTTTATATGCAATTAGTGAATAAAAGTGAGCAAAACTAAGTGCTTACTGGGCAAGGTTACTGTTCTGTGGGCGAGCTAAACCGCCGATTGCCGCCATTTCAATTGAAGATGCTTTGAACAAGTTATACAGGTCACTATATTCAATTGGTTATATACCTTAAGACCAGCTCACTGATGCTGTAAAAGTGATTATCGATTTAATGAAAATTAGTCAAAATCTTTATGTCAGAGTTCCATTGGCTATTGCTATTGCTATTGTTGCTGTGCTAGTGGAGTAGGTTTCTTCAACGTTATCCTATTATGCTGGCCTCCAAGAAAAGAAAGATACTAACTATTTGCTTGTTAAACAATTAGCTCAAACGGTGGCAAAAACTGCAACGATATCTGCCTATTTAAATGATCGCGAGCTCGGACAGGAAATTATTAGCGGCTTGTTGAGTAATGATTTGGTTCAAGGGGCTAGACTCTACGGTGAGGGCGAAATGAGCATTTCTAGTGGTGATCTTAACAAACCACAAGATGGCATAGTTATCCAATTAATCCATCCTTTTATTGATGATACCCTTGTTGGCACACTTACTGTTTATCCAGACAATAATTATATTCAACAACAGGTAGAAAACTCACTTAAAAAAGAAGTGGCATTGATACTAATACAATCCATCATTATTGCTTTTTTTGTCTCTCTGATCGTCCACAGATGGCTAACAAAGCCGATTCAAAAGTTAACCGATAGCTTTACTACCCTCAATCCTAGTATACCTAAAACAATGCGGATGTTATTGGTGAAGCAAGGTGCCAAAAATGAAATTGGTAAATTAACAAAAGGTATAAACTCTTTGATGCATGAGTTACACCTTACTATTAGTAATGAGCGAGCATTGCGTGAAAAAACTCAAGAGTTAGAGCGTAAATTCAGGCTTATCTTTGAACAAGCGAGTGCTGGAATTTGTTTGCTCGATGAAAAAAACACCATTACCACCTTTAACCCGGCTTTTTTACAATACTTCAGTGTTGCAGGACAGACAGACTTAGCCTCTTTACACTTCCCAACCTTATTAAATAATGTTGACAAACTAGAAGAGTTGTTATTGAGTATTCGCACCGATAAGAATCACCCACAAGTCACCTTAGATAGAGAATGCCGTATTGGCAATAAATCGCTGTGGCTGCACTGTTTATTTGCAAAATTAAACGAGCAGCGCAGCAATAAACGAAGTAGTGAGCAAGGTAATTTAGTTGAAGTGATAATACATGATGTTACTGAACGAGCAGAACGGGAATTTCAAACACGTTTTGAAGCGGATCATGACCCTTTAACCCATTTGCTTAATCGACGCTCCGGCGACAAAAAATTAGATAATGCCTTACTTTATTGTTTAGAAAACCAAAAAAGTTTAGTGCTGATGATGATTGATTTAGACAAATTTAAACCCGTTAACGGCACTTATGGCCATGAAGCCGGCGATAAGGTCTTAGTAGCAACAGCAAAACGTCTTAAAGCACATTTTAACTTGGCAACAGACCTCTGTATTCGATGGGGAGGGAAT
The DNA here is from genome assembly GCF_014076785.1 of Colwellia sp. MB3u-55. Classification (NCBI taxonomy): domain Bacteria; kingdom Pseudomonadati; phylum Pseudomonadota; class Gammaproteobacteria; order Alteromonadales; family Colwelliaceae; genus Colwellia; species Colwellia sp. MB3u-55. Next base: position 95,947 of record NZ_JACGUS010000068.1, read on the forward strand.
GAATTTATTGCTGCCCGTCAATTGACGACATTTGATCAAGAGTTAATGCTTGAACAAGCCAATAAGATTCTTGTTGATATAGCGCAGCCCATTTATATTTCAAATGACACGCACTGCCAAGTAGGCGCAAGTATTGGTATTGTTGCCCCTAAAGACGGTAAGGTACTCCATAAACTGATGGTTAAGGCAGACGACATGATGTACCAAGTTAAGGCATCAGGACGAGGTCAAGTAGCATTCTATCAAAAACCATCATAAGCGTGCCATTGATAGTCTTATGCTGCCTAAGTGGTTTTAGATAGAGAAAAATTATTGGATTATTTTAAACGTGTTTAAGATAGCCAGCAAATACGGTTAATCGTTATCATTAATTTTTATTATCTTTTGGGGAGATACCAAGGGTAACTCTAAGGTAAAACAGGTGTTTTTTCCTAACGTACTGACCACGCTAATTTTACCATCGAGTAAATTGACGACAATATTAAAGATGATGTTCAGGCCTAGACCTGAACCCCCTTCACCAAGCTTAGTGGTAAAAAAAGGTTCAAAAATTTTGTCAATAAACGCTTTTGGTATGCCTTTACCATTATCTTCTATTTTGATAATGACAATTGAATCATTTAGATAAGCTGATATAGCGATAATGCCAGAGTTTGTACTTTCAAGGCCATGAATAATGGCGTTATTAAATAAATTAGTCATCACTTGCCCTAAAGGACCTGGAAAACTGTCCATCTCTATATTTTTATCGATTACGCAGTCGAAGGTTATCCCGAGGCGTTTTATTTTATGATGATGTATACGAATCACTTCGTCTGTGACATCAGATAAGAAAAATATACGTCTTGCCTCACTCGTTTGGTCAACAGCCACTTGCTTAAAACTCTGAATGAGGACAACAGCTCGGTCTAAAGAATTCAGTAATATATCTAAGCATTCATTGACTTCTTTTTCGTAATGTTCCAAGTCAGAACGCTTGACCTTTTTTTCTTTAAAAAGAATTGAAAAATTTTGAAAGTTATCTTTGATTGTACTGCCTATCGTGACAGCTATGCCTAATGGCGTATTAATTTCATGAGAAACCCCTGCAACTAATGAACCTAAAGAGGTCAGTTTCTCTGTTTGGATAAGCTTGTTGTGTGCATGAAATAATGACTCAAGCATAGTATTAAATGACTCAGCTAATTCGCTAATTTCGTCTTTACCTTCAATGTCGAGTTGAAGGAGAAGATCACCTGAATGAGTAAGACTTGCTATATGGCATTGTATTTTAAGGAGTGGCTCTAATATTGTGCTGATCAATAGCCAACCAATAAATAGGCCAATGGCAATAATAATAACAGTAACCAAAATAATAAGAGAACGCGTTGTTTGATGATGTTGATGATTACTGTTGTAAAGGGCTTGAGCTCCATCAATATTTGTTTCTAACATACCCGCCATATTATGTTGCATGTCATTAAAAAGTAAACCATATTCTTCATTGGCTAGTCTATCTGCAGCGATATCTTGGTTGCTTTTACTTAGAGTGATAATTTGCTCAGTTAACAACTCAAACGTTGTTAATTGAGTTTTGAATTTATAGAGTAATTTTGTTTCTTCGCCACTGTCTAATGTTTGTTCAAATTTAGTCAGTGAAGTATGGAAGTTGACGGATGCATTACTGATTTTTTGCTCAGTGTCTCTCATCGACTTATCGTCAGGAGAAATAATATGACTTTTTATTAGTACAAACTGTTGATATAAATATTGCCGAGCGTCGGTAAGATTAATAAAACTGACAAAATAATTGTCATAAATATCTTGACCGTTTTTGTTAATGGTGTCCGTTGAATTTATTGCAATAAGGGAGATGATTAAAGGCAGTATAATAAAGACACTAATAGAGATAGGAATTTTTTGTGAAATTTTCATGTTGCGAAACAGTTCAATCATCAATAAGACTCTTTATAAAATTTTACACGTTTCATGGTTTAGCTAATAAAAATACTAATAAATATTAACTAATTAGCTTATTAAGAACCGATGGTGGTGTATTCCTTACTTTCCAACAATAGCTTAATATGAAGGTTAAAAACATCAGTAAATAATCTTTTGCTAATAGTTTAAAAGCTACTAGCGATTACATTAAGCTATGAAGCCTACTTTTAACGTGTTGCTGCGCTTAAATGCGTTAAAACCTTGCAGCCAATTATATTTTTATTAACACTTTTTCGCTTAGTGCCTGATAAACATCGATAGTATGAAAATTGATGATATATTTAATTTTAACACCTTTATTAACCTACAATGAATGAGTTGATAAGTTAACTTATCAATTTAAGCCTATGCAGGGTATGGCTTACTAGGAGAACTTTCAATGATTCGAGATGATGTAACAAAGTCATTATCAATGCTAACCCCTGGCTCTGCCATTATTGTCAAAGTCTCAATTTCGCCCAGTAAAAAAATAAAATTTTAAAGTGTTTTTGTTGGTTTTTTACCCAAACAATTTATGTTGATACAGCTACCCGATTTAAATCGTCATGTCGAGCTTACTGGCAATATTAATCAAGGGGCAGCGTGCACCGTTAGAATTATCGTAGAAAAGCATGAAGGCGCGGTTGTTGCTTTTGTTACCAGTATAGAGCGCACGATAACTGTTCCAGCAAAAATGATTGTCTTGAACATTCTGCAACAGGTGGCCGTTCGACCGCTACGAAAAGAAACACGAATTGATACGCAATTAAATATTGAAGCTTTGGTCAATAATTCGTTATTAAAAGGCATTATGGTTAATCTTTCATTAGAAGGCTGTTTATTAAGTGCCAAGAAGGAAGAAAATGTTGTTATCACCAAAGACGATACCATTACCTTCGCTATTACTGACAGGGCCTTAAGTGACATCACATCAATAAAAGGTATTGTTTGTAATATTAAGTCATCGCTGACGATTTATTATTTTGGCGTTAAATTTGAAGATGAATCTTATGATGTTATTAAAAATTTGCTGATAAAAGTGATGTTTTCAAATTAACCCGTACACTTTAGCCATTGATCACACTTTTGCTGCTCTTTTATCCTTGATGTAGCTTATTAATATATAGATATATTAATCTAATTGATCAGATGAAATGTATCCAAAGCATGCCCAACAGTGTTAGATTATATTGACATGAGCAGGGAAATTTACAAACTCAATTATACTTTGATAAAGACGAGAGGCCAATATTGCTAAGCAAGCTTTACACTCTTACAAGGTTAGCATTAGATAGTTGAGTCAAGGAGTTATAGTGCAGCATCATAATATTATTTTATACACGACCGATCGTGAAGATAGCGAGCTGTTAATTAAGGTGTTGATTGAACATTTTGATAAAGTACTTGTTGTTACTGTTTTGCGAGATCTTGATAAACAGCTTAAAGATGGGACGCCTAAAATAATTTTAATCGATACCATTACTCTTCAACGATCTTTAATGATCTATTACAGCTCGCTTAAATCAGTTTTAGTAGAGCAAACGTGCGAACACTTTATTGTTTCTGTTGTTTCTGCGGGGGAAGAAAACGAAGCTTATGAAGCTTATGATAACGATATTATTGATGATTATATAATTACCAATCCGCTTTATGAGAAAAAGCGTGCTATTGTTGTTTGTTCTAATTTACTAACTAAGCTTGGCATTGGTCTCAAAAAAAATGCTGCCTTAGACTATATTTATAATAAAGAGTCATATGCAAAAGAAATTAGAGAAACGGTATTGCATGGCTTAGAGTTGAAAGAAAAACTTAGATTGTCTTTTGAAGAGAGTATTACCGACGTTGAACACTCTATTAGTAAAGCAACAGAACAAATTAAACTCAAACACCATGTTAATATTAATTTTGATGTGGTTAAGAATATTTTAGCGTCGATACGTTCAAACGAAATTCGACCTAGACTGGTGGAACTGCAAAGTAAAGCATTAGACTTGCTCAGTGGATTAATCAGTGACGTGGAAAATATAGCACAAGAAACTAATGAAGCGGCTCAATCAGATAAAAGTGGGCAAGTACATCCGCCAACTTCTTTTAACAAGCTTTATAATGCAAGTAACGCCGATGCAGTAAAAGAATTAGATAAGGTACAAGAGGATAATAAATCAGCCGCTATTAATATTCTATTGGTTGAAGATGATCCCATTAGCATACATTTAACCAATCTACTGTTGAACAATTACAAACTCAACGTTCGAACCGTCAGTAGCGGGAGAACTGCCTTAATCTGCCTTAATAATATACGTTTTGATATCGTTTTACTCGACGTGAGTCTGCCCGATACCAATGGTTTATATATTTTAGGACAAATGAAACAGGGCAACGGAAAAAATGTTGATACGCCACTTATTATGTTAACCGGTAATAAGAATAAGCAAATAGTAAAAAAAGCGATTGAACTAGGTGCTAAAGGTTATCTCATTAAACCTTTAACGCAAGGCGTTGTTGCTAAGTTATTTAAGGAAAATAACATTCCTTTAATTGAAAAGAAATAAACAACCACCACCACCTTCAGCTAATTGATCGTGCAGTGGGTAAGTGGCCGACGATTTCATCAATTAATACGCTAAATATTAGAGTCTTTAGTAGCGACTTGTGATTGATGAAAACGTTTATAACATTAGCTTCAGTCTCCGCTATAGATAATCACTGACAAACGCCCAAGCTTGGCTTAAAAGTTTGCTGCTATCTCGTCAGACACTCGAATAAACTCAGCATAAAGTTTATGGCTTAACGCTATAACTTCTTGTGTATTTTCTTCTTTAGCTAGTTGTTCCAATTGCTCGCAATAATGACCGAGTAATATCGCTCCAGCGCCACGGGTTGAAGATTTAAGCTTATGTGCCAGTTCCGTTACACTCTGCCAATCTTTATCAGTAATGTGCACGGCTAATTCAGCGAGTAATGGTTTACTATGTTGTTGATAAAATTGTAAAAATTCTTGTTGTGCTTCTTTATCATCACCAAAACATTCAACTAATGCTGAGATACTTATTGCCGGTTTTTCTATCAATTCAGTAACTTGTTCATCGGTCAATTCAGGTGGTGATTCTATTTTAAATTCATCTTCGAGTTCTTCTTCCACTAACCATTTGCTGAGTAAAGCCTTTAAGCTATCTAGCTTCATTGGTTTAGTCACGTAGTCATTCATGCCAAGTTTAATGCAATGTTCGGCTTCATTTCGCATCGCGTTAGCGGTGATTGCTATTATAGGTATCTGTGTTGTGCCGCCTTGTTCATTTTCTCGCACCTTTTGGGCAAACTCAAAACCATCCATGATCGGCATCTGACAATCAGTCATGATCAGGGAAAATGAATATTGTGTCATTTTAGTTAAGGCTTCTTCACCATGGTTGGCAATGATGACAGCATAACCAAATAGATTTAGCTGACGCTCTAATACCTGTTGGTTAAAGACATTATCTTCAACAATTAAAATTAGTTTATTACTGGTTTGTGCTTCAGTAACACTGGGTATAGATAACGTCTTAATATCTTGCTTTAGACAACTTATAAGTGGATTTTTTTGATCCATAATACGGGCAATGGTCCAGTATATTTTTTGTGGTAAAAACGGATTACTGGCAATGGTTGTCGCGTGTTCAGGGTAAAAGGGTAAGTCGAAGTCATGCCACCTTTCAAGAATCAGTATATTAATATCCTCATCACTGTTGTTGGGTAACTGCATTTTAACTTCTGGCCAAAGGCTAATAACTTGTTCTGCTGAAATAATAATAAGATCATAATTTTCAGCAGAAATAAGCTTGCTTAATTTTGTTGGCGAACTTGGTGCTAAATGACAATGTGCGCCAAGCTCTGTTAGACCTTTCTGCAAGATATTATCGGTAATTCCATCATAAGCAATGAGTAAAATATTTAAATGATAGAGTTTTACACTCAGGGTCGATGTCTGTTTGTTTTCAGTTGCTATCAAAGGTAAATCGACATAAAATTCTGTACCATCACCTATCACGCTTTGACAACTTATTTGTCCTCCCATCATAGTGGTTAACTTTGAGCAAATAGATAAGCCGAGTCCTGTGCCGCCAAATTGACGATGAGTGCTACTGTCTGCCTGTGTGAAAGCATCGAATAAATGTACTTGTTGATCCTCACTAATACCAATACCATTATCTTTAACAGTCAACCGAAATAATTTTTTGTGTTGGTTATTATCTAAATAATCAAGCTTAACCTCAATAAGGCTTTGCGGCTGGTCATTGTTATGACTAAATTTAATCGCATTGCCTAATAAATTAAGTACAATTTGTCTTAATCTAATGGGATCGCCTAACATTGACTCAGTCATATGATGATTAGATGAACAAACCAACAATAATTTTTTGCTTTGTAATTGTGACGCTAGTAACTCTGCAGCCCCTTCAATAATCTTTGTCCAGGTGAACGGTATTGACTCTAAAGTCATTTTACCCGCTTCTATTTTTGAAAAGTCGAGCACGTCATTAATGATTTGTAATAACGCCCATGCTGAATCTTTGGCAACATTGGCTAAATGGTATTGATCATCATCTAGTTCTGATTGCTGCAGTAGCTCTAACATACCAACAACACCATTCATCGGTGTTCTAATTTCATGGCTCATTGTTGCTAAAAACTGCGACTTAGAGTCGCTTGCCGCTTCTGCTGTTAAACGTGCTTGTTCTAATTCTTGCTGAGATTCCTTTAAGTCAGCTAATGTCTTTTCTGTTCTGTTACGTTGGTATTTAACATCAAGCAGCACATTGAGCGTCGATTGACGAGACTGTTCTTTTTCAGCATCAAGTATTTCACGCTCTATTTCATTTTGTTTAATGTTGGTTATATCTCTGACAATACCTAGCATGCTTAATGGTTCGCCACTTTCATCACGGGTAACCTCAGTTGATGTATTGATATACCTTAATTGCTTATCGGCTAATATTATTCGGCATTCAAAGTTATAAACTTCTAACTTATTTAAGGCTTTCAGTTGGTGTATTCTAAATTGATAACGGTCTTCTGGATGGACAAGGTTTACAATAAGCTCTGAAGTCAAAGGCGTAGAATTTTTCTCAATACCTATTAATCTGTGCATGCCGTCTGACCAGTAAATGATATCGTTTTTAAGATCTTTTTCCCAACACCCCAAATGAGCAATACGTTCAGCCTCTTTTAAAAAAAGCTGCTGTTTTAGTAGCTTATCTTCATTGGCTTTTTGCCTCGTTATATCTTGATTTATCGCAAGAAAATGATCTGTTTTACCATTACGGTCTCTAATGGGGGTAATGTCGGTAGTGCCCCAATAACAGCTACCGTCTTTTTTCTTATTGTATAGTTGACCACTCCAATGCCTGCCTTCAATGATTTTTTGCCAGAGTTGCTGATATTTATTGGTGTTTTTGTGTCCAGAATCTAGCAGGCTGGCATTTTTACCTAAAACTTCTGTTTTTGAATAACCGGTAGTTTTACTAAATGCTTTATTGACGTAGACAATTTCACCCGTCAAATTAGTGATCAATATCGCTGAATGACTTTGTTCAACAGCACTTTCGAGTACCAGAAGTCTTCCTTCTAATTGTTGTATTGTGCTTAAATCAGAAATAATGGCAGTAAAAATATTATCTTGAGTGGTTTTATGACTGCTTATCGCAACACGAGCTGAAAATTCCCGACTGTCACTAGCCTTAGCCCGCATAATTCTGAAACTGTCACATACACTGCTATCATTAATGATATTATTGATCCATTTCTGCAAGTTTTCTTGTTCGTTTTTCATAAAAAAGTCATTGAAAAAGATTGATTCAGCGCCTTTTCTATCAACCAAAAGCAGTAAGCCAGCGACTTTATTAAAGCGTATTATTTCCCCTCTTGCATTAAAGGATATAATGGCATCAGGTGCGTTATTAAGCATAGAGTAAAGGTACTGCTCTGAATCGAAGATGGCAGCTGCGCTGCGTTTTTGCCAATAAAAAGCAATAACTAAAATAAATAAACTCAATAACACCGTTTGCAATAGCTGCCAGAAAAAACCATGGACTATTTTCTGTTGAGATTGCAATACATCAACTTCACTGACTTCTGCGCCGATACCCAAACCTAAAGTACTATTCCACAACCAAGCGCCTAACACGGGCTGGCCACGATAATCTAAATAACTTTCTTCGCTGTAGCCTGTGTTGCTTTTTAATGCTGACTGAGCTAATTTTGTATAAATGGGAGCTTGTGTTTGTTCACTAGTCGTTGATTTTGAAGGAAGTGTTAATGATATTGCTAAGACGCTAGATTGCTCTTTTGTTAGTATTCCCTCGGACCTAAGTTCTGGCTCAAATTGACTGGCGGTTAATAAACGAGCTTTGGTGTCAAAGAAGTATGTTTGCTCTGATTTCCAGAAACTTTGCTGCTGTACTGTCGAAGAAAAAGCGCCAAACGGATTTAAACGTATGGCAAGCGCTGCAATAACTTGTTGTTCATTATTAAATATTGGCGCAATAATAAAAGTTGTTGGATATTTTTGCTGTATTTTTCCCTGAATGTTGACTAAAGGGGTTTCGGATAAAAGCGGAGGAATAAAAATGAGCTGACCATTAAAAACTTCAGCAAGCCTTTTGGGGTATTGTTTAGCGATTATGTTAGGTTGCCCAATTAAGTCAGCAACCTTGGCAGTGAGGTTAATATTGTCAGGGGAAATAACATAAAACCCTTCATTTTCCTCTACCAGAAGATAAGGTTGTAAAAAAGCAGTTAACTTGTCAGTGGCTTTTGTCATAGCGGCAGAATCGCCACTCGCTTGGGCGGCAACTAATTGTTTGACTTGTTTGACAATAATAGGCGAGGTTGACCAAGCTTTTACCTTGTTAAAATGAGACCTAATCCAGCCATTCTCTAGCAAGTCATTACTGACATTCACTCTGGCCTTTAAAATTTCTATTGCTTGTGTTCTTAGGGTGTTTTCAACTTTATTAAGGCTATACCAACCTATTATTGTTGAGCCAATTAAAAATAGCACTACGGTTGCAGTGATTAAATATAAAGGCGATTTATATAAATTTGCGTATCGTGACATAATTATTCAATCCATTATTATAATCTTTATACTGGCAGTTTTTTCACCCGTGATACTTTCTTTTAAAGCGTAAGCTTTGTTAGCGTTTATGTCACTTTGTGATGAAAATTTTTTAAGCACTCTTTATCGTTTAGTTAACCAATTATGATGTTGTTATATATTTATTAATGAAACGGTTAATGTATGTTAACCAATTAATTAATAAACATTATTTTTTTATTATAACTATGACTATAGGTTATTTTGAGAAAAATAGATGCCTATAATTCAAACTATTACTGATAACTTTACTGTGAAAAACACAGCGAAAGGAAGGAGCTTGAAATGTACTTGCTGTTCTGTTTTGAAATGTGTTTACACATTTTAGCCTTACTTAATAATACAATTAACACTTAATTAATTCCAAGGTGGATGAGAGTATCTTTATAACATCAATAATTCGCTTGTTGCTCAATGAACGTGTCATGGGTTTTTAGCACTTATTTCACTTTTTATTGCTCTCGCGCCAACAGTCGTTGCGACTAATGAGCTCTTTACTCAAGCGAACGTTTTTTGAAATGGGGGAGCCTGGCTCTTTTTATTGTTGAATAGTGGGTTAATTTTGTTTTAGCATCAAGTCGCCGTGTGTTTTTACTGGGTCCGTGGCGTATCTTAGATTTATTTATCATCTGTACGGGCTTGCTATCCTTGATCCCTATGGCTAATGAACATTTACGTAATATTCCTGCTTTAAGACTGCTTAAATTCATCCGAATGGCTTTATTTGGTGTTCGAATGAAATTCGCTATGTCCTTAGATAACAATAAAGTTTCGACGGTATTGTTATCATCAATGCAGTCCTTTAGCACGTATTCGTTAGTAGATAAAATATTTGTGACTACGCTGAATTAACTTGGGGTAGCGTTGTAAAGCGATTAAAGTCGTTAAGTCATGACAGGTTATTTGCTATAGGGCTTTACTCTGAGCAACTTACCGAGGTTGCGGAGATTTTTCAAACCTCTAAGTCTGTCTTAGATAGGCTCTTTAAATATTCGTTGTATTCAAGAATAGAGATAATGGATGAATACACCGCCATTTTCCTCTGGGAATTCTAAGGTGGTAAATGAGTTCAATGATAGTGTGCCTACTATACAACGAAGTCCTATTCTTTTATTGGGCGCAAATAATAATATTATTACTTTGTCTGGGACAGAATCATCGCTAGTAGATGAAATAACACTTGATTTAACCGAGGTAGGAACACCTGTACCGCCTTTAATCCAAGCGAAAAGTGCGCTTATTCGTGTTTTGTAGTATATTACACCGACGTTATTGGTACATTAGAACAGGCGCTTTTATACTTAGATAAGCATCAAAAAAATTAGGTAATAAAAGCTTCTTAGACCAAACCTTTCGACAGCGTAATGGAATTACCAATGTCAGGGGGGTAACCTTAAGCATTTAGCGTCAGTGGTTCACCAACTTACAGTAGAGCCCCTTGCAATTAAAAGTTTTTAAATTATGCCTCTTCCTATTTTTGCAGTATTAGTTGATGGTTTATTTGATAGTGCCAATGACTTATTAACAACACTGGCAGCGTAAGTTGAACTGTGCATTAATATATCTTTATTTGAAATGAATAAGGTAAGGCGATTATTGGCTGTTATCACCATAATCTCCACCGTGGTTGGTGGTCTAATGGGAATGAGCTTAATTGACAGTCCTTGGAGTTTTACCTTATATTAAGTGACTTTCTTTGTCGGTGTGGCGATGTCTTGTGGTATTTATATTTTTTCCAGTAAGGGTGATTTTGTTAAAAGATAAAAAGTTTCGCCATTATTATTTTTGCGTATACAATTAATTTTATTGACAAAAATAACTATTTAATTTTTATTAATAAACGATTAAATAGCAAACTGATTATCGATAGGGGCTAAGCATTAAAAAATTGCCAGACATTCAACAACGAATTGATATGGATCTTAGACGTCGTTCGATAACAGGTATCGTTTTTTATACGGTGATGTTACCGGCTGTTTTTTGGTCATTTGACTTCCACACCAAAGAGCCTGCTTTGACCTTAGCTTTTGCGTTAAGCATGTTGGCAATTAGTATAGTACGCCTCACTCACTGGTTTTTTAGCGATTCTATTTATAATTACTCTCCTAACGTGTGGCGTAATTGCTTTACTGTTTTATCATTGTTACATGCAAGTGTATTAAGTTTATTTTTTGGCTTAGCGATATACGACCCACGTTTCACCCCTATTTTACATGTCACTATGTTGGCTATCGGTGGTATTGCCAGCAGTGCAATTGTCGCACTGACACCAAGAATATCTTTAGCCTTATTGAACTTAGGGATACTTCTAGTTCCATCAATAATAGCCGGTTTTATTATTGAGTATAAATTACCTTATGCGTTTATGATCCTTGTCTATGTAATCTTCATAGGTTTAATGGGCATTCGCTCTTCACGTGAATATAACCGCTCTTTTGAAATTGAAACTCAACTGGATGGACAGAAAAAAATCTTAGAACAACTCAACAAAGTTGACTCACTGACTAATATTTATAATAGGGGATATTTTAACAGTGAATTTGAACGCCAATGGCAAATGGGTAGCCGACATGAAATATCGACAGCATTAATGCTAATAGATGTCGATCACTTCAAAGTATTTAATGATAACCACGGGCATTTATGTGGTGACGCTTGCTTAATACATGTGGCTAGAGTGATTAAAGAAAATATTAAGCGCTCGACAGATCTCGTTGCACGCTTTGGTGGTGAAGAATTTGTGGTATTACTTTCAGGCTATAGCGCTAAAGATGCCAAGGAACTGGCAGAAAAAATTAGACTTTCAATTGAAAGGACTCCTTTATATTATGAGGGTAATGCATTTAGTGTCACGATAAGTATTGGTTTAGCTTCGACTATTCCCGATAGTCAATGTGATAGAAAAACTTTACTAGAAGCCGCTGATAAAGCCATGTATAGCGTAAAGAAAGCGGGAAGAAACCAAGTTTCAAGCGTGATTGAATTAGACGCTACGCTCAGACAGTCTAATGATATTTAATTTTTAGCCATTTATTGAATACCTGAGTAACCCCTGTTTAATATAACCAAGTCAGTAATATCAACAGGCACTACTAGTTTACGTATAATAAAATAGACTAACTTTAGCTACTTGGCGTTATCAGTGCTAATGATATCAAGGCCAGTGATACCAAGGCCAGTGATACCAATTTAGAGGTATTCAAAGCAATAACAGGTCATTAAAAGCGAGTTGATGACTCTACTTATTCTCATCAACTCTGTGCAATGAAATTTTATATTAGCTCAGCGGTGCTAGCAACGAGCCTAAAATATCATCCGTTAAACTCAGTTTATTATCACTGACTTCTTCAGACAATAAAGCTTTAGCAAGTTCTGCTTTATTTTGCTGTATTTTTTGGATTTTCTCTTCTATTGAATTTTCTATAATATATTTATAAACAAAAACAGGCTTGTCTTGTCCAATTCGATACGCTCTGTCAGTTGCTTGATTCTCTACGGCAGGATTCCACCAAGGGTCAAAATGAATCACGGTATCGGCAGCAGTTAAGTTTAAGCCAACACCACCAGCACGTAAGCTAATCAAAAATACCGGTACTTCACCTTCTTGGAATTTATCTACCACGGCTTGTCTATTGGTCGTTGACCCAGTTAGTTTAACAAAATCAATACCTTCTGCCACCAACTCATCTTCTATTAAAGCAAGCATACTGGTAAACTGAGAAAAGATTAATATTTTGCGGCCTTCAGCAATTTGCTCAGGTAGCGTTTCCATTAAATAGTCAAGCTTGGCTGATTGGTTTACTTTTTTAGCGCCTTCAAGCGATAATAATTTAGGGTGATTACAAACCTGTCTTAGTTTTAATAATGCATCTAATACTTCTATCTGACTGCGTTTTAAGCCTTTGTCAGCAATGATATCTTTTAAACGACTGTCCATCGCTAAACGCACTGATTCATAAAGTTCAGCTTGCTGACCTTCAATACGCAATTTTTGAATGATTTCAGTCTTTGGCGGCAACTCAGTGGCTATTTTATCTTTCGTTCTACGTAAAATAAATGGCTTGATGCGTTGGTTTAATAACTGCTTACGCTCTTGCTCACCATGCTTTTCTATCGGTGTTCTAAAGAGTTTAGTAAATTGTCTTTGCCCACCAAGAAAACCCGGTAATAAGAAATTAAATTGTGCCCAAAACTCACCTAAATGATTCTCCATCGGCGTACCGGTTAAGCATAATTTATGTTGCGCTTTGAGGGTCAAAAAGGCTTGGTATAATTTTGTTTTAGTATTCTTTATATAATGAGCTTCATCGAGCACCAGATAATAAAATTTTTGCTGGCTATAAAGCGCTAAATCTTTAGTGATTAATGCATAGCTGGTGATGATAATATCAACTTGATTCTCATGTCCTTCAAAACAATCAAAATGCTGCTGGCGTTTACTGCCGTGTAAAACCCGATAAGAAAGTTGTGGGGTAAATTTTTCTATTTCATTGGCCCAGTTAAAAATAACACTGGTTGGTGCCACAATGAGAACGGGCTTAGTAAGTCGGCCTTGTTGTTTTTCAATTAATAGGTGCGCTAAGGTTTGAATCGTTTTACCTAAACCCATATCGTCAGCCAAAATACCATTTAATTGATACTCGCGTAAAAACTGCAACCAGTTTAGCCCTTGATGCTGGTATGTTCTTAAGGTCGCATTCAATCCTTCTGGTACAGGAACCGTGGTCACTTGTTGGAAGTCCCTGAGTTTGTCAGCTAAGTTTCTTAGCTTACTGGTACCCGTGGCTATCATCCCTTGGTCATCTAACATTGATAATGTTTGATGTCCTTGAAAACGTGAAAGCTCCATAGTGCCATTTTTATTTAAAGCATTGGGCATAAACAGCTCAATAAACTGTTTCAATATCGGTTGTACGCTTTGATAACGCAAGGCAACGAAGTCACCATTCTCTAAGTCAACGTAAATAGGTGAATCAGGCGCAATAAGTTTTTCTTTTTCGCGGTCAAGTAACGCCGATTTAGGGAGTTGTTCAATCGCGCCAAGCAAAATAGGAAATGCTGGCATTTTTTTACCATCAATGGTTAAGTTTAACCCTAATGAGAAAAAGTCATGGTCATCAGTTTGAATAACTTCAGCATCAAAAACACTGTCAGTAGCGAGCGCCTTATAATAAAAATCATCAGTAAAAGTTATATGCCAGCCTAAATTTTTAAGTGGTTGCACTTCTTGATGCAAAAAGTGATGCCAAAGGTAGCGCCCTTGCATTAGCATCGAAAATTTAGGCGTTTTATCTTTATTTAAATAGTCTTCATTGGTGAAAGTATAACGCTTAGCTTTGGGCTGGACGGTAAATTTTAACGTCGTTAACTTATCGATAACCGCTTGTTCAAACGTTAAATCTCGATACAGTTTTATTTTTTTATCAGTTTCATTTTCGTTATCATTTTCACTTGATTTTTTGGGAGTAACCGTAACACTCTCATTATGTGGGTTAACTAAATTTCCTTGGTAGGAAAAGTTAACTTTTACAAAACCTGATTGTGGATCTGCTTCACGAGGTGTTGAAAAGTGCAAATGTACTTCTGGTTTGGTCAACTCTTGTGAGTATTCTGTTTTAGGTTTAGGCAAACGCTGCACAGCATCACCTAACGACATAGATAACTTATTCATGACCCAAGGTAATTTGTCTTCTTCGAAGATAGGTGAATTGAGTAAGTCTGCCTCAAAATCACATTGGGTATTGGTATTAATTTTCCCGAAGCAATTGTTTTTTTCATCATAATAACAAAGCGGCTGTGCTTTGATGATAAGAATATTGGTCGAGGGTTCCATGAAAACAAGTTTTAAGGTGTGTAGCTTGTTATCAAGGGCTAACCACTGCCACTGAGCTTCTATGGGGTCACCCAAAGTGATCGCTTCATTTAAGTCGTAACTTGTTTGCCAAAAACAGCGATTGGTTTTGATAATACGTTCGAATAAATCAAAATACTTGATGTTATCGCCATATTGATTAGTTCGGATCAGTTCGGTAAGCACAGCAACATCATCGTTATTAGCATAGGCACTATTTATTAACGAACTGGCAGAAAACTCGCTGCCAAGTGAACTACTCCAGCCACCACTATTTTTGGGGCGAGCTGATTTAATACCTAAAGTGAAATAGTCATCTTCGTTGTAGCTGTTGGGCTTTAAAAAGTACAAAAGCGATTTTTGTTGGCTATTAGGCTGATATCTACTGGGCTGTGCTTGGAAGCGACTAAGCCATTTATCAATGACTTTTTCAGAAGTCGCAATACTGTTTTGGTCAAAATGTTCGTGAATAAAACACTGTGCTAACGCTGCACCATGCTTACAATCTCGACCAATATAACAATCGCAATAACTGGCAATACCATCATTCTTAATATTTAGCACTAAACGGGTCAAATAAGTGCTTTGGCGAGAGCGTTCACTGTAAACGACACCACGAATTATTTCACCATCAAGGGCGCAGGTTTTAATGCCTTTCGCCTGAAAAATACGCGTTCCTTTTTTCCATTCATTTTTGGCAAAGTGTTTTTCAAGTAATTCAGGTGTAAAAGTGTTTGTAGCCATAAGTTTTTAATTATTAAGAATTCAAATAGGTTGTGAATGGATAAATTAGTTTGATATCACTTCTCAATAGAATAAAAATATCAAGAGGATGATAAATATACATTAATTCAACAGCACTTTCAGGACTTACTGCTAATCGTTAATCATTTATTATATCATCTCAATAGTATCACTGAGAATTAAAACCTTCAATTTGTCTTAATACTTGTAATTAAAGGGTAATATTTTTAATGAAAGCTCATCTTAAGCACCAAGGTTTAATATATACACAGGTATCCTTGCTTTTAAGGACTGTTGAGTCGCTGATTACTTGTAATAAAAGTGGCAAAATCCATAAGTGTTGGCTTCAACTTATGTGGTTAACAATTTTTTGTGGGAATTAAGTAGTCGCCTTGAAATATGATCGATAGCGACATTAAGTAAAGCGGTACAAATGATAAGAATTAATGCATTACTGTAACGTATTTCACTGAAATTACTGTCGATATAAAAACCTAATGTCATAATACCTAAAATACCAAACACGGCAGTTTCACGGACGATTATCTCGAATCGATAAAACAATAAAGCCATCATGTTGGGATAAATGCTTGGCATTATGTGGTAGTTAAACTTATTTATCGTGCTTATCTGCATCAAGGGGGGCGCTATGGCGTTACTTTGTTGAACCGTTAAGTAGGCGATAACACTACCATTATGTATGGCTAGGGCAAGAATAGCAGGTAACATCGATGGGCCAAGTAATATTAAAAAAACAAACGCTAATATGTATTCAGGCACTGAACGGCCAATGAGTAAAATGAACTGACCAAGGTGCGCAAGTGGGATCGGCCATAAATGCTTACTTGCAATGGCATGGGCATTTAAGGTCACAAAGTGGCTAGCTGCTAATGCTAACAAGGCTAAAGTTAGGGTTGATATTGCCCCGGGGAAAGCCTGCTGTGTGATAATGTCGCTAAACCAATTATAAAGTAATGACCATTGTACGTCGGCAAAACTTAAGGTGTTTACTAACACAGGCGGAATAATATCTTGGCTAATAAAACGTATCAGTAAACTGCTATCTAGCGTAGGAATTTCTACCAATGTTATACAAGCAATAATAAGATAAACCCCTAATAATTTAGGAGGGCACCAATAACGAATCGTGCCAATAAGCGCAACAAATATCATCATTAATGCAGCGCCTTCGCTATAGTTTCCTTGTTTAAAAGCGGTTTCTAAATAATAGCCCAGCGTTGGCATACCAATAAATCCTAGCACAGCACTACTGCGCAGCGCACATTCAAAACGGTACCGTGTGTAGGTGATCAGTTGCGGTAAAACTTGAGCTATTTTGCCATAGGTATAGCGGCTAATAATATCTGCTCTGCTGTCAATACTCTCTAATGGATTGTCTGACGATTGATTAATTATATCGTGAAATACCCGAGCAAAAGTGGCGGCAAAGGGAATAGTGATCGCTAAAATTCCTGTTACGGGAGAAAGACCAAAAACTTGTAAAAATAACAGCGCCCAAAAGATCTCATGAATTGCGCGTAAAAAAGCGCAGCAGCCAGATACTAAAGGGTGTTGGTAGATGAGTGCGAGCGGAGCGCCGAGCAGTAGTCCTAAAGATACACCAATAATGGCAAAGTTAAGGGTTTGAATAATCGCTTGGAACAGGTATTCAGTGGCGAAAAAGTCAGCGTGAATAAAACCTTGAGCCATAAGCGATAACTCAAGTAAAGGGTCGGAAGTAATAATTTCTATATCAGCAAAAGGAATAATAACTAAGGCGATAAACCATATTGATAAGGTGATTTTTTGCCAATATCCTAATGGGTAAACTGTATTTTTTAGCAACACCATAAAATAAACCTACGCAACTGCGTCAGTTTGATAAAGTTTGCTGATCTGCTGTTGGTTAATTGACTGTTTTTTGCTGTCGAGTACCAACCGACCTTTATCTAAGGCGATAACACGATCGAAAGCGTTCATTGCCAAGGTACGGTCGTGTACAACCATAATGACAGTTTTGTGGCGAGCTAATATTATTTCAAGTAATCTTGACGCCATTAATGGATCAAGTGCTGAAAAAGGTTCATCACCAAGAAATATATCTTGCTGCTGATATAAAGCTCTTGCTAATGCGACTCGTTGTCTTTGCCCACCTGAAAGTTTATCTACTGACTTGGCTAAGGGCTCATCTAGTTCTAACTGCTGACAAAGTAGACCAATATCGTGTAAGTCTTGTTTAAAAGGTCTCATTAAGTTAATAAGATTAAATAACCAGTGGTGGCGAGCTAAAGCACCCATAAATATATTGTGAAAGACACTTAAGTTATCGACTAAGCCTTGGCGCTGAGAACAAAGCGCTGCGCTGGTTTGTAAACACTGATATACATGGTGCAGAAGGGACGTTTTTCCTGCACCAGAGGGACCAATAATCGCAACTTTTTCACCTTTATTTATCGTCAGGCTTAGGTCAAAGATGACTTGAGTAGCCCCTTTACGCTTACCTGTATTATTGCTGGCTGTTTTATGATGATAGAGGTTTAGGTTGTCGAGGGTTATCATTAATCGATAAGCCCTATCTTTTTAGCCACCGTTAATACTGGCTCAAAATCTTTATTTTCAGCATTAACAAAAGAAGAACGTGGAAAGCTATTAAGTAGCTCTGGGTTATTCATATTGAGAAGTGCCGCCTGCACTTTATTCGCAAAGCCTTTGCCAAATTCCGCATCAACATTGCCGCGTATCGTCCATTGGTAATCAGGGTAGGTAGGGGTTTCCCAAATAACACTGACTTTATTGGTGTCTATTTTTCCTGCACTAAGTGCACTTTCCCATACTTTATAATTAACAGCGCCAACTTGGTAAGCGCCCGCTTGAACTTGAGCAATAGTGCGGCTATGGTCACCAGAAAAGCCAACACGTTTAAACGCTTGTTGCGGCTTTTTAGCTAAATGTTGCTCAATAAAATATTGTGGCATTAATCGACCTGATGTTGAGCCTTTTGAACCGAAGGTGAAGGTTTTATCATTTATATCAGGGAAATTGTTGTTCATCGTTAACCCCGTACTGTGGTGAGCGATAAAATAGCTCTTAAAAAACTGATCTTCATAGCCTTGAGCAATCGCTTGTGAACCAGGCACTAAAATTCGGGCTTGTACGCCAGATAAACCGCCAAACCAAGCGAGTTGAACCTGGTTGTTTTTAAAGGCTGTTACGGCGGCAGAGTAAGACTTTACCGGAACGTATTTTACCTTGACACCAAGTTCCTTTTCTAGATATAAGGCTACTTTTTCGAAACGGGTTCTTAATTGAGACTCGTCCTCATCAGGGATCGCGGTAAAAGTAAAGGTTGCGGCGATAGCGTTGACACTTACTAATAAGCTTAATATTAGCGTTAATGATGTTATTACAGTGGTCAGTATTTTCATAGTATCTCTAGTTTTTTTTAACCCAATAGTAACCTCAATGGGTTGATAATTGATGTTATATTGATGCAGGAAAAGTATGGAAGTTTATGACGTATTATTACTTAAAAAATAGTGATTCACACGCTTTTGCGCAATTTAATCCTTACTCAGCATAAAATATCATTTGTCAGTATGCATTATTAAACATACCTAGCTGTTTCTGTTTACTTGAAACTTAATACACTCAGCAGTCATACTCAACGCATAATTAAATCCTACCTTCTTACGCTCCTCAGCCAAACCTTAAGCACTAACTATTAGCTGCGTTTTAGCAATCGTGTTTATTTGTTCGTTTTTTGTTTGATATTAACTTGATTGTTAACAACTCGATGTCACCCATGAGGGGTTAATATTATTAAAATAGGGGTTTTCCCTGATGGTCATACCAGTATCAAGACTCTACATTAGTAACAACACGTTTACTTTTAGATGTGTACCAAAAACAATAATTAAGTGCTCTATCCTAGAGTAGCTTGAGAAACTTAATACTATGTGGAGCCAAAAATGAAAAAGAAATTAATAAGCTTAATGATTTCATCTTGTATTGCACTGCCAGCTATTGCTGCAGAAGACAACGTACTTAGCAATATTATCGTTAGCCTAGATGCGAATCAAATCGCCAGTGTTGCAGATTTTATCGACGATTACGCTATAGCAAGTAAATATACTTACAGCCATGTTTTTACTGGTTTTTCTGCAACGGTCCCGTCAAAAATACTTGCCCAACTAAGTCAAGATCAACGTGTTTTGAGTGTTTCAAAAGATGGCAGAGTTCACGCAACAAAAAGTACTTCAAATCAAGCGGCAGCCTGCAGTTTCTTATTTGGTTGCCAGACTAGCCAGCAAGAAACTCCTTGGGGAATTAGTCGCATAGGTGCAAATACCGATGAAAACACCGGTCAGGGAGTTCATGTTTATGTTATTGATACAGGTATAGACTCTGATCACCCAGATTTAGCTAGTAATGTCGCTAATGGTTATAGCGTTGAAATGTGTCTTGGTTTAGGTTGTTCAAATAACTGGGATGATGATCAAGGCCATGGCACCCACGTTGCTGGTACTATTGGCGCACTAGATAATAACCTTGATGTTATTGGTGTGGCACCAGCCGTTACCTTACATGCGGTTAAAGTATTAAATGCTGCTGGCAGTGGCTCTAATTCTGGGGTTATTGCTGGTATTGATTGGGTAACACAGCAGGCTGAATCATTAGGCGTAGCGGTTGTTGCTAACATGAGCTTAGGCGGTAATGGCTCTAAAACAGGTACCTGCACCAATGACGGTTTTATTGGTAATGACAACTTTCATCGCGCTATATGTAATGCGAAAAATCAAGGGGTTATTTTTGCTGTGGCGGCAGGAAATGACAGTGCAGATGCTTATGGTTCAACGCCAGCCGCTTATGACGATGCGGTGATAACCGTTAGTGCAACCGATATAAATGATGATTGGGCTGGCTTTTCAAACTGGGGCAATGGCTCTGCTAACTGGACGAGTCATCAATCTGCGCCAGTAGCTATTGCAGCCCCGGGTGCTAATATTTTATCGACTAAAAGTGGTGGTGGTACAACAACGATGAGTGGCACATCAATGGCCGCTCCACATGTTGCGGGTGTTTTAGCACTTTACTTGGAATCTATATCACTAAACCCTGATGGCAGCGCTTTTGACGCAGCAAGAGATTGGTTACTTTACAACAGTGAGTCTAATGCTAACTTAACTAATTCAACGGGTCAGCCTCACCAAGAAGATTTTCTTAACGCAGAAATAGCTAAATAAAGAGCTATTAGTAAAATTTATCTATCTTGTCAGGGGGAGCGGTTAACTTGAATTTAATTCAAGTTAACCGCTTTCTGTTAGGGATAGTCAATTTTATTCACTTACTGGGGCAAAAATAGGCTAAAATATACTTACTTATTTTAGCCTTGAGCCCTTTATCTTAATGACCTCTATTTCACCCCCAATCCAGTTTACAGAACTTGGTCTTATTCCCCCCTTATTAGCTCGATTAACTGAGCTCGAATATATACAGCCTACGCCTATTCAGGCACAAGCTATTCCAAGTGTTTTAGCAGGACGTGATTTAATTGCAGGGGCAAATACCGGTTCGGGTAAAACAGCCACTTTTGCATTACCACTTTTGCAGCACATTTTTCTACAACTATCCGCTGATACAACCTCACATAGCAAGAGTAACAAGGGTAATTATGTTACTGGGCTTATTTTAGTGCCTACGCGTGAACTTGCTAAACAAGTAGCAGACAGCATTAAATCTTATGCCGTGCATTTCAATGGTGCGATAAAAACGGTCGCTGTTTTTGGTGGTGTGTCAGTCAATACACAAATGCTGGCATTACGAGGTGGTACCGATATTCTGGTGGCAACACCAGGTCGATTACTCGATTTAATTTCAAGTAATGCCATTAAGCTCGATTTAGTTAAGACCTTAGTCCTTGATGAAGCCGATAGGATGTTAAGTTTAGGTTTTACCGAAGAATTATCCGCGCTGTTAGCCTTATTACCTAAGAAAAAACAAATATTATTATTTTCAGCAACCTTTCCGGAACAAGTAAAAGCGCTAACCCAAGAATTACTTAACAACCCGATTGAGATACAAGTACAAAGTGCTGATGCAAGTACGCTAGTTCAGCGTGTATTTAGCGTTAATAAAGGTGAAAAAACCGCAGTGTTAGCACATTTAATTGCTGAGAATGAATGGCGACAAGCACTCATCTTTGTTAATGCTAAACACCATTGTGAGCATTTAGCTGAAAAACTTGCTAAACGTGGTATTACCGCGGCAGTGTTTCATGGTGATAAAGGTCAAGGCGAACGAAGTAGGGTGCTTGATGGTTTTAAAGCTGGCGAGATTGACGTGCTCATCGCTACAGACATAGCCGCTCGCGGACTCGACATTGAAAAGCTGCCAGTGGTTATTAATTTCAACTTACCGAGAAGTCCGTCAGACTACATGCATCGTATTGGTCGAAGTGGCCGTGCTGGTGAAGTGGGTCTGGCTTTATCATTAATTGACCATGAAGACTTTCATCACTTTAGTATCATTGAAAAGAAAAATAAAATTCGTCTTGAACGTGAGCAAGTCAAAGGTTTTGAAGCCGATGAAGTCAGTAATGATTCAATTACTGCCGCAGAGAAACCCATGGCAAAGCCTGAAGGCACAGGAAAGAAAAAGCGTAAAAAGAAAGGGTCGGTGAAAACCATAAACGCTGATATTTGGGCGGGTTATAGCGAAGCAGAGTAGATTGATTAAACTAAGCGGCTGAATGTATATTCAGCCTCATGAGCTAATGTCTTACTTGGCAAATATAAACATCAATCATTTATTGGCATTGTGATATTTTTATGGTGTTTTTAGCAAGATTTAGCCCGATGGAATAGGTGCTAATACACTTTTTTTGTCGGTCAATAATCGCTAAATTATACAGTGTCACCTTTGATCTTCTGTACGCTTTTTGACTTTCTGTTATTAATCTCGCCCTATGCTACTATCTTAGCATTAAATGGAATTAAGTTAATTTAACGAACTATCTTAATACAGCTTTTACTTTAATGAGATTTTACATTCATCTTAAGTATAATGGGATCATATGTTCAATGTTAAGCGCTTCTGCCTGCTAAAGGCGATCAAGGTTTCGTTCAAAAAATATCGGTATCTTTGCGCTTTTGTTATGCTGTTATTATTTTCAAATGATACTTTTTCAAAAAGTGATTTTAGCACTATTTTTGAAAGACATAGTGCAGTTATGTTAATCATTGAACCTAAAACTGGTAATATTCTTCAGGCTAATTCAGCCGCTCAAGACTTCTATGGATTCGCAGAAAAAAACTTGAGTCACTAACTATTCAAGATATTAACCTGTTGAGTGTAGAGCAAGTCGCTTCAGAAAGAGCCTTAGCTAAATCAGAAGAGAGAAATTATTTTATTTTTAGACATAAAACCAGTAATGGTGACATCAAAACCGTTTCGTCACATTCCATTCCGATAACTTATAATAATAAAGCTGTGCTGTTTTCCATTATCCAAGATGTGACATCGGAAAGGGAATATCAGCAGGCGCTTTGGCATTATCAAAGTAATTTAGAGAGCTTGGTCGATAAGCAAGTTAATGAAATCGATAAAACTAAAAGAAACTTAATACAACTATTAGTGATAGGTCTCTTGTTATTATCGACCTTGAGTCTTTTTTTACTTTTTTATGTTAAAACGAAAAAATGAAGCTGAAGCTCAGCGTTCATTAATTGCTCAAATTGTAGAGCAAAGCCCGGTCTCAATTCAAACCACAGACCTTAATGGTATTATCACTTATGTTAATAAGGAATTTGTTAAAAGTTCTGGGTTTCAAGCAACAGAAGTGATCGGTCAAAAAACAAATATTCTTAAATCTGGTTTTCATCAATCTCCGCTATATGAAAATTTATGGGCAACAATAACATCAGGTAAACACTGGGTTGGGGAGTTTTATCATCAGCGAAAAAATGGTGATAATTTTTGGGAAAAAGCCAATGTATACCCCCTCAAAGATGCTAAAAATAGAATCACCAGTTATGTAGGGATTGAAGAAGATATTACCCAAGTTAAGCAAGATGAAAAGCAGTTAAGACTCGCTTCAACAGTGTTTAAAACCGCAACATAGGCTGTAATGGTTACCAATGTTGATAATAATATTGTTGCGGTTAATCAAGCGTTTATATTAATTACTGGCTATGAGGAAAAAGAAGTCTTAGGTAGAAATCCTACATTGTTAAGCTCTGGTCATCATGATACAGAATTTTATCAGCGCATGGCGGCAGATTTGGAAAGCTTGGGGCAGTGGCAAGGTGAAATCTGCAATCGACGTAAAAATGGTGAGGTGTTTTATGAATGGTTATCTGTTACTGCTTTGAGAGATGAGTTTGGGCAATTAGAGTCTTATGTTTCACTATTTAGTGATATTACTAAACGTAAAAAGGCCGAAGATAAAATTTATCGCCAAGCCAATTACGATTCATTCACCGGACTCGCCAATAGAAATCTGTTCGTTGACAGATTTGAGCATACTTTGGAACTTGCCCAACGGGACAATAATAGAGTTGCGATATTTTTTATTGATTTAGATGGCTTTAAGAATGTTAATGACACCTTTGGCCATGCCAAGGGAGATATGTTGTTAAAATTAACCACAGAGCGTATCAAAGAGTCGGTAAGAAAAGCCGATACGGTCAGTCGTTTGAGTGGTGATAAATTTGCAATAATTTTGTCGGGTGACAATGATGTCTTTAGTTTTGAAAAAATTGCCAGCCAGATACTTGATAAAATAGCCAAGCCATTTCATTTAATAGAAATAGAAGCTTATGTTACCGCAAGCATAGGTATATCAATATTTCCAGATGATGGCAGTACCTATGAAGAGCTATTGAGTAAAGCCGACAGCGCTATGTATAAAGCCAAAGAAAAGGGCAAAAATAATGTGCAATTTTTTACTAAAGAAATGGACATAAAAGCTCAACAACGAAGGCACCTAGAAGTTGAATTACGCAAGGTTATTGTTAACAAGGAGTTGATTTTACATTATCAACCTATCCATCAAGTTAGTAGTAATAAAGTTGTTTCTGCTGAGGCATTAGTTAGATGGCTACACCCAATAAAAGGCTTGGTTCCACCTGTCGATTTTATTGCATTAGCAGAAGATATTGGTTTTATTACTGAAATTGGAGGTTGGGTCTTAGAAGAAGCTTGTAAACAAGCTAAATGCTGGCAAAGCCAATTTGACCTTGCGCCAAAGATATCAGTTAATATCTCGAGTGTGCAGTTTCAACGTCAGGATTTTATCAGTAAACTGGAAGCTATTTTAGCAAAAACACAACTTGCTCCAGATTCACTGATCCTTGAAATGACAGAAAGTTTATTAATTCAAGAAGATGATCAAACCCTAATTCAGTTATCAGCTATAAGAGCAATGGGCATAGAACTGTCGATTGATGACTTTGGTACCGGCTATTCGTCACTTAGCTACTTAAAGCGTTTTCCTATTAGCATATTAAAAATAGACTGCGCTTTTATCAAAGATATTACCTTTAATGCTGAAAATGAAGCTTTGGCTTGCGCTATCTTGTCGATGGCAAAAAGTTTAGGTTTAAAAGTGGTTGCCGAAGGGGGTGAAGATTATGCTCAGTGCCAATTACTAACTAAGCATCAATGCGATTATATTCAAGGATATTTTTTTAGTCGCCCATTCGAAGAGCACGCCTTTATTGCGTATCTCAACGACAATATTTAGTAATCGAACGTGCAAGGTAATTATAATAAAACGTTATTTTGGTAAGTAACGGTTAATTGTCTATTAACAAAATGGCTATTAATTTAGCTAGGTATAATTATAAAATAATTGATGACGAGGGAAAACCATGAACAATAAAAATTTACTTATTCTTATTTTTACTTTATTCGTAAGCGTTAATTCATTGGCCAATGAAGCCGTTTTTAGACCGGTAGAAGCACTATTTTCTGCGATGTCAGCAGCAGACCATCTTAAAATGAAAGCCGTGGTCACTGATGATTTTCAGTTGTTAGAAGCTGGCGAAGATTGGAGCTTAACCGATCTGATTAACGTTGTTAAACCCTCAGAGTATAAGCGAAGAAATTATTTTAGTGTTATTAAAACAAGGGTTTATAGTGATATTGCCTGGGTAAGTTATTGGAATAAAGCAACTTTCAATAATGGCAAGGAAGAAAGTACTGTAGCTTGGTTAGAAAGTGCCGTCATGGTGAAAGTGGCGGGGCAATGGAAAATGCAAATGCTACATTCAACGCGAATAAAAGCTGAGAGTATTCCTAAAGATATTTTATTGTCTGAATATGTTGATTAACCTGCGAACAACAGATTTAGAGGTGACTAAGTATTGAAAAATAATGACTTGCAGTTGGGATAAACTGTCTTTTCCTAAAAGCGCTAAAACAGTTTATAATAGCGTCGAAAAATTCGATTGGCAGCTGATTTTGAACATTCAAAGTGATCTCCTTATACTTCACCTACTTTCTATCGAATTAAAATAAGTCTTTATTTTAATTCTTTGAAGAGTATTTTTGGAAAATTAAAAACCACATGCTCAAGAAAAACCTAGGTTGGTTAACTCTATTTTTATTATTGTTCATTTTTATTGCGCTGGGTTCATCAATCAAACATCATTATCACAATAAACTGGTTTCAATGGATGAAAGGCTCACCGAAGTTTCTGGTATTGAATTTGATAAGAAAGGTAAACTTTGGGCAATAAATGATGGTGGTGATAAGCCTAATTTATACCGGGTTGAAGCTGATGGTAAAATAAGTAAAACGGTGTTGATCACTAATGCTAAAAATATTGATTGGGAAGATATGACCCAAGACGATTTTGGCCATTTCTTTTTAGGTGATTTTGGTAATAACGACAATAAGCGAAAATGGCTAACCATCTATAAAATAGAAAACCCCATTGATATTAAGGGTGATAGTACTAGCGCTGAGATAATTAAATTTATGTATCCAGAGCAAAATAGTTATCCGCCAAAAGAACATCAGAAAAAATATGATCTAGAAGCTTTTGTTTTTTACAAAAAGAAATTGTACTTATTTACAAAGAACAGATCTGTGCCATTTGACGGTGAAACTAATTTGTACCGAATAGGGGCTTATGCGGCTAATCATCAGGCGACAAAACTCAGCTCTTTCACGACTTGTACGCATCATGAAAAACTCTGTTGGATAACTTCTGCGGCGTTAAGCCCCAATAAAAAGAAACTGGTATTATTAGACTCACAAAGGTTGTGGCTATTTGAAAATTGGCAAGGTGATGACTTTTTTTCAGGCGATGCTTTTGAAATTAATCTAGGGACTATTACCCAAAAAGAGTCAGTGACTTTTTTTGATGATAATACGGTAGTTTATACGGACGAAGAATTTATGGGTATTGGCAGAAATGCTTACTTAATTAAACTTGATCAACAAAGAAAAATTCCTGTTTATTCACTGCAAGAGTGAGCCATGTAAATATTGTTATCAATTTTTGTTTTTTTTAATCATCGAGTCGCTAGGTAAATGACATTTACTGAAAATAGCGTCAATGAATGAGAAAATTAGATTGGTAAATGTCAGTTGAAATAGCGACAATGCTTTTTAGCTAAGTTTTATGTTTTAAGGAAAGGTAATGAATCCTATTATTCAGGCACTAAAAGAATTAAATGTCAGTGAAGAAAAAATTAAAGAACTTTTTCAAGTACTCACCGAAAACCCAATGATGGCGATGATGAATATTCAGTCATTGGGTTTACCACCGGAGAAGTTGCAATCGATTATGATGATGGTCATGTCTAGCCCAGAACTCATTAAAGAAGCGGTTGAAGAGCTAGGTTTAGATTTTGCTAAAGTTGAAGCGGCTAAAGCTAAACTTAAAGAAAATAAATAATAGTTTAGTAACGGTTATTGATGGCTAAGCCCAATAAAAAAGCCCCTGAAAAGTCTGTTGATATTTATTGCAGTAAGTGCCGAGCACCGCTGTATAAATACAAAAAAGGCGGTAAGGGGGCATTAGTTAAATGCTTTAAAGCTCGGATAGTTAAAAATTTTACCATAACACCTTGTGTGTGCCCAAGCTGTGCGAGTATTTTTGCTAGGGAGATGTTAATTCGGGGTATGCCGGCCTTTAAAATGATTGGTGGTAAAGTGACCTTTAAATAAAGGTGCTTAGCCGATAGATTGATTACAGCTATTGAGGTTAGGTAAATGAATGCAGATGACGTTTTAAATTTTTGGTTTACAGAAATTGATCAATCACAGTGGTGGCTAAAAGACCTCGCGTTTGATCAGTGCATTATTAGCAAGTTTTCGGCTGTGCATCTGGCGGCAAATAGTGGTGAGTTATTCAAATGGCGACTTACAGCTAAAGGACGACTTGCTGAAATTATTATTTTAGATCAGTTTTCTAGAAATATGTATCGTGATACGCCAAGTGCTTTTGCTTGTGACCCCTTAGCTTTAGCGCTTGCCCAAGAAGCGATAGCCGCTGGCGCTGACCAAGAGTTAAATCCTTTAGAAAGAAATTTTTTGTATATGCCGTTTATGCACAGTGAGTCTTTAGTGATACATGATATCGCTGTTAAGCTCTTTGTCCAGAATGGTGTTGCTTCAAGTATCGATTTTGAAAATAAACATAAAATAATCATTGAAAAATTTGGCCGTTATCCGCACCGCAATAAAATCCTTAACAGGAAGTCTAGTCAAGAAGAACGTGAGTTCTTAACACAAGCCAATTCATCTTTTTAAAAAGGAAGCATAGTCTACATGGATCCAATAATCGATTTTACGTCATATACCTTAGAAGAATTATACTCAGCAGCAGAACAAATCGACAGTGAGCAATACCCAGAACGAGCTGCAGAAATTAATAAGTTAATCGCTGAGAAAACAGTTGTTGAACCTGAACCTGCACCTGTAACTGTAGCAGTTGAGCAAACTGTCGTTGAGACTGCACCTGCACCTGTATCTGAAGCAGATGAGCAAAGTGTCATTGAGACTAAACCTATACCTGTAACAGTCGAGCAAACTGTCGCTGAGCCGGCAGTAGAAAAAAATGTGAAAAGAGTGGGTGAAAAAGCAACACGCTTAGACCGTTTTTATGCGGCATTAATTGATGGTCTTATTGGTATATTTGCCGCTGTACCTATTTTTATCACTGTCGGTTTTAATAAATTAGCAGAACCCACTTTTTCTTTAACAGTGATGTTACTTGCTTATGGACTTATTGCTGGCCTTGTCTTACATGGTTACCTGCTTTACCATTATGGACAAACCATAGGCAAGAATTTCATGTCTATTCGAATTGAAAATTTAGATGATAGTAAGGCAAGTTTAACGACCATTTACGTTAAGCGGATGATACCGATGCAATTACTTTCACTTGTTCCTTTTAGTGGTCAAATTATTTCAGGCCTGGTTAATCCACTCTTTATCTTTGGTAAAGAAAAGCGTTGTCTGCATGATTATGTCGCAAAAACAAAAGTCTGTTATACCAACAACTAAACTTATTTAATGATAAAACCTGCATGTTTACTGACTTAGTCTGGTGATAAACATGCAGTTATTTTATAAGCATCGTTTGGGTATTATTTGCTCGCGATTATCTTATAAGCCGTTATGATATTGGCTGTTCGTTGATTCAGGTACCATGATATTAAGTGTCTCAGGTACGTTAATATTACCGTTAAGTAATGCTTCAAATTGACTAATTAATAACGCTTTGTCTGGTGTTTCTTTATCACCTGAGCCAATGTTAGTCAGATCAATCATAAAGCCATCAAATAAATCACTTAGGTCTTCAATAATTTCAGTATTTAAAAACTGGTCTTGATTATAAATACTTGGATAGCCGGCTTTTTGTTTATCGATAGCAAACGAAACACCTTTCAAGTTAGTGATACTGGTTGATTTATCACACGACAGCATACAGCCGTTATCAATGCGTGGCTTTTCACAGCCAACACTTTGTTGGAAGAAACATTGTCGGCTGGCCATCAATAAAATAGGGTGGTAAATACTGTAGAAAAGTTTGAAGTTTTCCGGACGAGCAATATTTCTAATTTGTTGACGGTTTATTTCGTTAGAAATAAACGCACCTTTACAATCAAAACCTTCTTGCATTGCAAGTAAAGCGTAAGAGTTAGTCGTATTTAAGAAAGGCCCTGCTATCCACTGAATCCCCAAACGGTTCGCTTCATAAGCGATACCCGTGTTATTGGTTACAATCAGTTGTGGTTTTACTTGTTGTAAAATATTGACCGCAACGTCGTAATCTTTGCCAATTAATACTGAAGGAAACCAAGGGATCAAGCGAGGGTTTTCTATAAGAAAACCGACATACTTAGTACAACCGCGTTTGTATGCATCGGGTAATTTAAAGTAAATATCTGCCGAAGTTAATTTTGCTAATTCAACATCACTTTCATCGCAAATAAGAATTGATAGCTCGGCTTTTGCATCACCAGTCGGGGTATGTTTAGGGTGATTGGCTAACTTAGGTAATTGAACCTCAGGTAACACAGCTTTAGAGTTATTCAACAAAAAGGCGGCTTCATTTTTTAATACCGTTAATTCTTTAAAAGGAATGCTTAAGCCATCTTCTAAGTCATCGGTTATTATTTCAATCAAATCAAAATGGGCATTGTTAAAGCTTTTAAAACGCTTTTCAAGGGTTTCTCTGTCAATACTCAGTTTACCACTTTTTACTAAGTTGCTTTGTGACTTCAGCGCGTAACTTTTAACCTCAAGCCCTTTATCGCTGTCTTTAGCATCAACAAAAGCTTGCTGTTGAGAAAGTTCTTTTGTCGTTACGGTCAAGGTAAGTGGTTGATCTAATGTACCTGAAATAGCCAGTGTTAGCGGTATCTTGCCAATGGTTAAATGTTTTATTTTATCGTCAACAGAGGCATTGATTAGCTGTTTTTCATCATTAAGTTTTTGTTCAACTTCTTGAATTTGTACAACTGATATCGCATTACTTTTATCAACAGCATGGTATTTAGAGTTATCCCGTGGGTTTTCAATAAACATTGACTGATTTAAATCACCACGTAAAAAGGCGTTGGAGAAGTCGCGGTTAAAAACTTTATAAAGGCGTTCACCATCTTCGAGTAATTCACCTGTTTTAAGGAAACCATCAATTTGTTTGCGAAAGCTATCAACAACAGTATGAACGTAGCTGGCACCTTTTATACGTCCTTCAATTTTAAAGGAATGCACACCCGCTTCGATAAGCGCAGGTAAATCAAAAAAAGCCGAGTTATCTTTTATATTTAATGGGAATTTATTACCGGTTGCTGTTGGTTCATATTCTTCACGACAAGCTTGGCTACAACGACCGCGATTTCCTGAATTGCCAACACTTGCTGAGGTTGAATAACAAAGACCAGAGAAAGCAACACAGAGTGAACCATGTACAAAAACTTCTGTTAAGGTATCGTGCGCTTTACCCGCTGCTGCCATTGCGGTAATTTCACGTAAATCTAGCTCTCTTGATAAATTCACTCGTGATGCACCGAGTTTTTTCAAAAAAGGTATTTGACCCACGTTATGGGTGGTTAATTGCGTTGATGCGTGAATATCTAAGGTTGGAAAATGCTGGGTAAGCAGATAGAACATGCCAATATCTTGCACGATAACACCATCAAGTGTGGTGTTGGCAAGTTTAGTTAATAATTTAGCCAGTGAAGCAAATTCACGCTCTAAGATCACCACATTCAAGGTTAAAAATATTTCACATTGATACTGATGAGCTAAACGAATAACGCCAACAAGTTGATCAAAGGAGATATTAGTCGCACGATTACGGGCGTTAAAAGTATCTAGGCCACAGTAAACGGCATCGGCTCCAGCAATAATCGCTGCTTTAATTGCTTCGACATCACCGCCGGGTGCTAATAACTCTATTTTTTGATCCATGGGGTCACTTATTTTCACTTAAATTTAAAGGTGGCGATTTTACCGATATATTTCCTTAATGAATACCGTTAAAGTAACTTATTATTTTATATTTTCTATAAATAAACGCCCATGAAGCCAAACTCGTCGTTACCTGTACTCTATTCCTTAAGAAACTGTCCTTATGCAATGCGCGCAAGAATCGCAATATATTATGCAAAACAGACAGTTGCATTACGTGACCTGGTATTAACCAATAAACCCGATGAAATGATTGCGGTATCACCAAAAGGCACGGTCCCAGTTTTAGTCACCGAACTTGATACGGGAGAGCCGCGGGTGATTGAAGAAAGTCTGGAGGTTATGCTGTGGGCATTAGATAAAAGCGATCCCGATAATCTTCTGCATAGTGATACACCTGATTTATTACCAGAAATATTATCGTTAATTTCAACATTTGATGATGAATTTAAACAATGTTTTGATAAATATCAGTGTGCAAAACGTTATCATGAAACTTCACTGGCCAGTGACAGAGCTGCGTGTGAAAAATACATAGCCGATTTAGAGCAACGTCTACAACTCACTGAATTTCTTATGTCAGACAAAAACAGTTTGGCCGATATCGCTTTATTGCCTTTTATTCGTAAGTTTTCAAAAGTCGAGCGGCAATGGTATTTACATTCACCGTATCCGAAACTTAGGGCATGGCTAAATAACTATTTACAAAGCCGGATGTTCAGCAAAGTGATGACCCAATACCCCTTGTGGTTGGAAAATAAAGCGGTGATAACTTTTGGCGATGACCGTTAAAAAGTCATTATTAAGTTTGTTTAATTTTTCTTAAGCTTTCCTTAAAAAAACTTAACTAAGATAGCGTCAATTATATTTCTTGATGGTATTTCAGTGAACATACTCAACGCACAACATCCTTATCTAACAGCAAGAGTGGCTATTAAAAAATTGCAATTTTTTTTCCTTTTGATGCTAACGTCTTTAGCATTACTGAGTCATGCCCAAGCGAGTAATCTATCTGAAAGTTCAGCTAAAATGCAATTAGATACCCTCATAGCTCAACACCATGGTGATGTTATTTATGTAGATTTTTGATCATCTTGGTGCGGTCCTTGTCGTAAATCATTCCCGTGGATGAATAAAATGCAGAATGAGCATCAAGCACAAGGCTTTACTGTTATCAGTATTAACCTCGATACGGAACAAAAATTAGCCACTGAATTTTTACGAGAGAACCCAGCAAACTTTGCGGTAATTTATGATCCTAACGGTGAGCTCGCGCGCTTTTTTAAAATTCAGGGGATGCCCAGTAGTTTGATCATCAACAAGTTAGGTGAGATTAAATACGCACATAGTGGTTTTTTTACCAACAAAGTTTCACAATACGAACAAGAAATTCAACAGTTACTTGCTCTCTAACGAATAATATAAAGAGAATAATGAGGTTTTCAATGAACAATAAATTTAAATATTCACTGGTTTTTGCTGCGGTAACTTTGGCATCAGGTTGCTCAAGTTTAGGTGTCGAACCTTGGGAACGTGATCTGTTAGCAAAAGAGCAAATGGCCTTAACATCTTCGCCAATTGATTCGGCACTTGATGATCATATTTATTTCAGCAAAGAAGCGTCAAGCGGAGGTAAAAGTTTCGGTGGCGGAGGTTGTGGATGCAATTAATTAACGAGAGTAAATCGAAAAAAACCATCAATAAAAAGAACCTCAAGGCTGCGTTAACTTTAGCAACTACCGCTTTGTTAGGCAGTGTTCAAGTTAGTGCTGCCCCATCATCAGTAGCAGCAGATAAAGATACTTGGTCTTTTGACTCCGCGTTTTTATATTACAGTGAGGCTGATCGTGTTTCAGCAGCAGAAGCTGTTTTTAATGCTAAAAAAACTTACAGCGACGATAGTATTTTAAATTTGAAGTTAACGGTTGATGCATTAACGGGGGCTTCAGCCAATGGCGCCGTTGCTCAGCCCGATGTTCAAACGTTTACCAGACCCTCGGGTAAAGGAGATTATGAAGTTAAAGCAGGTGAAACACCCCTTGATGACACTTTTCATGATACGCGTGTACAGCTGAATGCTCAGTGGACGCAAGCACTCGCGCCGAATTTTACAGGCAGTGTCGGTGGGCATCTTTCAAAAGAATATGATTACTTATCTTTAGGGATCAATGGCAATATTGCTTATGACTTCAATAAGAAGAACTCGACTATCTCTTTCGGTTTAAGTCATTTTCAAGACACCTTTACACCAGAAGGGGGTTTACCTAAGCCTTTTGCTTCTATGGAGTTAGCTTATAATGATAGTGAAGATGAAAGTGCTCATGATGCCACTCGAATGGGCAGTGATGATGATAAAACCACCTCGGATATTATGGTAGGTTTTACCCAAGTCATTAATAGACGTATGGTCACACAGTTTAATTATTCCTATTCGGTTGTTGATGGCTATTTGACGGATCCCTTTAAAGTCTTAAGTTTGTTAAATAACGAAGGTCTTGCACAAGACTATTTATATGAGAATCGCCCTAATGAGCGGACCAAACAAAGTGTTTTTGCACAAACAAAATATCATTTTGATGAAACTATTTTAGATGTGTCATATCGGTATATGTGGGATGACTGGGATATAAAGTCTCATACGGTAGATACTCGCTTTTATATTCCGTTAGGTAACGGTAGCTATTTAGAGCCACATTTTCGTTTTTATCAACAAGGCGCAGCCCAATTTTATCAACCTTTCTTAATGGAAGATGATGCAACACCTGAGTTTGCCAGTGCCGATTACCGTATTGGTGAAATGACCGCTTATACGGTTGGTTTAAAATATGGTATGAAGTTAGCAGATGGTAATGATTTGTCTTTTAGACTTGAATATTATCGCCAAGACCCAAAAAGTGCCGGACATAAAGTGCCTAGTGCTTTAGCTAACATAGATATATATGAAAGCATTGATGCAATAATTGCGCAGGTTAGCTATTCGTTCTAAAGTGTAGTAATAATCTAAATAATACAAGCCCTTATTTAATCACATAAATAAGGGCTTTATCTTTTTACCAAGGTGACAATTGAATAAACTTAGAGAAATAAAACTGGCCAAACGCTCAGACGGATTCTGTATTCAATTTGATGCTATGGCCAGTCCGTGTGAGGTGATTATTGAAACCTCTGATCCCGCGCTTGCCAAACAGCTTGGTGAACAAGTCAGTACAGAAGTTTGGCGTATCGAAGACAAGTATAGCCGTTACAACTCCGATAGTCTTTGTAGCCAGATAAATCAAAGTCAGGGTAAGCCCATCGCTATTGACGACGAGACTTTTGCTTTATTAAACTTTGCTGATACTTGTTACCAACTCAGCGATGGGATATTTGATATAACCTCAGGCGTGCTAAGAAAAGTCTGGTGTTTTGATTGCTCTGATAATATTCCTACTTCGTTGGCGGTTAAAAAGGCCATGGATAATGTGGGTTGGTATAAAATAAAATACGATAATCGCCAAGTGACTTTACCGATAAATATGGAAATTGATTTCGGTGGTATTGGTAAAGAGTATGCGGTTGATCGCGCTATAGTCTTAATAAATTTATTAACACAACAACCCGTATTGGTGAATTTAGGTGGCGATTTAGCGACAAATTCATCAAGAAAAAATGGTCAACCGTGGCAAGTTGGAGTAGAGCACCCTGGTTTTGTCGACAAAAAAACCATAGTCGTGTCATTATTTAAGGGGGCACTGGCAACGAGTGGCGATGCAAAGCGCTTTTTAGAGAAAAACGGTCAACGTTACAGCCATATTCTAAATGCTAAAACGGGTTGGCCAATTGAACATGCGCCGCGGTCAATGACTGTATCAGCACCACAATGCATTCAAGCGGGAATATTGGCGACGTTAGCTCAAATGCAGGGCGAAAATGCAGAACAGTTTTTAACCGAACAAGACATCAAGCACTGGGCTATTCGTTAGGTATTTAAAATAGGCGAATTAATAACAGCATTTATCACAAGTTAAATCGCAAATAGTACGAATTAACGATAAGCTAAGCTTACGTTAATTCTCTTTTGTAGGTTTTACTGATGACACCTTGGTCTGTTAATTTACTGGCTTGTTTATTTTTTTGTTTTATAACTGTCAACAATGCTGTTGCTGCACAATTGGTGGTACCTGATGTTTATAAATTGATAAAAGTTAATGGTGAAAAGGCAAGTAGTGATTTCTTTAGCCGAAATACTGTTGTTGATATCAAACGTGGTGAAAATATTTTAGTGGTGCAATATAGCGAGCTTTTTGAAAATTATGATGATGACGACCACGTCACGATAAAGTCTGCTCCCCAAGTTATTTTATTTACTTTAAAAGAAACCATCCACCAGAAGTACATTATGGTCACGCCCGTTATATCTGACAGCGTTAGCGCACGTAAATTTGCCCAATCTCCGACCATTGAAATAAAGTCTATTAATGAAAACTCAGTTCAACAAGACGCTATCTTTGTGCTTAATCAAAGTTTAACTGAATTTGAAGCTGGTTTAGCCTTTGAAAAAATTGCTGAACATCAAATGCAGCTGGCAAAAACGCCTAAAAATAACAAACAAAATAGCGATATTAAAAAAGCAGATGATGCTCTAAATAAATTAAGGTTTTGGTGGCATAAAGCAAATAAAGAACAACAAAAACAATTTATTGAATCTATTCAATAGACGTAAAATAGTTAATGTACCCTTTTAAAAATAATTCACTATTGAGGGATAAGATGAAATACCTACTCGTTATTATGATCAGTTTGTTCTCATTACCTATCACGGCAGAGCAATACACGACTCAGGGGATTGAAGTCATTGGTAAAGGGTCAGTAAGTGCAAAGCCTGACAAGTTTACTTTTACGGTGACGGTTAGCCAACGCGGCAATGTTGCCAGCAAAGCTAAAGCTTTGGTTGACCACAAAAGCCAGTTAGTGACCCAAATGTATTTATCAATGGGCATTGCTGAGTCTGCTATTGAATCTGCTCGATTAGAATTAATTCCCCGCTATGAAAAACGGGCTGATGTGCCAGCGATAATAGTTCATCAGAGATTGTCTAATCAAGGAGGCGAAAATAACAACACGAAGGCCGTTATTCATCGTAATCAATTAGCAGATAACTCTGTGGCTCAGCAAGAAAAAATTTACTTTGAAGTGTCTCGTACCATAAAAGTGACTTTTACCAACTTTTCGCGCTATGACCAATTACTCGATAATGTTGTTAAAATTGGTGTTAATCGCATTTCTGCTTTGCAAAATTCAATAGTAAACGCTGACGTTTTGTATCAACAAGCGCTGATCAATGCCTTAAAAAATGCGCATCAAAAAGCCACCACTATTGCTAAGCAAATGGGCGTTACCTTAGGTAAAGTTTCAAATTTGACCGAGTCTGCTTATCACACTCCAAACACTTATGTTATGGCCGGTAGAAGTAACGCCGGTTTTAATTCACAAGTAGCGGAAAATAATGTTGTGGCACAAGTGAATGTTACTTTTGCCATAAAAACCGAGAAATAAAGCGGCAGTTAAGCTAATTAGCAGCAATATAAGTTAAAAGTGCATAAAATCTGTAATAATTGCTTTAACTTCACGGGTTATCAGGTTATGTTATGCGTTTTTTGACCATCACTTATCTTTGATAAACATAAGAATACCGGTATTTATGAATAAAAATGATTTATATCAAGAACTTTACCAACAAGTTGATGCCTTAATCAGCGATGAACCTGATGTTATTGCTAACATGGCAAATATTAGCGCTTTACTGTTTGAACACTTATCTCAAGTAAACTGGGTTGGATTTTATCGTTTAATTGATAATGAACTAGTTTTAGGGCCTTTTCAGGGTAAAGTGGCTTGTATTCGTATTCCTGTTGGCACAGGGGTCTGTGGCACGGCAGTCAGCCAAAGCACCACACAACGTATTGCCGACGTTCATTCGTTTGATGGTCACATTGCTTGCGATGCGAGTAGTAATTCAGAAATTGTTATTCCGGTAAAAGTCGGTGACAATATCATTGCTGTCCTTGATATAGATAGCACAGCCTATGATCATTTTGATGAAATTGATCAACAAGGTTTGGAAGCAATAATTAATTTATTTGAAAATATGATCATCAAGCATGGCGTGTTAAACTAATGAAAGAAATTATCGTTATTCATGATTATCTCGTTAGCGAAAGTATTGTCGGTGACTGGGATGGCCAAGAAGAATTCGTTGCCGAACGAATAAATGAAATTTATCATCTGATTTATGATTTAGCCGAAGAAGATATTGAACCAGAGATATTAGCGCAATTATTATCTTTGGTTTGGGACACTTGGATTTGCCAAGAATCACTACCTGACATAGATAGTGAAGATATTTATGACTGGTGCCAACATTTGTTGGATAACCGTGAACAGTACCTTCAAGATTTAACCTCTTAGATTTAAGAAATTTTAAAAAGTTGTATTTATGGACACTAAAATAGTAAACGAAGTGAGCAAAACAGAAATGAGTAATACTGAAACTGAAGTAACTACTGACGTTGCAGTTGATACTGACGTTGCACTACAAACACCGGTAACAGCAGAGCAAGAAACTGAAGTTAAGCGGTTAAGCACAAAGGAAATTATTGCTTATTTAGCGGATAAATTTCCTAAGTGTTTTTCGGTTGATGGTCCAGCTAAAGCGCTTAAAATCGGCATCTTTCAAGATTTGTCTGCAAATTTAGCGGAAGATGGCACTGTAAGTAAAACTCGCTTACGCCAAGCATTAAGACATTACACTAGCAGCTGGCGTTATTTGAAAGCGGTTAAGTTGGGTAATTTTCGTGTTGACATCGATGGCAATGACTCTGCTGAGATAGATCAAGAGCAAGCTGACTATGCCAGTAAGACACTAAAAGAAAGCCAAGACAAATTTGGTAACAAAAACAAACACGACAAAGCAAGCAAAAAGCCTTATAAAGGATCTAAGCTTAATAAGTCAGACAATCCTACTGAAGCAAAACCGTCTGCTCACAACCTAGAAGCAAAGCAAGAAAAACAAGCTAAGTTTAAGTCGGTAAAATCAACTAAATCGACGCATACTAAAGCAGAAGTTAAACTTGTTCCTGTTGAAGACAGCGCAGTCGTTGTTGGTAAAAGCGTTAAAGTTAAATTAGGCAACTCGCCTATGAACGCTATTATCACTGAAGTTGCTGGTAAAGATGTGAGTGTACAATTAAATTCAGGAATGGTTGTTAAGACACAAATTAAAAATATATTTACTGAATAAATTGGAGTGTTTTGGGCATGCTAAAAATTTGTCGTATCGCAATTGCCGTTTCTTTGTCGCTATCAGCAATGAACATCTTTGCTGTCGAAAATCTTGATAAGGTAGACTCGCTACCCATATTGGCTCCTGAAAGCCAGCATGCTGCATCGAGTAAACGCGTTACTGCGCAGTTTACTCGAGCCCATTACTCGAAAGTTGACATGGATGATGCACTTTCCGAAAAAATATTTGACCGTTATATAAAACAACTTGATTATGCTCGAAATGTTTTTTTAGCGACCGATATTGAAGACTTTCAAAAGCATCGTCTTGAATTTGATCAGATAATCTCTCGTGGTAAGTTAGATATCGCCTATGACATATTTAACTTAAACCTTCAAAGACGTGCCGAGCGTTATGACTATGCATTAAGCCTTTTAGAAAAAGAAGCTTTCGACTTTACCATAAACGAAGTTTATAACTTCGACCGTGAAGAAGCTGATTGGCCAAAAGATAGTGCAGAATTAAATGAGTTATGGCGCTTAAAAGTTAAGTACGACGCCCTAAATTTAACCTTAGCGGGTAAAGAATGGCCTAAAGTGCAAGAAGTTTTAGGCAAACGCTATCGTTATGCGATTAAAAGATTAAAACAAAGTGAAAGTGAAGATGTTTTTCAAGTCGTCATGAATAGCTTTGCTCGCGTTGTTGAACCTCACACCTCTTATTTATCACCAAGAAATGCTGAAAAATTTCAAATGGACATGAATCTGTCTCTTGAAGGCATTGGTGCGGTACTTAGAGCTGAAGAAGACTATACGGTTATCAATAGTGTTGTTCCTGGTGGACCAGCAGACAAGTCAAAAGAAGTAAAACCTAAAGACCGAATCGTTGGTGTTGCGCAAGACGATGATAAATTTGAAGATGTTATCGGTTGGCGTTTAGATGATGTTGTAGATCTCATCAAAGGACCTAAGGGCACCAAAGTTCGTTTGCAAATTTTGCCAGCGGAAGCAGAAGATGATGCCGTTATTAAAGTTGTTACGATTGTTCGCGATAAAATAGTCCTTGAAGACAGAGCAGCAAAGTCTGAAGTGTATTTTGAAACTAAAGGTGATGAAAAGTCGAAAAAATTAGGTATTATCACTATACCTAGTTTTTATAATAACTTATCGCGCGATGTGAACAAAGAACTCGATAAACTTAAAGCCGAACAAGTCGCTGGTATTATTATTGATTTACGTGGTAATGGCGGTGGTTCATTGCGTGAAGCAACATTATTAACGGGTTTATTTATTGATAAAGGCCCCGTTGTTCAGATACGTGATGGTGCAAACCGAGTACAAGTTAATAGTGATGATGATGGTGTCAGTTCTTATGATGGCTCATTAACCGTAATGGTTGACAGATATAGTGCTTCTGCTTCTGAAATTTTTGCCGCTGCGATTCAAGATTATGGTCGTGGGGTAATCGTTGGCGAACATACCTTTGGTAAAGGTACTGTTCAGCAACATCGCGGGCTAGGGCGAGTTTATGACCTTTATGATAATCCATTAGGTAGTATTCAATTTACCATCGCTAAGTTTTACCGTATCAATGGTGGTAGTACTCAGCATAGAGGTGTTTTACCCGATATTTCTTTTCCAACGGCTGTTGACCCAGAAGACTGGGGAGAAAGTCGAGAGAAAAATGCGCTACCTTGGGATCAAATCCCTAAAGCAAAATATCAAGCCCTAGGTAACTTATCGGCTGACTTAACGTACATCACTTCACTGCATAGTGAACGTGTTAAAGGTAATCGTGAATTTAACTATTTACTTGATGATATTGCGGTTTATCAAAAAGAGAAAGATGATAAAACTATTTCTCTTAAGTTAGATGAACGTAAAACAAAACGTGAAGAACGAAAAGCGAAGCAACTTATTCGTGTTAATGAACGATTAGTTGTTATGGGTAAAGAAAAAGTAAAATCACTTGAAGACTTACCCGATGAGTTAGAAGAATTAGATCCATTTTTAGATGAAACGGCTAAGATAACTCTTGATTTAATCTCGCTGGGTAAAGTCGCTAAAAAATAATGATTACCCACTCATAAAAGCCGCTTAATTGCGGCTTTTATGTAAGTAAAAAGCTAAACTCAATTTTCTCTATAGATTAGCCTATATGCGTTACCCTGACTTTTAGGGGTTTGTGATTAATATCAATTTGATTAGCGTAATATTATTTTTCCTAATGAAAAATAATATTACGAGTTAATAAAATGGTATAAACATTAAAAATTATAACTATAAAAAACTTAAGGTCGGCATCGCACATGACAGAGCCAGAAAAAGACAATCAACCCGTAGTAATCAGCACCCACAAAGAACCAAGCATGCTAGATGCGTTAATTCCTATTTTTGCATTAGTTGTTATGTTAACAACAGCTGTTTGGTATTTTGCTGACAACTCATCTTATGGTCCTAATCAAATTGCTTTATTACTCGCTATGGGTATAGCGATTGTGATTGGTATCAAGAATGGTTATTCGTGGCAGTCGATTGAAGAGTCAATTGTTGGTGGTATTTCTATTTCTTTGGGGGCAATTTTAATACTGTTAGCGGTTGGCTCATTAATAGGAACTTGGCTACTGTCTGGTACTGTGCCTACGATGGTTTATTATGGCTTACAAATTATTGACCCTAGTTGGTTCTACGCCGCTGCCTGTTTAGTTTGTGGTATTGTCGCAATGAGTATTGGCAGTTCTTGGACTACAGCGGCAACGGTCGGTGTCGCCTTTATTGGCATTGCGAACGGTTTTGAAATGTCGACCGCGGTTACGGCAGGTGCTGTTATTTCAGGTGCCTATTTTGGTGACAAATTATCGCCGTTATCTGAAACGACTAACCTTGCTCCTGCAGTAGCAGGCAGTGAATTATTTGAACATATTCGATATATGTTATGGACCACCATACCTTCTATTAGCATAGCCTTGGTGCTGTTTCTTATTATTGGCTTTGATCACTCTTCAAATGTAACTGGAGACACCGCAAGTATTGACGCCTTGCTGACCACACTAGATGCAACTTATAATATTTCTATATTTAATCTTATCCCACTTTTTATCTTACTTTATTTAGCCTTTAAAAAAGTACCGGCATTTCCTGCTGTGGCGATTGGTGCTTTAATTGGCGCTGTTTGGGCGTTAGTTTTTCAGCAAGAGCTTATTTTAAACATGGCTGCAGAAGGCGTTAGTGGCGTTAAAGCCTATATAACCGTGGTTTGGACAGCATTTTTTGATGGCGTAGTGGTTAATACTGGCAACAAACAAATTGATGAGTTGCTTAGTCGTGGCGGTATGTCGAGTATGCTAAACACGATTTGGTTGGTAATGTGTGCCTTAAGTTTTGGTGCCGTGCTAGAGCATTTAGGTATGCTAAATAAATTTGTTAAAGCCATCCTATCAACAGCTAAATCAACGGGAAGTTTAATCGCCAGCACTGTTGCAACTTGTATTGGCACTAATTTAATAACAGCCGATCAATATATGGCGATAGTTATGCCTGGTCGTATGTTTAAAGCAGAATTTAAACGCCGAGGTTTTCATCCAACACTATTAAGTCGTACGTTAGAAGATTCAGGTACTATTACTTCACCGTTAATTCCATGGAATACTTGTGGTGCCTTTATGTTTGGCGCTTTGGCATTAACATCATACGATTATATTTTTTATTGCTTTTTTAATTTAATTAATCCAGTGCTTGCCATTATTTATGGTTACACCGGTTTTAAAATTAAAATGTTAGCAACAATCAGTGATGAAGCAATAAAGAGCTAACATCAAAGAACATTGCGATAAAAAGAGGATATTCATCCTTTATTTACGCTTGATATCGACATAATATAAAGCCTGTTTTTGCAGGCTTTATATTTTCAAAAAGGAAACTCTCATGACTGATTTTACCGCGCGCTATTTATCTGATTACCAAGTTTCAAATTTTTATATTACTACCGTCGATTTGACCTTTGAACTTGCTGACACGGCAACCATAGTAACCAGCATTATGGCGATTAAACGTGAAAATAAAGAGGCTAAGCAATTAGTGCTTGATGGCGAACAATTGAAACTTATTTCACTACAAATTGATCATCAAGACTTACCTGAAAGTTATTATCAGGTCAGTGACACACAGTTAACGCTAGATATTAGTGCTGATGAATTTATATTAACCATAGTGACTGAAATTGACCCACTTAATAACACTTCACTTGAAGGCTTATTTAAGTCGGGCGGCGCTTTTTGTACACAATGTGAAGCTGAGGGTTTTAGACGTATAACCTATTACCTAGATCGCCCTGATGTGATGTCGATCTTTTCAACCAAAGTCATCGCTGATAAAAAGCGTTACCCTTATTTGTTATCAAATGGCAATAAAACTGAATCGGGTGATTTACCACAAGGGAAGCATTTTACTTGTTGGTATGACCCTCATCCAAAACCTTGTTATTTATTTGCTGTGGTTGCCGGTGATTTTGACTTACTTGTTGATACCTTTACCACCCAAGATAAACGCGACGTAGCATTAGAAATATTTGTTGATAAAGGTAACTTACCTAAAGCTCACCATGCGATGGCATCACTAAAAAAATCGATGCTTTGGGATGAAGAAACCTTTGGTTTAGTTTATGACCTCGATATTTATATGATTGTAGCCGTCGACTTCTTCAATATGGGGGCGATGGAAAATAAAGGCTTAAATGTTTTTAATTCGAAATTTGTTTTAGCAGATAATGAGAGTGCCACCGATACTGACTTCTTTAATATTGAAGCTGTGATTGGTCATGAATACTTTCACAACTGGACGGGTAATCGGGTAACTTGCCGCGATTGGTTCCAGTTAAGTCTCAAAGAAGGTTTAACAGTATTTCGCGATCAGCAGTTTAGCGCTGATATGCACAGTGCCGC
This sequence comes from Colwellia sp. MB3u-55, assembly GCF_014076785.1. Lineage (NCBI taxonomy): Bacteria > Pseudomonadati > Pseudomonadota > Gammaproteobacteria > Alteromonadales > Colwelliaceae > Colwellia > Colwellia sp. MB3u-55. The sequence goes on from NZ_JACGUS010000068.1 coordinate 139,773, forward strand.
AGTAAACCGTATTAAAAACGTGAGATTGCTGCGTTCAAAGCAGTTCGCTGAAGATGCGGGACCTATGGCTCATCCCATTCGCCCTGAAAAAGTACTAGAAATGAATAATTTCTACACCTTAACCGTTTATGAAAAAGGTGCTGAAGTCATCCGCATGATTAACACCTTATTAGGAGCAGTTAAGTTTAGAAAAGGCATGGACTTATATTTTGCTCGCTTCGATGGTATGGCCGTGACCTGTGATGACTTTATTAACGCGATGTCAGATGCTTCGGGTGTTGATCTTGATTTATTTAAAGGCTGGTACTATCAGTCGGGTACGCCGACATTATCTGTAGATGAGCTTTTTTCAAAGGGACAGTACCAATTAACCTTGACCCAGAAAAATCCAAATCAAAAAGATGGTAGCGAGGGTAAAGCATTACATATTCCTGTTGCTATTGAGCTTATCGAAAACAATAAGGTGATCCGACGTGAGTTACTTGAGTTAACCACTGAGCAGCAAACATGGACCTTTGACAATCTTGCTGTTAAACCTGTGCTAGCGATATTGGCAGATTTTTCAGCGCCGGTGAAGCTTACGATTAAGCAAACAGATAAAGAGCTGGCAACCATTATGGCTTTTGCAGATGATGAGTTTTGTCGTTGGGACGCTGGTCAGCAATTGATGTTGAATTATATTAAAGCGTTAGTCGATGACAGTAGCTTTGTTCTGCCACAGAGTTTATTAACGACTTATCAAGCTATTTTTGACGCAAATACCGATAATTCCTTTAAAGCCGAACAATTATCACCACCTAGTTTTGACGAAGTTGTCGCAGAAATAGCACAGGTTGATCCCATCAAAGTAGTTAATGCTATTGCCGCAGTGAAGTTATTTTTAGTGACTGGCTTAACCGCTAGTTTTGAGAAAGCCTTTACAGCCAATAAATCTTTTACCTATAAATATGGCGGTGAAGAAGTTGGCCAACGCGCACTAAAAAATGTTTGTTTGTCTTACCTTTCTTTACTTGAGCATCAACAGAGCAAGGTAGTAGAACAATATCAATCGTCAGATAACATGACTGATACTTTGGCAGCATTAGTCTGCTCTGCTGACAACAACTCAGCCGATTTAGCAGGGCAGTTACAGCATTTTGAAAAAAAATGGCAGAGTACATCATTAGTCATGGATAAATGGTTTAGTATCGCGGCTCAACAATGTAGCGCAGATATTTTTAGTTCACTGGATAACTTACTCACTCACCCGTTATTTAGCTTAAAGAATCCAAATCGAGCACGTTCATTAGTGGGTAGCTTCAGCGTTAATAATCCGCGTTATTTTCATTGTCAGTCAGGCCAGGGTTATCAGTTTCTCGCTGAGCAAATCGCTTTGTTGAATGAAATAAACCCACAGGTGGCTTCAAGGCTCATCACACCTTTAATTCAGTTTAGATCTTTTGATTTATCTAGGCAGGAATTGATGCGAGCAGAATTAGAGAAGTTGACTACACTTAAAAACTTATCAAAAGACTTAAAAGAAAAACTTGATGCGGCCTTAGCGAGCTAATTCTTTTATGAAATATTTCTTTTCAATAAATATGACCACTGCTGAGTTTTTCCCTTATTATGAAGGTAAAGCTCAGCAGATGGTTGTTACTACAACTCAAGGAGTGCGGGTACAATTTCCGGCAATGCATATGCGAAAATATTTATTATCTACAGGTATTAAGGGACTTTTTTGTCTAGAAACTGAAAATAATAAATTTTTATCTGTGACAAAAATGGCATGATTAGAGTATTAGCTTTAAACAGTGGTCGGACCATTTGATGTGTTTGAAGGCTCTTGGCCTGTTTCGCTGTAACACTTAATACAAGTAACTACTTGTTAAAATCTATATGAAGAATTTTTTGTTTTAAACGCTTGTTTAAAACACTGGTGTCTGATTCGCTTTTTATTGATTAGAAGTCATTAAAACACGGGGTATTATCAATTGTTTTTACCTCTTGCACCATTGATAAAATGATGCAATTATTGTTTTAGACCACTTATTTCAAATAGTAAGTAGCGATGATAAAAATAAAATATAATCTACACGCTCTGGGGAGAGAATAAATGAAATATAGCCCTCGCAATCGGTTTTATAAAAAACCTTTAGCTGCCAGTATAACCGCTGCGCTTGTTTGTTTAGCGACAGTAAGCCAAGCACAAGCAGAAAATTTTACATTAGGCAACTTCGACGTTACTTTTGATTCAACATTTAGTTACGGTCAAAGTTGGCGTGTAGAAGATCGCAACTGGAATGATAATGTTGGTAAATCAAACAATTTTAATAATGGTTTTGATTTTAGTAATTATCATCCATCATTAAATCCAAATCCTGATCCAGCAACGGTATGGAATGGAAAAGGCGGTTATTCAACCAATGGTGATAACGCTAACCTTAACTATAACGCCGGTGATAGCTTTTCTCAGATAATCAAAGGTTCACATGAACTAGAAGTTCGTTATGAAAACTTTGGTTTGTTCGTTCGTGGCATGTATTTCTATGATTTTGAAATGAGTGACGGCGACCGAGCGTGGACTAATCCTTTATCAGAGGTTAGAAACGATCCTTGTCGTGACGGTGAAGCAAGTGATCAATTATGTAATGACGTAAGATTACTTGATGCTTTCGTTTATGGTGATTTCGTTGTAGGTGACATGCCGCTTTCTGTTCGTGTCGGCCAACAAGTGATTAGCTGGGGTGAAAGTACGTTAATCTCTCATGGTATTAGTGAGTTAAACCCTGTTGATATCGCTCGTCTTCGTGCTCCTGGTTCAGAATTAAAAGAAGCCTTTATACCTTTCGGTGCAATTTGGGGTTCACTCGGTGTTTCTGAGAACTTCAATATTGAAGCCTTCTACCAGTACAACTGGGAAAAAACAGTGTTACCAGCACCTGGTAGCTACTTCTCAACTAATGACTTTGCTGGTGACGGTGGTCAATTTAATAATGTTCAGTTAGGCTTTGGTAGTAACCCTGATATGGACTTAGATTATCTTATTGAAGGTTTAAATACTCTTAGTGGTGCTATTGCTGCTGGCGCTGTTCCTCCTGAAAGTATCGGCGCAGCCTATTTAGGTGCTTTTCCAACGAAAATTACACTTCGTCAAGATGATGCAGAAAATGAACCTGAAGATGGTGGTCAGTATGGTCTTCGTTTATCATGGTTTTTACCTGACTTCAACGACACCGAAATCAGTCTTTACCACATGAATTACCATAGCCGTCGCCCAATATTTGCTGGTGTTACTGCTGATTTTAGTAATGAAGCTATTGGCCATGATATTGGTATGTTACTTTCAGGCGCTATTACTGAAGAAAATTATACAAATTTGAAAGCATTTTCTCGTGTAGAACTTGATTATGTAGAAGACATTAAAGTTTATGCGATGAGCTTTAATACCGTTTTAGGCACAACTTCTGTTGCCGGTGAAATTACTTACCGCCAAGATGAGCCGTTGCAGATTGACGATGTTGAGTTATTGTTTGCGGCGATGCCACAGCAACTAGCGAATGATCAAGGTCGCACTGAGCTTGATGGTATTTCTCAAATGCCAATATTCCAGGGCGGCGAACATGCTGATGGTTTTGTTCTATCAGATACTTTGCAAGCACAAACAACGCTAACACATCTTTGGGGTCCTTCATTTGGTGCCAGCCAGTTAACAACATTAATTGAAGTGGGTGGTATTAACCTGCAAGACATGCCTGACCAAGACGTATTACGACTAAATGGTCCAGGTACTGCACGTAACGGTGGCATTGCCGGTAAAGAAGGTTTAGAAATGGCCGTTCAGGACGGTGTTGAAACTAACCCGTTCCCAGACGCATTTGCTTGGGGTTACCGTGCAATTGCTAAGTTAGACTTTAATAACGTTATCGCTGGTATTAACATTTCACCACGTGTCGTTTTCTCTCATGATGTTAAAGGTACGACACCAGATCCATTATTCTTATTTGTTGAAAAACGTAAGTCTGTGGCGTTAGGTATTAACTTTAATTACCAAAGTCGCTGGTCAGCAGACATTAACTATAACGGTTTTTGGGATGGCGTAGGTACAACCAATCAAATAGCAGATCGCGATTACATTTCATTCAGCATTAAATATTCAATATAAGGGCTAAGTTAATGAGCAATATTATGAAAAATTCACTAAAAAAATTAACATTAGCCTCAGTTGCAGTAAGTTTGGCTATTGTGTCAACAGCAACTTTAGCTAAAGTTTCATCGACTGAGGTCGCAAAGTTAAGTAAAGAATTAACACCTATTGGCGCAGTGCGTGCGGCCAATAAAGACGGTTCTATTCCTGCATGGAACGGTGGTATTACTTCTGTTCCTGCTGGCTATACTGTTGGTGATCACCATATAGACCCATTTTCTACCGACAAAGTAAAATACACGATCACTGCTGCTAATGTCGGTGAATATAAAGCCATGTTAACGCCGGGTCAGATCAAGTTATTTGAAACATACCCTGATACTTATAAAATGAATGTTTATCAATCAAGACGTTCAGCTTCTTACCCTGAGCATGTTTATCAAGCAAGTATTGATAATGCCGGACGTACAGAATTAGTTGAAGGCGGTAATGGTATTGTTAACGCGGCTGTTGGTATCCCATTTCCGGTACCACAAGATGGCTTAGAAGCTATTTGGAATCACATTTTACGTTATCGTGGTGAATCTTTAACACGAGAAGGGGGTCAAGCAGCTCCCACCGCTTCTGGTGATTATACTTATTTAGGTTTTGACGATCAGCTAATGATCCCATATGGGGTTAAAGGTGCTTCAGCAGATAAACTTAAAGAAACCAATATTTTGTTTAAGTTTAAGCAAAAAGTAACTGAACCAGCACGTTTAGCGGGTACCGCATTATTAGTTCATGAAACAATGAACCAAATACAAACACCACGCCAAGCTTGGACATACAACACCGGACAACGTCGTGTTCGTCGTGCACCGAATGTTGCTTATGACACGCCAGGTACAGCGTCTGATGGACTACGTACAACAGATGATTTTGACATGTTTAACGGCGCACCAAACCGTTACAACTGGACATTGAAAGGGAAGCAGGAACTATTGATCCCTTACAATGATTATCGTTTACACAGCGACTCATTAAAATATGCGGATATTTTAATGCCAGGTCATATTAATCCAGAACATGTTCGTTATGAAAAACATCGTGTATGGGTTGTCGAAGCTAACTTAAAATCAGATACGCGTCATACCTACAAAAAACGTGTTTTCTTTATCGATGAAGATAGCTGGCAAATTGCGGTAACCGATATTTACGATAACCGTGACGAGTTATATCGTGTTGGTGTTGCTCATGGTTTGAATTATTACGAAGTTCCTACACAATGGTCTACACTTGAAGTGTTCCATGATTTACAGTCTCGTCGCTATATAGCAATGGGCTTAGATAATGAAGCTAAAATGTATGACTTTTCAGCTGAGTTAGATGATATATCATTTACTTCTTCTGCATTAAGACGTGAAGGGCGCAGATAACCGCTAGGTTTTAAACATTTATAACGGCTGACAACGCTCAGCCGTTATACTTTCAAAAGATTAGAAACTTTAACAATGTCATGGATGATGTGATAAAAGTAACACTATAATTATTAACGAATGAGAATTCTTCTTTATGCAACGTCTGTTGGCCTTCCTTTTTAGCGCTTTATTCTTCCTTAATGCTTTTTCACAGCAACTTCCTGCTATGCAAGCACCTTTAGCCAGTAAATCACTTATGCTTGATATTTTTAAAATCAACGATAAGCAGCTTGTCGCTGTAGGTGAACGTGGTCATATTTTACTTTCAAACGACGCAATTACATGGCGTCAAGCTAACGTTCCCGTTCGTTCAACCTTAACGGCAGTCTATTTTATTGATGCTACTCATGGTTGGGCTGTCGGACATGATGCAACTATATTATTTTCTAGTGATGGCGGCGAAAATTGGCAAGTACAACAATACTTACCCGCTAAGCAAAAACCTTTACTCGATATTATGTTTAAAGATAAAAATGAAGGCATAGCGATAGGCGCATACGGTCAGCAATACCGCACCAGTGATGGCGGTGAAAATTGGACATTTGAATTTCATGGTGAATTTCTATTCCCTGAAGATCTCGCTTACTTAGAAGAATTAAAAGAACAAGATGAAGAGGCTTATTTAGATGAACAAGGCAGTATACTTGCCCACTTTAATAGTATCTTTAAAGACGGTCGTACGCTTTATATGGTTGGTGAAGTAGGTTTAATTGCTAAAAGCAATGATTTTGCCGAAAAATGGTTGCCGTTTGATAAAATATATCAAGGTTCATTTAATGATATTGCTCGCACTCAGCAAGGAAATTTATTAGTTGTTGGTTTGCGCGGTAATATTTTTCGCAGTTTAAAAAGTGGCACACCTTGGCAACATATTAATACCAATACCCAAGCGTTATTAAATTCGATAGTGCTCGGTGATAACGGTAGTATTTTTGTATTAGGAAATAATGGTGTTATTTTAAAAAGTGACGATGATGGCGCTAGCTTCTCTTTAAATATTCAAGCTGACGGTAAAGCGTTAATTAGCGGTGTTTGGTTTAATAACCAGTTAGTCATCGTTTCTGAAGTTGGTCTTAAAGTTATTGCACTGACTCAGTTAAAATAAAAGTAAATCGATAAATACGCTTACCGCCAATTCCACTGAAGCAGATGAAGTAAATTAAATGAAAATAGAATCCCTTATTAATGTTATCGAAGCCACTATGTTCCGTAAAAGAGTCATGGTGCTTGTTGCTTTCGTACTAGCCAGTATTTTTCTTGTTTTTCAAGCGAGCCAAATAAAGCTTGATGCGGCTTTTGAAAAGCACATTCCCCTTAATCATACCTACATGAAAACGTATCTTGAATATCGAGAAAACTTTGGTGGCGCTAATAACGTGCTTATCTCAGTTTGTGACACAGAAGGAGATATTTTTAATGAATCTTTCTTTGGCGCGCTAAAGGGTGTTCATGATCAGTTATTTTTCATTCCTGGTGTTGACCGTATTCAAGTTAAATCATTGTATTCACCGAGTACCCGTTTTGTTGAAATTGTTGAAGACGGTTTTGCCGGTGGTCCGGTTATCCCAGCAAATTTTCAGCCTGATTCACAAGGTTTAGCCGTTGTTAAAGCAAATATTGAGAAAGCAGGTATCGTTGGTAGTATTGTTGCCGACGATTACAGTTGTGCCATGGTAAAAGCGTCCTTAATGGATACAGACCCACAAACAGGCGCACGCTTAGATACACTTGTTATTGCTGAGCAACTTGAGCAGCAAATTAGAGGTAAATTCGAAAAAGACAATATTAGTATCCATATTATTGGTTTTAGTAAGATGGTTGGCGATGTTGCTGAGGGCGCGAAAGGCGTTGTTGCTTTCTTTGCCATTGCAATTGTTATTACTACGCTGATGGTTTTTTGGTTTTGTCGTTCTATCTCTCTAACCCTTTTACCCATAGCATGTTCGTTGGTTGCCGTTGTTTGGCAGTTAGGTATGTTATCTACCTTAGGGTTTGGACTCGATCCGATGTCGATTCTAGTGCCGTTTTTAGTGTTTGCCATTGGTGTCAGCCATGGCGTGCAAATGATTAACTCGGTCTCCAAATTGGTTAGTAAAGGAGCAACATCCAAAGAAGCCGCGCAAATGAGCTTTCGCTTGTTGTTGATACCAGGCGGTATCGCCTTGCTGTCTGATACGGTCGGTTTCTTAACGTTACTTTCTATTGATATAGGTATTATTCGTGAATTGGCTATCACTGCATCTCTGGGTGTTGCTATGATTATTTTAACCAATTTAATTTTACTCCCTTTATTGGTTTCTTTTATTCATGTCCCTAAAGTTGAGCCTGAAATAGCAGATAAGAACAAAGTCACTGTTTGGGATGTAATGTCTTCGTTTGCCACTAAGCGAATTGCAACAGTTATACTTGTTATAACCGCTGTTTTATATGCTGCTGGATACTATTACTCACAAGACATGAAAATAGGAGAGCTTCATGCGGGCGCTCCATCATTGCATGAGACATCACGTTATAATCAAGACACTTTTTTAATTACTGACCGTTATGCCATCAGTGTTGACTATATGTCAGTGATCGTCGAAAGCCCTGCTGATTCATGTACTTTTTACGAGACAATGGACTTAATCGATACCTTTCAATGGCAGATGGAAAATACGGTTGGTGTGCAATCAGCAATCAGTTTAGCGTCAGTTGCTAAAATTGTTAATGCTGGTTATAACGAAGGTAATGCTAGATGGCGTGTTCTATCACGCAACCAACAAACATTAGTGCAATCAATTGCCAGAATCCCTTCAACAAGTGGCCTATTGAACAGTGATTGTAGTGTTATGCCCGTGATTCTTTTCTTAGAAGATCACAAAGCTGAAACCATTAATCGAGTTGTTGATAAAGTAAAAGTTGTTACTCAAGCATTAGAAACAGACAAGGTTAAGTTTAAACTTGCCTCAGGCCCTGTTGGTGTTATGGCTGCGACTAATGAAGCGGTCGCTGAAGCGCAAACGCCGATGATGCTTTACGTTTATGGCGCGGTAACTTTATTGTGTTTCATTAGCTTTAGAAGTGTGCGTGCCACGATTGTCGTTATCGTGCCGCTTTATGTCGTGTCAACGTTAGCGCAATGGTTAATGACTGCACTTGATATTGGCCTAACGGTTTCTACACTTCCGGTTATTGCTTTAGGTGTTGGTATTGGTGTTGATTACGGTATTTATATCTTGTCAACGATGAGTATAAAATTACGTGAGGGTTACCAAGTTCAAGAAGCTTATTTACTTGCTTTGAAAGAGCGAGGCAGTGCAGTCTTAATAACCGGTGTTACTTTAGCGATTGGCGTTTCAACCTGGTTTTGGTCAGATTTGAAATTTCAAGTCGATATGGGAATACTCTTAACCTTCATGTTCTTGGTGAATATGATCGCTGCAGTACTGGTCCTACCTGCTATTGCTGCTTTTTTATGGCCTAATAAGAAATAAGGTTAATACGTTAAACCTGCATAAATAAACAAGAAAATGACCGAAAGGTCATTTTCTATTTATAACAAGTGAATAAACAATTACTCTCAGTAATTTTGACAAGCCGCTGTAAATAATTAATCACCATAAATAGTAAAATATTCCTCGCAATAGCCTAAAATTCTTAATAAAATCGCACATATAGTCTATTCTTTTAGACAATAATAAATATTTATATAAAAAATTATACAAATTACCCTGTTAATTGTTTTAAATAATCAATTTTGAAATGATTCAGTACAACAGCGTTTTATCCAAAAAGGAAAACGGCATGGCGTTAGTAGACGGTTTACCCTCAGTGATACTCTCGAATGTAGCACAGTTAATTCAGCAAAAAGTTCCCGCTAAAACAGCTCCGCTCGTTGAGCAGTTTGCAGAGCTCCTTTATAGTAATATTTCCACGCTTGATTTAGAGCATCGTAACGATAGTGATATGTACGGTGCGACGTTGAGTTTGTGGAATTCGTTAAATGGTCACCAAAATAATGCACCGGAGATTAAAGTTTTTAATCCTCAAGTTTCTAAGCATGGCTGGAAATCAAGTCATACTATTATCGAAGTCATTATCGCTGATATGCCATTTCTTGTTGATTCATTGCGAATTGCCCTTAACCGTTTAGGCTTATCACCACATTTAATGTTAAATAGTCCTATTAATATTATTCGTGATGACAAAAATCAAATTACACGTTTATCGGCAGCCGCTAATAAATCGTTAAAATCAGCAACGGCTGTCGCTGTTTTTTTTATTGAAGTTGACCGTCAAACCGATCAAAAAGTCCTTGTTAAAATAACCAAAGAGCTTCATTCAGTGGTCAATGACATTGCGATAACGGTTGATGATTGGCAAGCCATGCGTGCCCGTCTTGGTGAAGTGATCACCGAAACAGCCGAAGCAAAGTTACCTTGTTCAATCAATGATCATGATGACGCATTAGAGTTCTTAAAGTGGATGTTAAACGATAACTTCACTTTATTAGGCTACCGCTCATACAATGTTAAAACGTTAACAGGTGATATGGCACTCTCGGCCAATGTTGAATCAAGTTTAGGATTAATGAAGCGCTCTGATGGCACAGTAGAGCGCTTAATCTCAACATTATCTAGCTCTGCTCGTGAGCTTGCTTTAGGGGTTAACCCGTTAATTTTGACCAAAACCAATTCTCGGTCACGCGTACATCGTCCTGCCCACTTAGATTATATTGGCGTAAAACGTTTCGATGCTGAAGGTAATGTTATTGGTGAGGAACGCTTTGTTGGTTTATTTGGCTCTGCTTATTATACCAATAGTGCCTTAGACTTACCGTTAATAAAGTCTAGAGTAACCACCGTTTGTGAAAGCTCTGGTTTTGCTCGTGGTACTCACGCGTATAAAGCGATGATTAATATTTTAGAAACTTACCCACGTGACGAAATATTACAAAGTAGTACAGATGAATTATTAAAAAATGTTTTAGGCATTTTCCAAATGCAAGAACGTGATTACTCTGGACTCTTTGTTCGCCGTGATGCTTTTGATCGTTTTTACTCTTGTATGGTCTATGTGCCCAGAGAGCGTTATAACACTGAATTACGTGTAAATACCCAAAAGTTACTCAAAGAAGCATTTGGTAGCAGTCAAGAAGTCGAGTTTACCACTTACTTTTCTGAATCAGCACAAGCGCGTACCCACTATATTGTTCGTGTTAAATCAACTAAAGCAGATATCAACGTGAAACAAATTGAAAAGAACTTAAATGAAGCAGCAAGAAGCTGGGATGATAAACTCGCAGCATCTCTGAACTCTCATAAAGGTGAAGCTAAAGGTAAAACATTAAGTCGTAAATACTGTAGTTTTCCACAATCTTACAAAGATGAAGTGTTACCGGGCACGGCAATCGTTGATATTGAAAAACTTGAGTCGTTATCAGCAGAAAACCCACTGGAAATGTTGTTTTATCAGCCACAAGAAGAAAGTGCTAACAGCCGTCACGTAAAATTAAAATTGTTCCATACCGGCGACCCCATCCACTTGTCAGATATTTTACCTATCCTTGAAAACTTCGGTTTACGTGTTATTGGTGAAAGCCCTTATTTAGTTAAAACATTAACGGGTGAACATTGTTGGATCTTAGACTTTTCGATGTTACTTACCGGGCAAGGTAAGTTCACCCTTGAAATAGTACAAAACTTGTTCCAAGACGCCTTTGCAAAAGTTTGGGCGGGTGATTTAGAAGATGATGGTTTTAACCGTTTAATTTTAGGTGCCGAGCTTGGTGGTCGCGAAGTTTCTATTATCCGTGCTTATGCACGATATGAGCGTCAAATTGGTGGTACCTTTAGTCAAAGTTATATCGAAGATACTTTTGCTCGTTACCCCAACATTGCCGAATTACTGATTAAGTTCTTTATTTTCCGCTTTGATCCAACAACGAAAATTTCAGAAAAAGCGTTGAATAAAGTCAGTGCCGATATTGAAAAATCTCTCGATAATGTCGCTAACTTAGATGATGACCGGATTATCCGCCGTTTTGTTGAAATGATCAGTGCCACCATTCGTACTAACTATTTTCAACCGCATCCGATCACAGGTCAAAAATCTTACATTTCATTTAAGATCTTACCTCGCCAGATAAGTGACGTTCCATTGCCGCTTCCTGAATTTGAAATATTTGTTTATTCACCACAACTTGAAGGTGTTCATTTACGCGGTGGCAAAGTCGCCCGTGGTGGTTTACGTTGGTCAGACAGACAAGAAGATTTCCGCACCGAGGTTTTAGGCTTAGTTAAAGCTCAACAAGTTAAAAATACGGTTATTGTTCCTGTTGGCGCTAAAGGTGGTTTTGTTTGTAAACAACTCCCTGTAGGCGGTACTAGACAAGAAATATTTGAAGCAGGTAAAGAATGTTACCGTACCTTCATTCGTGGTTTGTTAGATATCACCGACAACATTATTGATGGCGTAATTGTGCCACCACTTAATGTTGTTCGTCTTGATGATGATGACGCTTATTTGGTAGTTGCTGCCGATAAAGGCACGGCAACCTTCTCAGATACTGCTAATGCGATTTCCGATGAATATAACTTCTGGATGGGCGATGCGTTCGCTTCTGGTGGTAGTGTTGGCTATGACCATAAAGCGATGGGAATTACGGCTAAAGGCGCTTGGGAGTCTGTTAAACGTCATTTCCGCGAAATGGATATTGATTGTCAAACAACTGATTTCACCTGTATTGCTATTGGTGACATGGCAGGTGATGTATTTGGTAATGGTATGTTGTTGTCAAAACACATCCGTTTACAAGCTGCATTTAACCATATGCATATTTTTATTGACCCTAATCCCGACGCAGCAAGCTCTTATGTAGAGCGTGAACGTTTATTTAATATGCCGGGCTGTACTTGGGAAGATTACAATAAAGAATTAATTTCTGAAGGTGGTGCGATTTTCAGCCGTCATGTGAAATCTATCAAGTTAACACCACAAATTAAGAAAATGCTTGGTACACAAAAACAAACCATGTCACCGATTGATTTAATGCAAGCCATTTTAAAAATGAAAGTGGATTTATTGTGGAATGGTGGTATTGGCACGTATGTTAAAAGTTCAAAAGAAAGCCATCTTGACGTTGGCGACAGAGCGAACGACTCATTGCGTATCAATGGTAAAGAATTACAAGCCAAAGTTGTTGGTGAGGGCGGTAACTTAGGTTTCACCCAACTGGGTCGTGTTGAGTTTGGTTTACGTGGTGGACGAATTAATACCGACGCTGTTGATAATGCCGGCGGTGTTGATTGTTCTGATAATGAAGTTAACATTAAAATATTATTAAACAGTTTAGTACAAAATGGTGACTTAACTGTTAAACAACGTAATCAGTTACTTTATGACATGACTGATGATGTCGGTAAAATTGTTATAGAAGACTGTTATCGTCAAACCCATTCATTGTCTATTACGGCAATGCGTGGCGTCAAACAATTAAAAGAGCAAGAGCGTTTTATCCATGGCTTAGAAAAAGCGGGCAAATTAGATCGTGCTTTAGAGTTTATTCCAACCGACGATGAAATCTCTGAGCGTTTATCTAAAGGCCAAGGCTTAACTCGCCCAGAAATTTCTGTACTACTTGCCTATGGCAAAATGGTCTTAAAAGAAGATTTGGTTTGTCCAGGTATTACAGACAACCCTTATCACAATCGTTTATTGCTTGAAGCTTTCCCTCCACAATTACAGGTTAAGTATCAAGAACAAATGCAGCTGCATCCTCTGCGTGCTGAAATTATAGCGACAAAATTAGCCAATGATATTGGTAACGATATGGGGTTCAATTTTGTTAATCGCATGCATGAAGAAACAGGTGCAACGGTTGCTGAAATCGCCAATTGTTATGTTATGGCCAGTGAAGTTTTTGAGTTGTCAACTATTTGGAACCAAATTACCGAATTAGATAATAAAATTTCGACTTCTATTCAAACTGAAATGTTATTTCAAATGCGCCGTACGGTAAGACGAGCAACACGCTGGTTCTTACGCCATCGTAATAAAGCGTTAGGTATTGCTGAAACAATCGCTATGTATCGCCCAACGTTTGAAAATTTAGCCAAAAATTTAGATAAGTTATTAGTTACTGCAGAAGTTGAGCAACTAAAACGTGTTGAAACAGATCTAGTTGGAACAGGCGTTCCAGTGAAAATCGCAAAACGTATTTCACAGTTAAGTTCATTATTCCCGGTAATGGATATTGCTGATATTTCAATAGCGGATAATCGTCCAATTGAATTAGTTGCTGATTTATACTTCAAACTAGGTGTTCGTTTAGACTTGCATTGGTTCTTAGATCAGATCACTAGCCAACCGGTATCTAATCACTGGCAAGCGCTTGCTAGAGCTTCATTTAGAGAGGAACTTGATTGGCAGCAACGTTCATTAGCACAGGTCGTTTTACACTGCGATTGTGGTGTTGAACAACCTGAAATTGAAGCCTTACTTAATAACTGGATTAAGACGAATGCTCAACCACTTGAACGTTGGAACCAAATCTTAGCTGACTTTAGAATTGGTCGCACGCATGAGTTTGCAAAGTTCTCTGTTGCGCTAAGAGAGTTAATGTTACTGAGTTTAAATTGCGATCCAGCAAAATAAGTCAAAGCCATTAATCAAGCTTTAACGAGATTGATTTAACTGATAAAATCCTCACTACTAAGTGGGGACTTTTTTTAGGTCGTTTTCGATTTTAATTAAAGTTTTTTCGCGTTAACTTATCCGTCCAGAGGCAATATGTTTTATTCCGCAATTCGTAAAGTATTATTCAAGTTTGATCCTGAAGCTATTCATGAGCTGACGATAAAAGGCTTTAAAGCCTCGGGTTCAACACCATTAAATTTACTTTATAAACAAAACATTACTGATAAACCAGTCGAAGCCATGGGTATTACCTTTCCTAATCCTGTTGGTTTAGCGGCTGGATTAGACAAAAATGGCGAATGTATTAACGCGTTTGATGCCATGGGGTTTGGCTTTGTTGAGATAGGAACTGTGACACCTAAGCCACAACCAGGCAATCCAAAACCACGTATTTTCCGTTTACCGACAGCAAATGCAGTTATAAACCGCATGGGCTTTAATAACAAAGGCGTTGATTACTTAATTGATCAAGTACGTAAGGCAAATTTTAAAGGCGTGCTGGGTATTAATATTGGTAAAAATAAAGATACCCCAGATGAGCAAGCTAAAGACGATTATCTTATTTGTATGCGTAAAGTTTATAACTACGCAACCTATATCACTATAAATATCTCATCGCCAAATACGCCAGGTTTACGTTCATTACAATATGGTGATGCATTAAATGAGCTATTAGCCGCGCTTAAATCAGAACAAAAAGTATTGACCGAATTGCATAGTAAATATGTACCGTTAGCCGTAAAAATAGCACCTGATTTAAGTCATGAAGAGATTGAATCGATTGCCCAATGTTTGATTAGCAATAATATTGATGGCGTTATTGCCACTAACACCACACTTTCACGTGAAGGTGTGGTTGGCTTAGAGCATGGAGAAGAGCAGGGGGGTCTCAGTGGTGAGCCAGTAAAAGACAAAAGTACCGAGGTTATTCGTTTATTGGCGATAGCCCTAGATAATAAATTACCTATAATCGGTGTTGGCGGTATTTCGAGTGGCCGTGATGCACAAGAGAAAATAGCGGCGGGTGCTAAATTAGTACAAGTTTATACTGGTTTTATATACCAAGGTCCTGAACTGGTTAAAGACATAGTAAATAGTCTTTAACTGACGAGTTCAATGGTTTAACGCTATTTCTTACACTTGCTTATATATGGGGTAGCGTTAACTTAGTGGCAATTAAATTCAGTACCTTGTGCAGTTTTACTTGAATGTAGCGAGGTAATAATTTTTTCTCTTGCGCTAGCAGAATTAACTCAGCTGGCGTTATCGCAATAAAACATTTTACCTGCTGATGTTCTTTTTGGTAAACACTAAATACATCATCAGAAAAATAGCTAATCTCTTCCTGATGGGCTTTAGTTATCTCTTCATCAACAAATTGCTGAGTTTCTAGATAGAGATTGATTAATAAAATATTATTTTCATCACCATACCAATTTGCAGTTAATGTTTGAAAATTAAATTGTGCTTCAAGCTTATTACACACTGACTTTATCTGAGTAAACTTTTCCAGTAAATCGTTACCCGGCATAATAGCGATCGGTAGCTGTTCTGTCATAGTTTTAAGGTTACTTTGAATTTCAATATTTAAACATTATCAATATTAATTGGTAACATAAAGCATAAAAGGCTTTTTATTGCCCTTGCCTAACATTATTTTGCTGGTCGTTTTCATCATTAGGATAGGTTTTGGACTTTTCTTTCTTATCTTTAGAACTCTGGGTTTATTTCACTTTACTTGCCGCTGTTATGCAAGCTATTCGCACCGCCGGACAAAAGAAGCTATTGGGACACTTAAGTGCGATGGCGACGACAGGTGTGCGCTATATCTATGCGCTGCCTTTTGCTTTTATATATTTACTCTTTATCACCGAACAGCGAGCAGTGTCTTTACCTTTGCTTAACCGTCATTTTCTTATGTACGCGCTTATCGCCTGTCTGATGCAGATTATTGGGACTTTTTGTTTGGTTGCGGCTTTTAAATATCGTAATTTTGCGGTAGCAACAAGTTTAGCTAAAACTGAAGCTATTCAAGTTGCTGTCGTGGGAGCCTTGTTCTTTTCAGTTTCCTTATCATTGCTAGCGTGGTTATCTGTTTTTATTGGTGTGATAGGCGTGTTAATTGTCTCAAAAGTAAAATTTACCGTTACTGATATTTTTAAAAACCCTGGCGCTGGTTTTGGCTTATCTTCAGGGTTAGCCTTAGCCATTACGACCTTATTAATTAGAGAATCAAGCTTGGCCCTAAACACAGATTTAATGGTTAGTGCCGCTGTTACCTTGTTGTTTATGGTTGGTGTACAGTCCGTCATATCAATTATTTATCTTAGTTTAAAAGATAGAAAACAACTTACCTTAATGGCTAAACATTGGCGTATGTGTTTATTTGTTGGCATCACCAGCGTTATTGGTTCAATTGGTTGGTTTACTGCCGCTAGTTTTCAAAATGCAGCCTATGTGAAGGCACTAGGGCAAGTAGAGTTTTTTATTACTTTATTGTTAACTTACCGAATTTTTAAGGAGCGTATTAGTCGCTTTGAATACTTAGGCATGTTATTAATTATTGTTAGCGTGGTTATTTTATTACTTTGGGCATAGTGGCTAGCGTCTGTTTTTGCTACACTCGCAGAAAATTATTATTGTATTAATTAAATTGGATTTAAAATGAAAATTGCAGATAAAACCGTTGTTCAATTTCACTACACCTTAAAAGATGAAGCTGGCAATGAAATTGAATCATCATACGCGGGCGATCCTTTAGCCTATCTTCATGGCTATAAAAATATGTTAGTCGGTGTTGAAAATGCCTTAGTGGGTAAAGAAGTAGGCAACAAATTTTCAGTTACGCTACAACCAGAAGATACTTACGGTGAACGTAAAGAAGATATGATCCAACGTGTTCCAGCAAAACATCTACAAGACGGTCAAGGGACCACTAAATGGCAAGCTGGCATGACAGCTTCCGTTGAAACTGAGCAAGGTCAACGTCAAGTGACTATTGTTAAAGCGGGTAAGTTTATGGTCACTGTTGATATTAACCCACCTCTTGCTGGTATGGTATTAACCTTTGACTTAGACGTCATTGATGTCCGTGCTGCTACAGATGAAGAAATCGAACATGGTCACGCACATGGCGCTGGCGGTCATCACCACTAAATTTTCTTAGTTAAAGTGGTCATTTATTTGAATGTTAAAGGTCAGCTCTGCTGACCTTTTTTATATTGAGTTGCTGAGTGTGTTTTAAAGTTAATCATCAACTTTATTTATTGACAGCACATACATCTCATTATTTAAATTTGCTTGCCAGCATATATTTAAATTATAGAGTTTCATGCCATAGATTTTATCATCGCCTTGTCGCTTTTTATAAGCGGGCCTAGGGTCCTGCGCTAAGACTTGTTCAATAAAAAGTGCTAGCTCTGGATACTCTCGTTGATACTTTTGCATATCATCTTGTGCTTGCTGAGAAAACTTGGTGGTTAACGCTTGCAAGGGTTGTTGTTGTGCAAAGCCGGCCTGTGCATTATCAATACTATCAGAGTAGGGAATATAAGGTTTAATATCAACAACGGGCGTTTGATCAAGCAGATCTAGTCCAGAAATATTAATAACAGTTTGTTTGTTGTTTTGCGTAATACCCTCTAACTTTACTACCGACATGCCAATTGGGTTAGGTCTGAATGTAGAGCGAGTGGCTAATACCCCCAATTTTTTATTCCCTCCCAAGCGAGGTGGTCTCACGAGCGGTTTCCAACCTTGGCGCTGCGTACCATGAAATATAAACAATATCCACAGATGACTAAATTGCTCAATGCCACGAAGTAACTCTTCGTTATTGGCATCATCAAGCAATAAAATTGAGCCTTGTGCTGCACTCACTAGACCCGGTTGACGAGGAATAGCGAATTTTTCTTTGTAGGGAGAATTAACGCGACCAATATAGTTAAAGGTTACCTGGTTTTCAGGTGATACAGTCATTAGTTAATCTTTTTAAGCGGTTCAACTTGATAAGCCATACCATAGCAGACAAGTGTTGCATTACATTGCTTATTTGCTTGGTCGTCATCAATCAGCGCGCAACCACTAAAAATTATCGCATTCGCTTGTTGCTGAGCCGCTTGTCTGCGCGCTTCAGTTCTTGCCGCTATTTTATCAGGTAAGGCATGATGACTTTTTGCCTGACAATCTTCACCTTCAACTAAGCCAATAAGTTTATAACGGCCAGGAAATTCACTCTCATCTTGAAAAAATTTTACCTGTGCATGGCTGAAGTATGTTTGAAAATTTTCTTTGTCCAAATTTGTTGAAACGGTATATTGAGATGAGCATGCTGATAATCCGATCAACGTCAGCATTAGTATTAATTTATTGTTGGTTTTACTTGTTGGCTTCATTTTTATCACTAGGTTACTTACTTATATTTGCTTTAACAGGGGCTTTATTACTGATCCAATAATTAAATAATTTATCAATAACTTTGCTTTGTTGTTTCATATTTATCCAATTACGCATAAACAGTTCAAAAGCTTGATCGTTATGATTAATCGGGAATGCCATAGATATAGGTGCTAAGACAGGTTTAGGCACAATAACTGTGTACTCAGGATGTAATAATGTCCAGGCAGAAGCTGCAGCAGCACCAAATAACATCCCATCAAAATGTTGATGCTTTTCTTTAAAGAATAATCTGGGTGTTGATATTTTCCAGGCCTTATTATAAATAAAGTTGCGTTCAACAGCTGTTTGGTAGAAAAAAGTTTCAGGTATACCGATAATTAGCGCTTTATTTTCAATGATTTTAGACCATTGCTTAAACTCTACACGCCTTTCATCTTTTACAATAAAGGCCAGTGATTGCTGAGAATAAGGCACCGTAAGCGTGAATTTAGTCATATTATCTGGGATAACAGGAATACCTGTCGTGATATCTAAATAGCCTGATTGTAAGAGTGCTTCCGCTTGATGATGAAATATTCTTACAAATTCAACATTGACGTTGAGGTCAATGGCAAGTTGATTCATTATTTCAATATCAAAACCGACCAACTTACCGTTATTGTTATGAAAGGCATAAGGTAAGTCATCTCTGAAATAGCCAACCCTAATAAAACCACGTTGCTGAATTCGTTTTAGCACAGGAGAAAATGTAGGTTTGGTGACAGCATTAGCAGGGCTGTTTTCGAGGTAGCTGCTTTGAACACTAGTGAACAAAAAGTCTCGCTCTATAAATTTAGTATAACCTTGATACTGGTGACTTATAGCGTCAAAACTGAAACGTAAGGAGATAAATGCCAATACCGAAACAAGTGGGATTATCGCTAAGTTACGCAGCAGTACACGCCATTTTATAGTAAAGCGCTTTAACATTGCCGTGGCAATTAATAGCGGTAAACAGCTAGAAAATACCACTGAAAAAATAGCACTTAGTCGAGCGCCAATAAGGTTCTCTGCCACTAAATAAAAGTCGAACATAGCACCGGAAACATTAAACAATTCTAGTAAATTTTGCATCGCTAATGTTGTGCTACCAAATAACTGTGGCAAACCAGCAACAACTAGATTGATATGATCAGTAAAAGAAATATGGGCACCAGAGAACCAAGCGGCAAAGAGCACAAAAAGTAAAGCAAGCAGCTTACCACCGACGGGTAAACTAAAAGATATTGGCACAATAATCTCTGATATTTTTTCAAGATCGCTATCTTGAGGGTATTTTTGCTTAAGTAATTTTTTAGTGTTTTCAACAATCACAGGCAATACTGAAAAGAAGCTGCCTGTAGCAAAAGCAGTGATCATTGGCTCGCGAGAAACACTAACTATTTCTCGATAACCAAAAGGGGTGACCGTAGCAACAATGGCGGGGAATACTACAAAACAAAGCAGAGTTACCAAAACTATTGCACTAAGCATATAAACAACTAAACCATCGAGTTGGCTTGCATCAAGAGTAACAGCGGCACGCCAACCGATACAAAATATACCCAAAGGGGCAAATTTCATAATAAAACCATTAATGTTTGCGGTTGCTTGTTGTAAGTTTGAAAGCATTAACAAGGTTTGTCTTTTAGATTTAATCTTCATTAAACCAAGCCCCATACAGATACTAAAAAAAACTACCGCAGGGATTAAAGTATTTGCTAAGGCATTAAAAGGGTTTGCCGAGATAAATAAGTCAACCAAGCTAAATTCTGGCACAGATTGTATGGTGTTATTAGAATAAAACTCGGCATGTTGCCATTGAGGAAAGGACAAAGGGGTGCTAAAAATAAAAAATAGTACGACCGCTATCATCATTAAGATAATCAATAAACTTTGTTTAGAGACCTTTTTGGCTTTACTCGGCGTAAGCCCACCTATACCAACAACTAGTGACAGCACAATATAAGGCAGTACGGTCATTTGCAGGGCAGTAACAAAAGCATTGGCGGTGTTATCAATCACTGAATATTCGGTTGAAAAGTGATACCCCATCAACAACCCAAGAAACATCGCTAAGATAATTTGTACTAATAACGGTGGTTTAATAAACAACATTAAAATATTGTACTCATAAGTATTTTGCCATAATAATTGTAACGAACTATTTGAAAATTATAATACAAAAAAGCAGTGAACGTTCACTGCTTTTATTTCTTTGGTATTAACAGCTGACTGAGGGTTGTTATTTCACCCGCATACCCGGCTGTGCACCGTCGTCAGGATTTAATATCCATAAATCTTTACCACCAGGGCCTGCCGCAAGCACCATGCCTTCAGACATACCAAAACGCATTTTTCTTGGCGCCAAATTAGCAACCATCACGGTATGCTTACCAATTAAATCTTCTGGTTGATACGCTGACTTAATACCGGCAAACACTTGGCGTGTTTCACCACCTTCTTCTTTTGAATCAAGAGCAAGGGTCAAACGTAACAGTTTATCAGCTTTTTCTACATGCTCGGCATTAATGATTTTTACTATACGCAAATCAATTTTAGCAAAATCGTCAAATTGAATTTCTTCGCTAATAGGATCACACCCTAATGGATCATTAAGAGCCGCACTATTATCGACGATTTTTTCTTTTTTCGCTTTTTTTACCGGTTTTTCAGCGTCATCTTTAACAAGTAAATTGTCTTTTGATGCATCTGTCATTGCGTTAACTTTATCCATGTCGACACGCTGTAGTAAGGCTTTAAATTTATTGATCTTGTGGCTTGTCAATAATTTTTTATGTCCTTCCCAAGTTAATTCATCATTTAAAAACGTCGCTGTGCTATCGGCTAACACCGGTAATACTGGCTTTAAATAAATCATTAAGGTGCGAAACATATTGATACCTAGGGAACAGATGTCTTGCACTTCTTGTTGCTTAGTTTCATCTTTCACTAACTGCCATGGTTCTTTTACGGCTATATATTCGTTAACTTTGTCGGCCAATGCCATTATTTCACGCATACCACGGGCAAAATCACGCGCTTCATAGTGAGCGGCAATAGAGTCACCTGCCGCCATGACCTCTTCAGCGAGAGCTGGGTTGTCGATGTTTTCTGACAACATACCGTCAAAGCGTTTAGTTATGAAACTGGTACAACGTGAGGCAATATTAACCACTTTACCCACTAAGTCTGAATTGACTCGTTGCGCAAAATCTTCAAGATTTAAGTCTAAATCATCAATTTTATGAGTTAATTTAGCCGCATAGTAATAACGCAAATATTCAGGGTTTAAATGATCTAAATAAGTACGACCTTTAATAAAGGTGCCTTTAGACTTAGACATTTTTGCGCCATTAACAGTCACAAAACCATGAGCATGCACTGCCGTTGGTTTTCTAAAACCTGCACCTTCGAGCATAGCTGGCCAGAATAAACTATGAAAATATATAATGTCTTTGCCAATAAAATGGTAGAGCTCAGCTTCTGAGTCAAGTGCCCAAAACGCATCAAAATCGATACCGGTTTTATCACATAAGTTTTTGAAACTACCCATGTAACCAATAGGAGCATCTAGCCAGACATAAAAATATTTGCCCGGAGCATTGGGTATTTCAAAGCCAAAATAAGGAGCGTCGCGGCTGATATCCCATTGTTGTAGACCTGACTCAAACCATTCCGCTAACTTATTAGCCATTTCATCTTGTAATGCGCCACTTCGTGTCCAATCTTGCAACATCTCACTAAAAGCAGGTAAATCAAAGAAGTAGTGCTCTGAATCTTTTAATACTGGTGTTGCGCCAGAAACAACTGAACGCGGGTTTAGCACTTCAGTAGGCGAATACGTCGCGCCACACTCGTCACAGCTATCGCCGTTTTGATCGGCGGCCTGACACTTAGGACAAGTACCCTTGACAAAGCGGTCAGGTAAAAACATCCCTTTTTCTGGATCGTATAGTTGAGAGATGACCCTGGTTTTAATATGACCTTTAGCATGTAAACGATTATAAATTTCGTGAGCAAACGCTTCATTCTCTGGGCTATGCGTTGAATGATAGTTATCGAAACTAATGTGAAAGTCTGCAAAGTCGCTCATATGCTCTTCACGGACACCATTGATCATTTCTTCAGGTGTTACCCCTAACTCATGCGCTTTAAGCATAATAGGCGTGCCATGGGCATCATCAGCACAAACAAAATAAGTTTCATGGCCGCGCATACGTTGAAAACGCACCCAAATATCGGTCTGAATATGTTCGAGTAAATGACCTAAATGAATAGAGCCATTGGCATAAGGCAGCGCACAAGTTACAAGAATTTTACGTTTATTTTTAGCAGTTGATGATGACTCTGATGACGACATAGAAAGTTTACATTTATTGGTGGTAATTATGAATGGAATGGTACAGAATTTGTCATTACTTTTCATTAATAATTATTGCCTAAACGCGATAAAGTGCCTTTTAAAATGTTCTCAAAGATATTTTCGTCAAAAACACTCCCCAGTGACGCTAAACAAACGCTTGTTGATAGCTTAAATCGTTATCGCAGTGAAAATTTTCCTCAAGGAATGTTGTATCCTGATATTGACCCTGAAATTACCTTAGAAAAAGGCAATGATATTGTTATTAAATTGTCTTTACCTTTCCCCTGCAATAGTGAAATACACTTATTAAGTGAAATGCTTACTAAAGAAGTTAAGCAAACCGTTCGTTTTGATGTTAAGTATAATGTTAAGCCGGTTCGGCGCCATGAACTCCTAGGTATAAAGAATATTATTGCTATTGCCTCTGGAAAAGGTGGAGTAGGGAAGTCGACAACAGCGGTTAATCTTGCCTATGCATTAATCGCAGAAGGAGCTTCGGTTGGCATTTTAGACGCGGATATTTATGGCCCATCAGTTCCTACATTACTGGGTTTAAAAGGAGCAAAGCCCAGCTCTGATGATGGTAAATTACTCACGCCAATAAATGCTAATGGTTTAAGCGCAATGTCATTGGGTTTCTTAGTCGATGAAGATGATGCAACTGTTTGGCGAGGCCCAATGGCAAGCAGAGCTTTTAGTCAATTACTTAACGAAACTGATTGGCAAGGTATAGATTATTTAATTGTTGATATGCCCCCAGGTACCGGTGATATTCAATTAACGTTATCACAACAAGTACCCGTGGCAGCTTCTGTGGTTATTACCACACCACAAGATATAGCACTGGCTGACGCGATAAAGGGTATTGCGATGTTTGAACAAGTAAAAGTACCTGTGCTCGGTATTATTGAAAATATGAGTTATCACCAATGCGAAAATTGTGGTCATCAATCACACTTGTTTGGTGAAGGTGGAGGCCAACGGGTTGCCAATAAATATGATACGCAACTTTTAGGACAACTGCCGCTTGATGTCAGTATTCGTCGCGATGCAGACCAAGGGGTTTCGCCATTATTAACAGATAACACTAGTAACATCAGTGAGCAATATCGTAAGATAGCGCGAACTATCGCTGCACAGTTATATCTGCAGTTGGATTCGCGCAGTCCAAATACCGCAAAACTATTGATTGAAGATTAGTCTCTATAGCTAATTTCCTAACCTTAAAGTAATAACGTAAGAAGAACTAACATGAGATTGTCCGACAAAGACATAGAAACATCGCTTGAAAGAGGTGAAATTATTATTACACCCGCACCCGACAGCAGTATGATTTCAGGGGTAAGTGTTGATATTCGTTTAGGTAATGAATTTCGCGTTTTTCAAGATCATACCGCACCTTATATCGACTTAAGTGGTCCCAAAGCTGAAATGCAAAAAGCGATGGACTCAGTAATGAGTGATGAAATTGTTATTGCTGATGGTGAGGCTTTCTTTTTACATCCAGGTGAATTAGCGCTAGCGGTTACCTATGAGTCGGTCACCCTACCTGATAATATCGTTGGTTGGTTGGATGGTCGTTCATCATTAGCGCGCTTGGGCTTAATGGTCCATGTCACCGCGCATCGCATCGATCCCGGTTGGTCTGGACAGATTGTTTTAGAGTTTTATAATAGTGGTAAGCTTCCTTTGGCGCTTCGTCCTAAAATGAAAATAGCTGCACTAAACTTTGAAACTATGTCTTCAAGCGCTGCACGTCCTTATAATAAACGTGAAGATGCCAAATATAAAAATCAAACAGGTGCTGTTGCTAGCCGTATTAGCCAAGACGAGGCTTCTAAAAACTAAAAACTAAAAACTAACAAACCGTAAAATGGATGATCATTTTACGGTTTTTTATTAGAAGTCTAGAAATTAGGCAAAAATACTATTTTTTTTATTAATACCACTTATGCAAAGTTTTAATGCCTGTAACAGCTTCTCTTTATCATGGTAATGACTGTCTGAATCACTAGATAGGTCGCAATGAATAACGGGTAAAATAGTAGATGTTACTGTTTCACTTTGACAAATAACACTATCAATAGGTAAGCAGCCAATATTTTCTTTAATCCAGTTAAGTTTCTCATCTAACGATAGTGCTGCGGCTGGACTGTCTTCTGGACCTAAGTTCTCAATAAACACACAATGAGCAGAGCTTGCCTGAATCGCTTTAGTAATATCGCGCACTAACAAGGGTGGAATAACGCTGGTAAGAAAGCTCCCAGGGCCTAAAATAATCAAATCAGCAGACCTTATTGACTCAATGCACAAAGGTAAGGTTTTAACCAACGGGGCTAATAATAATTTTTCTGGCATTATTGGCATTTTATCAACTGAGAGTTCACCTATTTTACAACGTCCCTTGGGGTAGAAGGCCATAAGATCGGTTGGTGTCTCTGACATTGGATACAAAGGCGTTCTAACCCCTAATAAACGTCTGACAAGCTTTATTGAATCAAGTGGCCGAGATTGCAATTTCTCCAGGGCATATAAAATAAGATTTCCTAGATTGTGACCACCCAGTTCATCTTGCCCATCAAATCTAAAATCAAATAATTGGCTGCCAACAGAGTCCTTATCAACAAGTAATGTTAAACAATTACGTAAATCGCCCCAAGCAATAGAACTACTGCGTCTGCGTAAGCGGCCAGTAGAGCCTCCATTATCGGTTGTGGTTACTATACCCGTTAACTGCTTTTTTAAAAAAGAGAGAGTAGATAACACACGACCTAAACCGTGTCCGCCACCAATAGCGACAACATTTAGCTTTTCTAGCTGCATGAAAAATTCTTATTATTATATCTTAGTGCAACTTTACCCCCAATTTTGTCATAAAGAAACTATAAACCCTTATTTCATTGAGCTTGCCTTCGTGTATTCTTTGAAATCAAGTAAAAAATATCACCTTGTAGATAAATAATCGTTTAACATTAGTGACATCGCTTAATTGCAGATAAATAAAAGCGCTTTCGAAAAGTTGATATTGATAAATCACTGATTAAACAAAAAATAGTCAACTTGATGCTTAAGTAAACACTTAACTAAAAACTTTGCAAAAAATACCTTTTTATCTAAAATAATAGTTGACAGTTTTAGGGCGGGTGCTTAGAATGCGCCTCGCTTTCAACGAGTGATTAATCATTTGTTAGGCAATGAATTTATAGCATATTAGGCCATGTTATTAATTTGTAGCGGGGCTATAGCTCAGCTGGGAGAGCGCTTCGCTGGCAGCGAAGAGGTCTGCGGTTCGATCCCGCATAGCTCCACCAAGTTTTAAGTTATTTAATTAAGTTAATCTTTATTTAAATAATATTGGTTTTAAGTGTTTTTTATCACTTAAAATAGAAAAGTTTACTTTTCACGATAGTATTTGTGTCCCTATCGTCTAGAGGCCTAGGACACCGCCCTTTCACGGCGGTAACAGGGGTTCGAATCCCCTTAGGGATGCCACTTATTTTTTATCGCCATATTGGCAGTAATTTAATAAGTAAACAGGGTATAACAAACTAGGTCTTGTTATCTCCTTTGGTTGAAGAATTTTTTCAATGATAAAAACAAGATGTAAATCTTGTACGATGCTTTTCTAAGTAGTTGAACCTTGTTTATTCAATGTTCACTTACTCAATAGTTTTAGTGTCCCTATCGTCTAGAGGCCTAGGACACCGCCCTTTCACGGCGGTAACAGGGGTTCGAATCCCCTTAGGGATGCCACTTATTTTTTATTTCCTTTATCGGAAGTTAATAAATAGGTAAAAGGGTATAGCAAACTAGGTCTTGTTGTTTCCTTTGGTTGAAGAACGTTTCAATCATAAAAGCGAGATGAAAATCTTGTTTGATGCTTTTCTAAGTAGCTGAACCTTGTTTGTTCAATGTTCAGTTGCTCAATAGTTTTAGTGTCCCTATCGTCTAGAGGCCTAGGACACCGCCCTTTCACGGCGGTAACAGGGGTTCGAATCCCCTTAGGGATGCCACTTACTTTTTATGTACCGAGTTTACTAAAAATTCAGTGCTATAAATGATATAAAAAAACCGACTTATTGTCGGTTTTTTTATGCCTGAAATTTGATGTTTCAACAAGAAGATTACCTTAAGTCTATTTTAAGCATTTAAGCAATCCTGTGTTACATTGCTAAGCCTGCAACATACAAAGTGACTTTAGGTCACCCTTTTCGAGTTTGTCTGCTAGGGGGCTTTAGCTTTTCGTCGTGCTATCACTATTTTATTATCTGATAATCTTATGAGTTTACTGAGCAGCCTAAAGGCGATAGTAAAAGCAAAGTAACAAGGTGATCTGTTACTTATTAGCAATCAATCTTTAGTGACCTGATTACTGGTTCAAGTCATTATATTACAGCTTATTAGGTTTGATCATCGCTAAGCTTTCCTCAGCAAAACCAACGCCAGCCTCAGTATAGAAGTTAAACACTTTATCTACGCCAAAGGTTTCAATCTCTTGGCGCTCATCATCAAACCGAGCAATAGCGGCTATTTGACCCTGATAATTTGCATGTCTTAATTGTAAGGTTATATTTTTAATATCTTGAATTTGTGGCAGAGCGAGCAAGATTAACTCTAGTTTCTCTATTTTTATATTTTCCCAAAAATCGATATTCTCAGCGTCACCACAAAATGCTTGTACGTTATTGTCATTTAACCAAGCGATTTTACCTTGGTCGGCATCTAATCCCCATACTTGACCCGTAGCCTGGCTGTCTAAAGCTTTATAAGCGCCCATACCAACGCGTCCCATACCAATTACAACAATCGGTGCATCACAAGGTTGTATAAAGTTATCTTCGCTGAGTTTACTTTTTCTTTCGTATTTACAAATAAACGATTTATGCCGAGTGAAAATCTGATGAGCATAGTTATAAGTGATATTAGTAATAATAAACGATAAGGAAACGGCCAATGACAAAATGACCAACCAATCATTTGTTAACCAGCCATTTTTTGTTGATAGCGAAGCGATGATCAAACCAAACTCACTAAAATTGCTTAATGCTAGTGCAGTTAAGTAAGAGGTTCTGCCACGTAATTTAAATTGTGTGAATAAGAAAAAGAACAAGCAAAATTTTACAGGGATAAGTAAAGTTAGTAGACCTGCCATAGCAAGCATTTCTAATGTGGGTAATGCGGTAAAGCCAATAGATAAGAAAAAACCAATTAAAAAGAGATCTTTAAAGCCCATCAATGATTTATTAATTTCACTGGCTTTACTGTGCGAAGCCAAATACATCCCGACGAGCAGGGCGCCTAAATCGCCTTTAATACTCACTAACTCAAAAAGTTCATAGGCACCAAAGGCTAAGAAAAACCCGGTTAGCGGAATAAGCTCACCGTGGCCTACTTGGTCAATAAGTTTATTGATTAACGGCTTTATCAAAAAGGCGCTTAACAACAGTAAAGCCCATAATGTTGGGGACTTACCAGTCGCCACCACTAAAAATATTACCGCGACAATATCTTGTATCACTAAAATCCCCACGGCTAATTTACCGTGGCGCGTGCGCATTTCGCCGTGATCTTCCATAAGCTTAACGACACAAACCGTACTACTAAAGCTCAAGGCAAAAATAATTAAACCTAAGGTGTAGAAAGACAAGTCAGCAAAGTAGCTAATAGCAGCAAGGGCGAATAATTTTAGCAGCAAAGCACCGATTAACACCCAAGTGACACTATGAGACAAACTGCCTAACCAAACTTCTTTTTTTAATAAGTCTTTAACATTGAGTTTTAAACCAATAGTAAATAACATTAAGGTTATGCCTAGGTTTGCTAATGTATTGATACTGTCGTCGGCTTGAAAACCGAGAAAATTTAGTAAAAATCCTGCAAATAAATAACCAATTGATGGTGGTAATGAAAATGACTTTGCCGCCATCCCACAACCGAAGGCAAATAGAATCCAAATAAAGTCCATATTATTTTTTCATGATTTCTTTTAACTGACTAGCGACAAATTCAGCAATAATGGGCTGAGCTTTAACACTAGGGTGAATGCCATCTTTTTGCATTAAACTGGCGTCGGTGACTAAGGGCTCAACAAAAAAAGGTAACAAGTTAATGTTAGTTTCAGCGGCAACATCAATAAATACTTGTTCGAACATTTTATTATAACGAGGCCCATAATTTGGGGTTATTTTGATTTGATAGAGTGTCACTGGAATATTTTTATCTTGAGCGAGCTTTATCATTTGTAACAAATTATTTTTAATTTTCTTTGGTGAGTAGCCTCTAAGGCCATCATTGCCACCAAGTTCTATCACTAAATGGTCAACCTTTTCTTTGGCTAATATCCCAGGTAACCTTGATAAACCGCCTGTTGTAGTCTCACCACTAATGCTAGCATTAGTGATCTTATAAGGACTTTTTTGCGTAGTTAATTGTGTATTTAGCAGGTGAACCCAGCCTTGGTTTTGTTTCATTCCATAGCTTGCACTAACACTATCACCTAGTAGTAAAATAGAATGCCTGGCTGAAGGGTTAGCCAATGTCGAAAAAGATATAGAAATTAAAGCTATTAAGCTTAAAAACAAAATATAAATGGGATGTTTATTCATGAAGTCAAATTCCGAAGCCATATTAAAAGTAAGTGCGTTAACTAAGTCTGTGCAGTTAGAAGAGAAAACTCTTGATCTACTTCAACCTGTTGACCTAACGGTCAATACAGGTGAAACATTAGCAATAGTAGGTTCATCAGGCTCAGGAAAAACAACCTTGTTAGCTATTTTAGCGGGCTTAGATTTACCTACATCAGGTGAAGTTTATCTTAAAAACCACCCATTGCACCAGTTTAATGAAGAGCAACGTAGTCAAGTACGAGCAGATCACGTTGGATTTATCTTCCAGCAATTTTTATTAATTAGCAGTTTAACCGCACTTGAAAATGTTATGTTGCCGGCTGAGTTGGCAAATTTACCTGATGCAAAACAGCAAGGACTGGCGTTACTTGAAGCTGTAGGTCTTGGTGAACGTGCCGAACACTATCCGTCACAATTATCGGGTGGTGAACAACAACGGGTCGCTATTGCTCGCGCTTTTATTACCAAGCCCGACGTATTATTCGCCGATGAACCTACCGGAAATTTAGATACCAAAACAGGGGTGCATATCGCCGATTTACTTTTTCAATTAAATGAAAAACATGGCACTACCTTAATATTGGTTACTCACGATCCAAAATTAGCCCAGCGCTGTCAACGTCAAGTTGAAATGGACAGCGGCGTTCTACAAGAGATTAATCTCAACAATGCCAATCAAGATGAACTTCCTGCTCATATGAAAGTAGGTTAATGATGACTGAATTAAGGGTAAAACCATCAAATACTTGGGTTAAACAATCATTACGACTGTTACATCATGAGTTTCGCCGCGGTGACTTAACCATTATATTTTTAGCGATTGTTCTCGCAGTCGGTACCGTATTTTCATTAACGGGTTTTTCAGAGCAAATTAAGCAAGCTATCATCACCAACAGCGCTAACACCATAGCAGCTGATCGTGTGCTGGGCTCTAACCGAGTAATACCTACCGAATATCTTGATAAAAGTGACAGTTTATCGCTAAATGTCGCCTCAAAAATATTACTGGATTCTATGGTATTTTCAGGTGACAACATGCTGTTATCTGAACTTGATGTTGTTTCTGAAAAATATCCTTTGCGTGGCGAGTTTCTCGTTAAAACGTCGTTAGATCAAGAAATACCCAGCTCGGTTGGTGCGCCAAAACAAGGAACGGCTTATGTTGAAGAAAGTATTCTTAGCCGTTTAGATGTTAAAATTGGTGGCACAATAGAAGTAGGGGTGCTCCCACTGACTGTTGCCGGTGTTATTGTAGAAATTCCTGACCGTTCATACCGTATGTTTGTTGCCGGACCCACTATATTTTTTAATATTAAAGATATAGAGAAAACGCAATTAATAAAGCCAGGCAGTCGCGTTTATTATCAATATATGTTTGCGGGGGAACGTGACGATATTGAAGCATTTGAAACCTGGATAAAGCCACAACTTAATGAAACTCAAAATTGGTACGATGCTAAATCAGCAAAAAATCGTTTATCAAAGGTATTAGATAGCTCAGAGAAGTTTTTATCATTAGCCAGTATGTTAGGTATTGTGCTTGCTGCTGTCGCTGTTGCTGTCGCCAGTCGACGATACGGGCAACGTCATCAACCTATGGTTGCAGTATTTAAAGCGTTAGGCGCTTCAACATCACATGTAAAAAAATTGTATATGCTGCACTGGGGCTTACTTAGCTTAATAAGTATCATAGTAGGGCTTATTGTTGGTTATATGCTGATGCTCGCGGGTGTGAGTGCTATAGAGAGCTACTTGTCATTAGATGAGAGCCAACTAACGTTTAAACCATTTATTACTGCTGTGATAACCGGAGTGCTTTGTGCGGTTGCCTTTGCCATTCATCCTATTACTGAATTAATTTCAACGAAACCACTCGATGTTATTCGCGGTTTTAGCAAAAATGAATTACCAAGGTTTGGTTGGCATCAAGTGATTCCACTATTGGCACTTTTTGCGCTTCTGATGTTATTTAGTCGCGATCTCGTTATGAGTTTGTCATTGTT
Source organism: Colwellia sp. MB3u-55 (assembly GCF_014076785.1). Classification (NCBI taxonomy): domain Bacteria; kingdom Pseudomonadati; phylum Pseudomonadota; class Gammaproteobacteria; order Alteromonadales; family Colwelliaceae; genus Colwellia; species Colwellia sp. MB3u-55. The sequence continues at coordinate 171,446 of NZ_JACGUS010000068.1, forward strand.
GTTAGGTGGTATATTAGTTTCTGGTGTTTTATTGCTTTTAGGGCGATTAATTATGGGAGCAGGGCGAAGTGCTGGCGCTAAAGCCGGTAAAGCTTGGCATCTGGCTTTAGCCAACTTAAAGCGCCGCGCCAATGAAAACAGTGTGCAACTAGTCAGTTTTACTATCGCTATTCAGTTATTACTGCTAATAACGGTAATGAAAAGTTCAATTATTGATGAGTGGCAAGCACAGTTCCCAGAAAACACACCTAATCATTATTTACTTAATATTGCCAATGAAGAAGTTGCACCACTAAAAGCTTTTACCGAGCAGCTCAATCTCGATAACCAGGGGTTTTATCCTGTTTTTCGAGGACGTTTATCAGCGATTAATGGTGAAAAAACAGTCAGGATTGACGAAGATGATAATAAAGATTCAGCAACGACCAACGCAGATAAAGCGAAGGTAGAGGATAAAGAAAAGCCAAAAGAGCGAAAAGGTGCAGGCCGTGAATTAAGTTTAACATGGCAAGAGCAATTACCCTTGACCAATGAAGTTATCGAAGGGCAATGGTGGCAAATAGAGGATACATTACCGCAAGTCTCTATGGAAAAAGGTATGGCTGAACGTTTAGATGTTAAGCTTGGCGATGAGCTCACTTTCACGATTGGTACTGACGAATTCACCGTGCCAGTTACTAGTATTCGCGACGTCAACTGGAAGAGTCGACAGTTAAATTTTATTATGGTTTTCAATGAAGCTGCCGTTATCGATATAGAGACCACTTCTATTTCGGCGTGGATGATATCAGACCAGCAAAAAAATGAAGTTTATCGCTTTTTAAGCCAATATCCTACCATCTCAATTATGGATTTTGGTGCAATAATGAAACAACTGACCAGCATGATTGAGCAAGTTTCAATCGCGATTGAACTTATTTTAGTATTAGTTATTTTAGCGGGTAGTTTGGTGTTGGTTGCACAAGTGCAAGCAAGTATGGAAGAGCGTGAGCGAGAGTTAGCGATATTGCGTACCTTAGGTGCAAAAGGTTCACTGCTGCGAAATAGTGTATTGTTTGAGTTTGTTGCACTTGGCGCTGTTGCGGGGTTAATGGCGAGTATTGCGATGGAAATAGCGGTGTTTTTCTTGCAAACGCAAGTCTTTGAAATGTCTGCGAGCTTTCATTTCAACTACTGGTTAGTGGGTATTGCTGCTGGCGCTGGATTTGTTGGTATTATGGGCATGCTAAGTTGTTGGCGATTATTGAATATGTCAAGTTTGACCTTGATCCGTCGAACTATGTAAACCGCGCTTGCTTGTTAACAATCGAAACTTAAGTTTACTAACACTAAATTTAAGTTTCGGGTATAGTAACGTTTTTTAAATGATAAAGTTAACACTATGGGATTAATGGAAAAATCAGGCGGCGCAGTAAAAATGCTGGTAGTAACCGCAGCACTGTTTATTGTTTTTGCAGGGATAAAAACGGCCGCTAATATTTTAGTGCCTTTTTTACTGTCTGTTTTCATCGCTATTATATGTAATCCGCTTATTGCCCGCGCTAGCCGTTATAAAATACCAAAAGTAATAGCGGTACTCTTAGTCATAGCCTTGTTTGTTATTGTTGCTTTATCTCTTGCGGGTTTAGTTGGTAAATCACTTACTGAACTATCCCTTAAACTACCTGAATATCGCGAGCAATTAAGAGTACAGTTTATTTGGATAACTGAGCAGTTAGCCGATAAAAATATCATTATATCGTCAGCGTTATTAATGGAGTATTTTGACCCCGCTGCAGCCATGGGCTTAGCAGCCGATATGCTTAGTGGATTAGGCAGTGTGATGGCCAATTTATTTCTTATTATCATTACGGTTATTTTTATGCTTTTTGAAGCTTCCTCTTTACCTAAGAAGTTACATTTTGCCTTAGCGGATCCCGAAATGCGCTTAAAGCAAATAGACCGTTTTCTTACCTCGGTAAATAACTATTTAGCGATAAAAACCTTAGTGAGTATTGCTACCGGTACTATAGTATCAATAATGCTCTGGGCGTTTGGTTTAGACTTTTACTTGCTTTGGGGAGTGCTTGCTTTTCTGCTTAATTATATTCCTAATATTGGCTCTATTATAGCAGCGGTTCCGGCGATGTCACTGGCCGTATTACAATTGAGTTTACCTGAGGCAGGCCTTATCGGTTTAGGCTACATCACTATTAATATGGTGATGGGAAATATTGTTGAACCTCGTTATTTAGGAAAAGGCTTAGGGCTGTCAACCCTAGTAATTTTTCTGTCGTTAATCTTTTGGGGTTGGTTGCTTGGCTCTGTGGGGATGTTACTTTCGGTGCCATTAACCATGATCATTAAAATAGGCTTAGAGAACGCAGAAGAAGGTCGTTGGTTTGCTGTGCTATTGTCAGGTGAAGACGATATTAACGAACTTGAACATGTTAAGCGCTAAGCCTAAATTTAATCAGCTGTATCTGTTTTTACTTTTTTAAGCCAAGCTTACATTGACCATTAGATAAAAATTGTACCGCTTCTTTACGCTTTTTTCCGATAAGAAGTGGTCCATCATCCATAAAGAGAAAGTTCTTCCAACAACGTTGGAAAACAGCCCAAGTTGTTTCAATGACATTGTTTTTTGCACTACAAAAATAAACCACGGTATTATTGTCCCACGCTAAATGAGCAATAACTTCTGCAGGCAACTCTGCTTGTTCACTGTCCCAAACACTTTCCCAAGCCAATGTTTTCTGCCAGGTTGTTTCTTCAAATGGCCAATCACCCTTTTTGAAAAAATCAGGATGGTCAACTTGCCGACTAATAAAGGTATCCCAAACAACTTGTGCGCGTGCTTGAACCATAGGTTTTATTTTTGTTTTATCTTTATCATCGATCGGCAGGCTTTTATGTCTAAAAATCCAAGCATTTTTAAGGTCATCTAAAGGAATATAATTCATGAAGTCACTAGTATTGGTTTAATGTTATAAGCAAAAGTAGGCAGATGATACACCATTATGATTGAGTTTTTATCTTGAGACTGGGTTATTTTTTATATCGCCTGCACAGCCAAGCTAAATAAAACATATTTTTATAAATATTTAACCGCTTAGGGATCATCTAACTTAGCCAGTAGCAATTAAATTAACTGACTTAAATCTTTACGATATTGATTTGTCAATTTTATTGAACTAAAGTTATGGTATCTTGATTTAAAGCGCGATTTACAGGGACTAAAAGGGTCAGGTTTTATTGGCGATGGTAGCAATTGAACCCTAATATATCGAACTTTAACAATAATGAAATTGATGTTAATTATGTCTGTATAACGGGATAAAAATGAATAAAAATAACACACTATTTACATACCTTTTATGTGTTTTATTTGCTGAAAGTTTACTCTTGGCTTTCATCTACGACTCATACCTATTAGCACTTATTATTGGCCTACCCGCATTACTTGTGCCGATATACTTCTACAAAACAGCTGGAGCTGGTGCTATTTCAGGTCATGTTTCAGCGCTCGCAGTCATGATATTTGCAGCCTTGCATATTCACCAAGCACAGGGCTTAATTGAAGTTCACTTTGAAATCTTTATCCTTTTAGCGTTTTTAATTATTTTTCAAGATTGGCGGGTATTTATTACCGCTATTCTTGTTGTTGCCGTACACCATTTTTCTTTTTACTACTTACAGGTAAATGACACGGGTGTTTATATCTTTGACGAAGATAGATTACTCTTTTCAACCGTGATAATACATGCTGTTTATGCTATTACTGAGTCTATTATTGCTGGCTACATAGCACACTCTATGAAAGTAGAAAGTGAAGTCGGTAAAGAATTATCATCAGTTACCACTTCATTAACGGTAGATGTCAATGCGATTGACTTGAGTATCAAGGCAAGGGCCAATAATAATAGAACTTTACTGTCTTTTAATGAATTATTAGAATTATTATCAAAGGTTATTCAAGGGGTAAAAGAGCAAGTTATAGAATTAAATGCTAATTCACAAAATTTAAATAGAACCAAAGAAGAACTTGAAAGCTCGACAGCACAGCGTCAACAAGAAACTGAAGTGATTGCGACATCAGCAGAAGAAATGGCAGTGACAGTAGCATCTATCGCGCAAGAAACGACCCAATTAAGTGATCAGATGAAAGAAGCTACTGACTTTACGAAGGCATCTAATGAAGAAATTATTAGCATTAATAATCAAAACAAAAATTTAACATCTGCACTTGAAAAGACCAGTGAACAAGTGAACGATCTCGCTAACTCTACAGAAGCTATTTCGAAAGTGTTATCTGAAATAAGTGGTATTGCTGAGCAAACAAATTTATTAGCGTTAAACGCGGCAATAGAAGCAGCAAGAGCAGGAGAGCAAGGTCGAGGGTTTGCTGTTGTTGCCGATGAAGTACGTGCGTTAGCAACTCGCACTAAAGAAAGTACTGACAAAATAGGTCAAACGCTTTCCCTGTTAAAAAGTTACTCTAAGTTAACAACAGACTCAATGACCCATAGCATTGGGATTGTGCAATCGGTCATTGAAAGTGCTGATAAAGCTCAAAAACAAATAGCTCAAGCGTCAGCACTTGTGGAGCATTCCAGTGCTATATCGATTAATGTCGCCGCAGCGGTTGAGCAGCAATCAGTAACCACTGCAGATATAGCAAAAAGTGCCGAAACGTTAAGAGATACAGCTTTAGTCGACAGAGAAAGAGTCCAAGCATTAGCTTCAGAAGCGGATAGTGTTAGTGTTACCTCGAATGCAATGGCACTTAATATTGCTCGTTTTAAATAAACTAATGTCAAAACTTCAGTTGGGTGTACTTACCGTGTGGATAGCTTTTACGCTATCTGCATTTGGTTACCTGATAAAAGATAGGCTTGTTGAGTTTGATGAGAATAATAAATTAGTGGGTGTAGAGTATCAGGAGCTATCAAGTTATTTGCTACCTTTTGCCAAGCCGGCCAATATTACGGGTCAAAAAACACTACTACATTTTTCTACAGCTAGTTGTAAATGCCAACAGTACAGTGAAAAACATATTAAAGATCTCAATAAACTGGCGGGTGCTAATGATTTTTTAATAAAAAATGTTGTCATTAATGAGCACAATGTTATTCCCTCAACGCCCTCTGTAGCATTAATAGATGAATTAGGAGAGGTTGTCTATTTTGGTCCTTATGGACAAGGTTTAGCTTGCTCGCAAACATCAGGTTATGCTCAGACTATGTTAAATAATTACTTAAAAGGTTATGCCGCTAATCTTGTTGTTAAAGAAGCTAAAGGTTGTTATTGCAATGTATAAAGTTACTTTATGTTAATCTGTCGCTAACCATTTTTGTTATGGTTATTTTCTTTACTTAGGTTGTTTTTACTCGGTTTATACGCTGCAAATAATTTAAGTTATTTTACCAACAAATTTCAAGTGAAAAAATATGAATAAACATCTTAAATTAGACATTGTCTCCGACGTTTCCTGCCCTTGGTGTATTATTGGATATCAGTCTTTAAATCAAGCATTAACCAAACTTGCGGATGATATTTCAGTTGATATCACCTGGCAACCGTTTGAGCTCAATCCTGATATGCCAAAAGAAGGTCAGGATATTACCGAACACATTACTGAAAAATACGGCATTAGTGTTGAACAAAGTGAGCAAAATAGATTGATGATCAAGCAACGAGGCTTAGCGCTTGGTTATGAATTTGGTAACCGTGGTGGCGGTCGAATATATAATACATTCGATGCCCATCGGCTGCTTCATTGGGCGAAAGAATATAATAAGCAGACTGAACTTAAACTCGCCTTGTTTGATCTATATTTTAAAGAGAGTGGCGATCCCAGTGATCATCAAAAGCTACTCGATGTAGCGCAAAGTGTTGGTTTAGATAAAGAAAAGGCTCAACAAATATTGGCCTCTGATGAATATAAAGAAGAGGTGCGTACTTTGCAACGCCATTATCAATCGATGGGCATAAGCTCAGTACCTGCCGTGATAGTCAATGATAAGCATTTGATCAGTGGTGGTCAGCCAGCGGATGTTTTTGAACAAGCATTGCGTGAAATAGCTAAAGAAAGTTAAGAAACGTCCTAACAACCCTTTATAAATGAAGGTTCAAATGGTATTTAAGTGGATTTAATCGGCCTTACATAAGCTGCTATGAGTTTTACAAGGTTCTTATTCGAATGCGCTTAGGTTACATTTTTAACCAATAAACGCTGCCACTTAACTTATCGTCTCATTAATATCACCAGCTGTTGCGCGGCGAAAGCTTATCTAAACGTTAGCTAGTATAAATATCATAAAAGAAATATAGGGTGGTTATAGTACTCGCGAAAATAACAAAATACCTGACCTTGGCTTGTGGCAGTTTGCGTGAAACATTTGCGGCAATATAACCTCCAGCTAATGTGCCACACAGCACAATAGTTCCTTGATACCAGGCAATCACATCATTGTAAATAAACACTGTGATAGCAATTAGTGACACTGCCGAAGATATCAATAGCTTTAAGCCATTCATTGTATTGATATTAGTGTGACCAGCTAAGGCTAGATAGCTAAGAGTAATTATGCCTAAACCAGCATTAAAAAAACCACCATAAATAGCGATACCTAACAGAACAATGATCAGTAATAAACTACCTATTGATGAGGCATGTTGGTGATTGACGGCCATTTTTTTTAGTCCAGCATTAACCTTGCCGCCAAAAACAAACAATACACTCGCAAATAACAGTAACCAAGGGATAGCCTCACGAAACAGCACTTCAGGTGTTTTTAGTAATAACCATGCACCGATAATACCGCCGATTACGCTGATTGTTATAATGAATGGTAGTTGAGCTTTATTAGCAGCAATTTCTTTTCGAAAAGCATAAGTACCGCTCATATAGCCAGCACATGAGGCAAAAGTGTTGGTCGCATTTGCGATAATGGGAGGAACGCCAACAAAAATAAGTGCGGGGAAGGTAATAAAACTGCCGCCACCAGCAACTGAGTTAAGCACACCACCAAAAAAACCGGCTAAGAACAGAAAAATCAATTCAAATGACATTAAAAATAATAAACCTGAGCGATTACATTAGCTAGACGGTAACATATTTACATTGAGTCCAATAGCAACATATAGTTTACTGACAATCTAAAAATTAAAGGGGCTATAAAGGGTGGGGTAGTGCAGTAAAGCTATATAGAAAGGGGGCTATTAAGTTGCACATTGAAATAATATTTACTTACGCGAAAAAGTATTCATTGCACTAAATATTATCATGGCTGAGCACTCATTTTTGGTAAAAAAATCTATAAAGATAAAGTCTCTGGTGATTCTTATTTATATGACTATCTTGTATAGCATTTATCACTATTGGTGATTTACCTATCTACCCCTTTAGTTATAAAGTGTAAGATATAGCGAAGAAATGTTTTTTGGACAAATATGCCACAATTTCACCGAGACAGTAACCACTCAATTTTATTAGCAGGTATCTTAGCCCTTGTGGTTGGGGTTGGTGTTGCTCGTTTTGTTTTTACGTCGCTGTTACCGACTATGCTAGAGGAGTCAATCAGCATCGCCTTCGCTGGTGTACTTGCCTCAATCAATTATCTTGGCTATTTGATGGGCTCTGTTTTTTCTATTTTTATTAAAGATATACATGCCAAGGTTAGGTATTTCAGATTTGGTTTGTGCCTTTGTGTGCTTTCTTCTTTTGTTTTAGGCGTTACCGAAAATAATACTCTATGGATTATTGCGCGATTATTGGCGGGATTTGGTGCTGCAATGGCACTCGTTGTTGGCTCTGCTGTTGTTATGTTAAAGCTAAAAGCCACCAATAAGACTAAGGCGATGGGCATTCACTTTAGCGGTTTAGGTTTTTCAATTGTCATTACTGATTTAGTTATGAGAGCGGTATTTTATTTTGGTGGCGATTGGAAAGATGCATGGCTAGTACTCGCTATCCTTGGCGCTTTTTTATCTTGTTATTCGGCTTATATCTTAAGGTTTGATAAACAACCAAGCAGTGAAGTGGTGAAACACAAATTTGATAAAACGCTTTTTTCACCTATGGTTATTGTCTTAATCTTGGCTTACTTTACCGAAGGTATCGGTATGGTGGTACAAGCAACATTTCTGCCTGATATCGTCAATTCATTAGACGGATTAGCAGGATATGGTGGCTATGTATGGTTAGTCGTTGGTATTGCTGGCATCCCTTCTTGTATTATATGGATGCGGTTAGCACATCGCTTTGGCAGTATTAATATCATGATGGCTGCTATGTTGTTGCAGATTGTTGGTATCTTAATTCCTACTTTTTCGAATAATATTATTATGAACCTTATTAGTGGTTTGTTTTTTGGTGCAACATTTATAGGTTTAGTTGCTTTGTTTATGAATTTCGCTGGCCAACTGTCCAATAAAAACCCGGTCTTTATCATGGGCGCAATCACATCAGCTTACGGCCTTGGCCAAATTATTGCCCCCTTGTATTGTGTGGCACTTATTGAACAATTTACCACTTATAACTATGCCTTATATTTAACGGCTATTATCGTTGCGGGTGGTATTTTGTTATTGACTTATGCCAAGTTAAACTTCAAAGAAGCCAAGCAAACTCTGCTGTAGATTTCAGTGTGCGCTTTATCTGCAGGCACAGATAAAGCGCATTGTAGGTAAACGGTAAGTTTATTATCAAGTGTGACTGCGCATAATGATTGATATTAGTCTCATTTACGGTTGGTTTTTTTTAAAGGGATACAGTTAAGGTGGCTTGTTTGAACAAACGATTGTTCAGTCATAATATTTGAGATTCAATGGAGTATTTAGGATCACTTTCTGCACTTTACATAACGAGTTGAAAAATTTAATGTCTTCTTAAATACGATAGCAGACATTAGCATCAATAGATTTTTTTATCTGTTTGTAGTGTTCAGAAGACCTAGTTTACCTTTACGCTGACAGACAACTAAGCCACTATTGCGGTCGTTGATCATCAAATTATTAATGCTAACTTTGTGCGTAAAGAAGAAGTTATATTTTTATATTGTGAGCGTTGATGTAGGTCAACAGTACAACCGTTGGTTGATCTAAGCAGGTCGATAGCCAACCTAATGATCATCGACTAAGCGGACGTTGACAAAATAGGTTTTGCGACTTACTTAATTATCACAAAAAGCAATTTACTGTCTCATCATCAACGTATCTCTATAAGCCAATAAATGCCATCCTAATTTAGTTTTTACTGTGTTTACAGTTTTAGGTTAATTTCATACAAACTTAGTCTGAATTAATAAAACCCCATACCAAGTATCTGACGTTCAAAGGCAAGCAGTGTTTTTCAAGATATTTGGCACTGCTTACCCAAATTTGAAATAATATATTTATTGTCTATTGATCGATATCCTAATCAAAACCCATGCAATTCATACCTTTTGTATCTTGGTATATGTGGTATATTACACAAGTGATTTTTTCAAATTAAAAAGTTATTATCAAATTTATAATAATAAGTTATTATCAAATTCAAAAAGATAACTTACTATAATAAGTGGACTTTCTATGAAAAAATTACTTATTATATTTATTGCCTATCTCTTGTCTGCCTGTGAGCAAAAAACGACTGACAATACCTTGCAGTATAGTAGTACCTCACCCAATGACAATGGTGTTATAATCTATCGTCTTGCTATTCACCCGTTACATAATCCTCAAAAATTGTTCGAGGCTTATCAACCGCTGGTTGATTACCTAAATAGCGAACTACAATATATTAAGATTGAGTTGGAAGCATCTCGAGACTATCGTACGTTTGAAAAGAAATTTCGTGCCCGCCAACCGGAGTTGTTATTACCAAATCCTTGGCAGACACTGCAAGCAATGGATAGCGGTTATCATGTTATAGGTATGGCAGGAGACGCTGATGATTTTAAGGGGATATTTATTGTTCGTAAAGATAATGATATTATTGAACCCCTTCAATTAGAGGGTAAACGTGTAAGTTACCCAGCGCCCACAGCACTTGCCGCCGCGATTATGCCGCAATATTTTTTGTACACTCATGGCATCGATATCAATCAACATACTGAAAATGTTTATGTTGGTTCTCAAGAGTCTTCAATCATGAATGTTTATCTTAGTAATGTCACTGTAGGTGCCACTTGGCCACCATCTTGGCGATCATTTAAAAAAGATAACCCCGAACAAGCAAAGCAACTGAAAGTTGTTTGGCAAACGCCCTCATTGATTAATAATTCAGTAATGATAAGAGATGATGTCCCTGACAAAATTAGTAAACAAATACAGAGTTTACTCATCAATTTAGGTGATTCAGAGCATGGGCAAGTTATTCTCACAGGCATGGAAACAGCTCGAATCACTAGCGCCAATGATGAGGACTATGATGTCGTACGTACTTACATAAAAAACTTCGAAGATAAAGTACGTCCAGTGGAGAATAAATAATGTTTAAAACGCTGCAACAATTAATGTTAGGAAGCTTACATCGTCAATTAATTGTTGGTATGACGCTAACGGTGACATTAATGATGGGGTTATTTGTCTGGAATATTATCCATCACGCGCAAACGGTTAAAATCGAACAATATAAAGTTCAAGCCGTTGCCCTTGCTGACAGTTTATCGACCTCATCGGCAATCTGGGTCGCTTCACGAGACTTCAGTGGTTTACAGGACATTGTCGATGGTGTTTCTCGCTATCCCGATTTAAAACACGCCATAGTATTAGACCCTCGTGGACAAGTTATGGCACATACGGAGAAAGATAAAGTCGGCTTGTACATAACTGAATTACCAAAAGAAAACGAACATCAAACTGTACATTTGACCACTAATATTATTGATGTCACCAAAGCCATCATTTTAGCGGACCGAAAAATTGGCTGGGTACGTATTGGTTTAGACCGTAAACCCTTTGTCGATCAAATAGCAAAAATTAAAACAAATGGTTTTTATTATGCACTAATTACTATTTTATTGGGTACACTCATTACCACACTGGCTAGCCATTACTTGACCCGCCGCTTGTTTACTATTCAAAAGGTCGCTAATAAAGTACAAGCAGGTGCTAATCATTTACGTGTCAACATGCAGGGTACTGATGAAGCGGCATTACTCGCTCGACAGTTCGATCGTATGCTCGATAGTTTAACCCAAAGAGAAATGCAATTGGCTTCATTTTACTCATTAGATCTAGTGGGTTTAGCTATCACCTCTCCCGAAAGAGGTTGGATAAGTGTCAACAATTGCTTGTGCAATATGTTGGAATATTCCGAACAAGAGCTACAAAAGATGACTTGGGCTGAACTAACACACCCTGATGATTTAGAAACCGATATACAACAATTTAATAACATATTTTCTAATAAAGTTGAAGGTTACAGCTTGGAAAAGCGTTTTATTAGTAAAACAGGCAAAGTTATTACCACCATGTTAGTGGTGCGCTGTGTTCGTAAAATAGATGGCAGTGTTGATTATGTTATGGCAATGGTTGCAGACATTAGCCAACAAAAAGCTGATGCCATTAAAATAGAGCAACTTGCTTTTTATGATCCCCTAACGCAATTACCTAATCGACGACTGTTAAGTGACAGGTTAAAACAAGCATTAACGTTTAGCGCTCGTAGGCACCTTTATGGCGCTGTGCTGTTTCTCGATCTGGACGACTTCAAGACACTTAATGATACACAGGGTCATGATATAGGTGATATCTTACTCAAAGAAGTGGCTAAACGATTAACCGCTTGCGTACGAGATACTGACACGGTATCACGTTTTGGAGGCGATGAATTTGTCATTCTATTAGAGGGATTAAATTGTAACAGAATGACTGCGGAAGAAGAGACGAAAGTTGTTGCAGGTAAAATATTAGATAAGATTAACGAGCCTTATAAAATGGCTAACTATACCCATGTTGGTACTATCAGTATTGGCGCGACATTATTTTTCGGCCACGAGTTAACAATTGAAGAACTGTTAAAACAAGCTGATATTGCCATGTATGAGACTAAGAATGATGGCCGTAATGCCTTATGCTTTTTTGAACCACAGATGCAGACTACCATTAATCACCGAGTAGAGCTTGAACGTGATTTGATCTACGCACTAGAACATCGACAATTCCAGTTGTATTATCAAATACAAATGGATAGTTCAAATAAACCATCAGGTACGGAAGCACTGATACGCTGGATTCATCCTAAGCAAGGTTTAATTTCTCCTTTTCATTTTATTTCAATAGCAGAAGACTCAGGTATTATTGTTGAAATAGGAATATGGGTATTGGAAACCGCTTGTGCTCAACTTAAAGCTTGGCAAAGTAATGCTGATACCGCAGGACTATCAATAGCAATTAACGTCAGCGCTAAGCAATTTCATCAAATTAATTTTGTAGACACAATCAAAAATGCTATAGATATTTATGACATCAATTCGTCACTCCTAAAAATCGAGTTAACTGAAAGTTTATTGTTGATAAATATAGAAGAGATTATTGCCAAAATGAATGATTTGGCAGCAATTGGTATTCAGTTCTCATTAGATGACTTTGGTACGGGTTATTCATCGTTACAATACTTAAAGCGATTGCCATTGTATCAGCTTAAAATTGATCAATCCTTTGTACGTGATCTAGGTATAAATATTAGCGATGAAATCATTGTTACGACTATTATTTCGATGGCACATAGTTTGGGGTTGAATGTGATTGCAGAAGGTGTAGAAACTGAAGAACAGCAAAGATTTCTATTAAGTCAAGGGTGTAAAAATTTTCAGGGCTATTTTTTTGGTAAGCCAATACCTATTAATGAGTTTGAAAAATTATTATCTGAATCGAAGCCTAAATGATAAAAATGGTGATTTATACGCCATTTAATATGAATAAGATTAGCGGGAATTGCTCAATTAACTATAATTAATCAGTCCTGCTGAATGTGAAGCGCTGCATTATTATTTTCATTCTGCGACAAGGTAAGCTTAAAGTTTGACTGATGTCTTTAATATGAGAATGTAAAGTATCTCAAATATCATGTTACGTTAAAAAATCATTGGTTTTTTCGTATCGCTTCATAACGGTACCAGATAAATGCTCTTAATTAATATTAACTCACTGTTCGACTGTTTGTTGTATTGATGGCGGCGGTTCATCGTTCTTCAGTCTTATGAATTAAAAAGTATCGCTAATTCCAGTAAAGCACAATCAGTTTTGCTAATGAAATCCTGTGAACGACGCCACAGTCTATTTTACATTCAGGTTGAGCGATTCATAGACAAAACTCATCATTTTTTATATTTATGAGGAACGTCCACTATCGGGAAGTTGGAATAGTAATTTGATTGTTCAGCCATGTCCGCTCTAGATCAAAAAATACAAAATTTTTCAGTATAAATTCTCAAATGCTAATGTCTTCAGTGCGGCATTAGTTTGCGTTAAGAGGCGAAACACCAACAGGAGCTATGAGCTTAAAGCTGTCTGACAAACGAGCTATAAATTTCGGTTAGTATTACCCTAAATATCATCATGACTTTTGGCGTAAATGTTTCAAATAATTTAACTCAGTTTAGCTACAGCCCAGAAAATCCTACTCAAGAATTCTCATATACAGAAATTATATTAATCTGTGACTGCGCATAATGTTTGAGACTACAAATCACTAAATGATATTTGTTACTCAGTATGTCACGTATTGAAATTAAAGGATTTTAGGTAATATTCACTTATGCCACAAAGGGGGCATTTCATTTTTTTGCTGAAAAGTTGATTCAGATTAGAAATATTATATTATTATTTAGAAAAATGGCTCATCAAGTAATGATGATTGGCAAACCTAAAAATCATAACCATATCGTCTAACTATCTGCTCAATTAATTCATAGAACCATTTTGGAGCATTTGTTGAGATATACACCTTATGAATGAGCTTTTCTATATCAATGTTTATATTGATTCCAGATTCTGTATTACCCTTTGATTTTATCAACCCTCTTAGAATTATATTTCTTAGATGAATATTTAGACTTTTTTTAAATAAGTTGAAATAAATTAAATGACTGGGTTAGCGTTTGCGTAATTTATATTTTTTACCTATGATTATTTGCGAACACGGAAAGTTAACACTGACATGCTTTAGGAACCCTCCTTTTTTAGTGTTTATATGGTATAAGGATATCCCCCTTCATAATTAAAACATTTGGGTATCGCTTAGAGGTTGCCTCCGGAAATCGTGATTGAGTAATGAGGGTTAATTGTAGAAAATTAACCCACATGCCTTTCACTCTCTAAACTTTATTTAAGGTATAAATATGACTGCCACATCAACCCCAGAAATTAAAGCAACAGAAATTCAACCGCCTCCTAAGAACCCACATAATATTGAAGCAACAAAATATTATGTATTCAATCAGACAGGCAACATTATGATGTCTAGTACCATTGATTCGAATACGCCTATTTCAGAAGAGGTTCAAAAGATATTTGCAGAAGTATCAGTATTTTTCGCTGGTATGTCTCGTGCTATGTCAACGACATTAAACCCTATAACAGGAAAACCCTATTCACTTTATAATTATGCAGCTTTAAAAAGTGTGATAAAAGGGTCAGGATTATTTGTTCATGTTACAGAAGAGGATGTAACACATACCAGTAAAAGCGGTGGCGCGACATTCAGTAAAGAGCTTATTGAATCATTGCTTGGTTTAGCAACCGGTACTGGCGCATTAGGTTTTGCAACTTCAATGATCCACTCGATTGGTAAAGAAGGCTTAACTATTTCAGCAAGCAATGACCATACTGACAATAAAGTGTGTAACATAGTATTTGTATGCGAATATTTACTTGGAATGCCTTCTGTAAGCGCAATCGTTGTTTATGCTGACATGACTAAAAACGAAACGTCTTTTCAAGTAGGACCTTGTATAAAAGGACATTCAGAAAGCATTAAATTAGAGTTGCATAAAGATACTTATATGTTTGTCACGCCAACCTTCATTCATGAATATGCTGGTGATTTAGATTCTATTAATTCAGATGCAAAATATCTACAGATGATAAGTTGGTTGGAAGGTCTTCTGCTGAGAACCCCTACAATATTTAATTTAGCTGACAAAGGTAATAGTTACGCGACAATTGAGTCTGGGCAAGAATTAACACCGAGTCATCCTTATGTATTACAAGGCCAATTTTTACCTATAGCTGTTGCAAGTACAGGTGCTGGCCAAGAAGAAATTACAGTCGAACTTAAATGGGCTGATCCAAATGCAACAGCAACATTCACAGCTCCTGATTTCACTGAAGATCAAATTATATTCACAGTTGCAGGTGGTCCCCAAGAAGCTGAGTCAGCAATCCTTGTCGTTGTGAAAAAGGGGACGGGTGAGCCTAAAACCGTAGCAGTATCAAGTGGTGCATACAAGGTTGGAGCCAGCTAATTATCGTAACTTATAGCTTAGCTTTTGTAATGAGTAATTCAGAGGCTAAGCAGTCTAAGCGTATAATTTTTAAATAACCATTAGTGGGGCATTAAATCAACGGCATGCTAGCTCATCAACAAGGCTTGTGGATAATTGTAATCTTTGTAGTGCTAATTATTATTGTCAATACCACATTTATTCTAATCAAAAGAAAGATAAATAAAATCACCGGCAAGAGTAATGTTGTTGATGTGAAATGCTATGTTGTCTTAAACGAAACAGGTAATATTATTATTAAAACTAATCAAGATCCCTCTGAGAAACTACCTGACAATTTGATAAGAATATTCATGGAAGCAGTATCATGCCTGTGCATGATGACTAAAACTATTTCAACAACCATAGATCCAAATACGGGTAAATTCTTTTCAATTTATGAACATTCAGCTCTCGAACAGTTGCTGCAAAATCATCCACTTTTTTTACTTCTATCTAAGGAGTCTTGCGCATACAAAATCAAACACGAACAAGATTTTGCTGATAAACCTTCTAATGACCACTTAGGCTGCAATACTCCCCCTGACGTTAAGCGAAAAATCAGATCAATATATTCCAATATGTATATGGCATCAAAGCGTATTAAAAAGGAAGAAGGCCAAAGCGGGAACTCTCGATTAGGACACTTAACCCTATGTTGTGAAAGTCTTTTAGGTATTCCTTCTATTTCGGTGGTAATGATACATGTCAGTCGTACAGAATGTGAAAAAATCCCTTTAAAACAGAATAAGAATTGGTGGGACGTTTCTAGTGAAGTTGTTGAATTTAGAAAAGACACCTACCTTTTTAATAGTCCATCGTTATTTCTAGATTATGACAATTCTTTTCCAAGCAATTAACGATACATTAAGCGTAACTTTATAAGGAAATATTTATGCATATTACATCAAAGCAAATAATGGGTTGGACTCAAGATTTAATTATTAGTTCTCAATGCGAACGCTACAATAAACTTATAGCTGCATGTTTAACAAAAGGAGGCGCGGAATGTTGGGTACAAGTTGAACTTGACGCAAAGTATAAAACACTACCAGATGAGCCGACTGTTCAAAGAGAGCAAGCCATATATACAGATAAGAACCTATCAGTCGACTTTCTTATTTCAAATGTTGATGGAAGTATGTGTGTTGAATTAAAGGTTGAGTCTTTGTTCCAGAGTGCTGGAGATGGTCATGTGACGATTCCTCATGGAGGGTATAAAAAAGTAGAAAAAGATGTTGAAAAGCTCCGTGACAAAAGAAGTGAAGAATATAGATATATTGATGCCTGTGTTGTCGCCTTAGTCTGGTCGACACAATTAAGAGGTGCAATGGGTGAGTGGCTGATGGAATCAGGTTTGCATTATGAAGTAGAGGAAATTAAAGCAATTAACGACGGAGAGGAATACATTGTAAGCGTATATGTAATTGAGATTTGATGCATGTAGTCTGATCTGATTGTATATACCTTCATGTTAATCTCGTTATTGAAAGTAATAATAACTCTAACGGATCCTCTAATTAAATTGTACCGTCCCGTTACACATATGTGGATCGTCAAACATAATGAGAAATGCGTCACACGATGAGAAAATTTAACATTTAAGTTACACTAGATAGACATTTTGTAACTCGCCAACGATCCAATAAGGTCAGCTCAGATACGATAGCGGACCATTTGGATTTTAATACAGGAGCCGTTCAGTAAGCATTGCTGACACTATCTAAAAACTTTTTGTTTTATATTACTTATCTCATTCTATCAAATCGACGTCACTAATATTAAACTTTGGATGATGATTTTAATTAGAGGGGGATTTCAATTAAATATTTACTAATTCGCCATTTCGTTGATAACGAGTAGACAACGCTCTTTCTAGTTCTGTTATTAAAAGCGGTTTTGGAATAAAGTCATCCATGCCTACTGCGGCACAATCCTCTCTATCCTTCTTTAGTACATTAGCCGTCATGGCAACTATAATGGGGCGCTTTTGTCCGTAACGTTTGACGATTTCTTTTGCAGCAGTCAGCCCGTCCATTTCTGGCATTTGTAAATCCATAAAAATAATGCTGTATTTGTCACTATTTAACGCTTCTAATGCTTCAAGACCATTAGCGGCAACTTTACATTCAAAACCTAATTTAGATAACATCATTTTTATGATGGTCTGATTTATACGTATATCTTCAACAACAAGTATTTTATGATTAAGGTTGATAGCATCAGATAATTCACCTTTAGCGCTTTTTTTAACATAGGCTTCTTGAATATTCTGAATGGTTTTTAAGGGAAAAGATAAGTGGAATACAGTGCCTTTTTTTTCTTCGCTTTCGACTCTAATGTTGCCACCCAATGCTTTGGCAAGGTTAGCTGAAATAGCAAGTCCTAGACCTGTGCCTCCAAACCTCCTACTCATTGAATTATTGGCTTGAGTAAATGGTTGAAATAGATTTTTCTGATCGAGTCTACTAATACCAATCCCCGTATCTTTTACAATTATATTAACTTGATAGAGAGAGAGACCTTTTTTTTCACATTTCACAGCAATATTAACTTCACCTACTTCAGTGAATTTAATGGCGTTATTTAATAGGTTAATTATTATTTGTTTTATTCTTGCTATATCACCGCTAAGTATTATGGGTGTATCGCCATCAAAAAAAGTGGTTATTCTAAGTCTTTTAAGGTCAGCCGCAGCAGAAGATAGTTTAACCACCTCTTCTAAAGACTGAATAAGGTTAAAATCAACTTCATCTAACTCCAGATTACCGGTTTCTAAATTACTATAATCTAATATGTCATTGAGTATTCTTAATAATTCGTCGCTGCAATTCGTTACTGTACCAAGCATTTCTGATTGTTGGTTATTGAGCTGCGTATCTTTTAGTAACTGTACGACTCCCAAAATACCATTCATTGGTGTTCTTATTTCATGAGAGATAGTGGCCAAAAACATAGACTTTAGCTTATTGGATTCTTCTAAAATTTCTTTTTCATTGTGTAATTGTCTATTTTTAAATTCGTTATTCTTGGTTTCCAATAGTTTTTTGACGGATGCACAAAATAGCTCTAACACAATTGAACTTTGGGAAGAAAAACGTTCAGAACGTTGTAAAAAGAGTATCAATTTAGAGCTTTTACTGTCTTTATATAACACACTGTAAAATAGGTGATAGTTGTTTTCAGATAACGAAATTGGCATGTTTTTAATATAGTCTAAAATCGGTAGTTGGTTTAACGATTCGAAATCATGGTTTGTATCCTCGTTATTTAAAACGAGTTCAAGGTGACATTTTTTTGACTTTTCAAGGATAATACATAGATCAAAATTGATAATCCACATCAATTTATCGACAGACTGACTTATTATTTTACTGACATCTATAGAAGGATTGATACTATCTTCTGCCATTGTATTTGTTAATTCAATTAAAGACGCTAATTGGTATGTATCAATTAGGTTCTTAGGCATTATTAAGCAAACTCACAACTTTTTGGTCAACATCAATCATAATACCTTGCGCTAGTGTATTTGAATAATTGACCAAACTAACGAGAGCCATCAATTCAAATATTTGGCTTTTTGTCAGACCAGAGTCGAGTAAAATATGATGGTCTGCTTCAACAATTGATTCTGGATTAATAGCCATTTTTTTAGAAAAAGCAATGGATAGCTTAACCCTTTTGGGGTTTAAGTTAGTTGCCTTTTCTAATACTTTTTGAATGTCCCCTTCATTTACATTAAGAAGCTTACACATCGCTGTATGAATATCAGTGCAATAGCTGCAGTTTTTTTCATTTGATACCGCAACAAAAACTAGTTCCTTTAATGGCCGAGGTAATTCACCTTTCACTAAAATGTTTTTTAGGGCATGCCACGTTACTTCTAATACAACAGCGTTGTAGTTGCCAAGTACTTTAAAATAATCAACAAGACCTTCGTTGCCTAAATACTCAAATATATCATCATAAATCTCTTTAACTGACTCAGAAGCGTCTTCATATTCCAATAAACAATACATTTCTTGACCCTAATTAAAAAGTTACACTAATTGTAGTCCATTACTTTGATCTGATCCAATTGTTATGGATAGCTTGGTATTGTTGTTCTTAAGTCTATTAATAGCGCTCAGTTGACCTAAAGAGTAGCCAATAACTTACTTCCGCTTTTGGCTAAGAGAAGCATTCTTCTCTTACATACGCATAATGTCTGCTATATATAAATTTTAGTGTTTTAAACCATACTTATAGTCCCTTCAAGAAAAGGAGTACTATTATGTATAACAGCAAATCAACTTCACAAAAACCTGTTGGAATAAAGGCAAGCTAGTTTATGGCAAGTTTATAAGAAGCTATTAGACGGACATTGCTGAGAAGTTTACATAAGAAGTTTTAGCTTTATTATGCTTACTCTTTAATTACGCAGTTATTTTAAGGAAAAGTAAAATGAACAAATGGATTGGTGTAATATTAATAAGTTTTGTATTTATACATTTTGATTGTAAATCAAAAGAGGTACAAAAATTTTATTTTGGGGCATCAATAGTCATAGTTGGCTATGCTGATGCAGATATTACTCCTTATAAAGTAGGTGCAGGTTACAATTTTGATAAAAATTTCTCTATCGAAGTAAATTCTTTTAAATTTGGGGAGAAAGACCTATTTTTCGCTTCAGAAGAGTTTACGGGAGACGGATACTCTATTGAAATGCTCGCTAAATATCCTTTTGGTGATCTTTCTTTATATGGGAAATTAGGGGTTTTGCGGTGGTCAGAAGAATGAATGAAAAATGACTCTCCTATGGAGGAAAATAACTTAATTCACATAAAAGATATAGGAACTGATTTAATCTGTGGTTTAGGTTTTAGTTATAATATTACGGAAAATTTTTCTTTAAAAATTGAATACCTAAAAAGTAACATCAATAAACATGCAGTAACCCTTTTTCTATTGGATTCGATATTATTTTCTGATAAAAAATAAAAAGACATTCAAGCATGACAAATAGCAATTGGCTATTAATGGAGTGTTATTAATACTAATCCAAATTCAGTTTTATCGCATTAGTGCTAATGTCTCAAAAGTGGCAAAAATGATCATTAGAAGCCAATTTCATTTAGTTATTGGTAATCTCAAACATTATGCGTTTTCACACAAGATCATCATTTTAATATTATTCATATGATGACCTTGCTTATATTATGCGTCTATTTACTGACTTAATACTCTATTAACTAGTTAACTCTTTGCTAACTATAACTTTTAACTAAGTCTATCAAACGCTGCCAATACTCGTTTATAATCCAAGTGTCATTCTTAATAAAAGTATAAAAAATGAAAAATAAAATAGCTTTAACCTTATTTACTTTAGCGCTGGTAAGTGGCTGTGGCAAAGAAAGTAATGTTTCAAAAAATACCGAAGTAGATGTTGTGGCGAGTTATCAAAGCATTAACAAAGAACAACTTATTGAGCATATTAAAGTACTTGCTTCAGATGAGTTTGAAGGGCGCGCACCGTCAAGTAAAGGTGAAGCGCTTACGCTTGATTACTTAACTAAACAATTAACGGCAATAGGTTTTAAGCCAGGCAATGGTAATAGTTTCCTGCAAGCTGTACCTATGGTGTCAATTGAGGCATCACCAGACATGACATTGTCAATTGGTGATAAAGATTATCAATACGGAACGGATATGGTAATGGGCTCTGCTCGCATAAGTAACCTTGAACAACTTAAAGACTCAGAATTAGTCTTTGTTGGTTACGGTATTAACGCGCCAGAATACAACTGGAATGATTACCAAGATTTGGATGTTAAAGGTAAAACTGTTGTTATTTTAGTTAATGATCCGGGTTTTGCAACTCAAGACGCTAAACTTTTCAACGGTAATGCGATGACCTATTACGGGCGCTGGACCTATAAATATGAAGAAGCCAGCCGACAAGGTGCTGAAGGTGCGATCATCATTCATGAAACCGCTCCCGCATCATATGATTGGTCGGTAGTAGAACACTCGTGGTCTGGTCCTCAATTTGGCTTTGTGCGTGAAGACAAAAATAAAGACCGTGTTGCGGTTGAAGGTTGGATAAATAGCGAGGTTGCCAAAGAATTATTTACTCAAGCCGGTGTCAACTTCGAACAGGCTAAAGTTGCGGCTGCCAAGGGAAGTTATCATCTTGATATGGGCGACTTAACTGTTTCTGTTACTGTAAATAACATTGTGAAAGAATCTGTATCTTATAACTTTATCGCCACTTTACCTGGAAGCGTTAAGCCTGATGAGCATATTTTATATACCGCACATTGGGATCATTTAGGCAAAGATACCAGCTTAATTGGCGACCAAATTTATAATGGCGCTGTCGATAACGCATCGGGTACTGGGGCACTTATTGAAGTCGCTGAAGCCTTTGCTAAATTGCCTGTTGCACCAGCGCGTTCCATTACCATCATGGCAGTAACTGCAGAAGAACAAGGGTTGTTAGGTTCTAAGTTTTATGCGGCTAATCCTATTATTCCAGCGGCTAAGACAGTTGCAAATATTAATATGGATGCTTTAGGGGTGAATGGTCGCAGTAGCGATGTCTCTGTCTATGGATTAGGGCAGTCAGAACTTGATAACTTTCTTAGTGATGCAGCGAAGAAGCAAAACCGCACCATCGCCGGGGATCCTCGTCCTGCTGCGGGTATCTATTACCGCTCTGATCACTTTGCCTTTGCAAATGTCGGCATTCCAGCGTTATATGCTAAAACGGGAGAAACTGCCGTTGATGAAGCGACTAAAATGTTGCGAACCAAGTTAAAGGAAAGTCTTGGTAAGTGTTATCACAACCCTTGTGATGAATATAATGATACATGGGATCTTTCTGGCGCTGAAGAAGATATGCAAGCATTTTTTGACATTGGTTATCAGCTTTCTAAAGAAAATGTTTGGCCACAATGGAGTAAAACATCAGAGTTTAAACGCTAAACGCTAAACGCTGAATATAGCTAAGCGAGTACAAGTCTGCTTTATTGATGACTTTGCTCGCTTAACTCGTTAATAAAGTGTTTTTAGATGATTTTTATACCAGTCTTTCGGTAAAAAAGGCTAGGGTGCGATGCCAGGCAAGCTCGGCATTTTCTTTATCATAACGGCTGGTCGAGTCATTATGAAAGCCATGTTTGGCATTTTTATAGATCTGCATTTGATAGGGAGCTTGAACAATTTTTAAGTCACTTTCATAGTCAGGCCAAGAATTATTAACCCTTTCATCGAGTTCAGCCAATTGAATCAGTAACGATGCCTTAATATTTTTACGCAATTCTTTTTTGGCTGGTGTGCCATAAAAAGGTACGCCAGCAATAATCAAATCAGACTCCACTGCGGCTAAGTAATTGACTATGTAACCACCAAAACAAAAGCCAACAGCACCAAGTTTTCCATTACTTCTGTGATGTTTTTTGATGAATTTTGCTGCTGCAACAAAGTCATGCTGTATTTTTTCAGCATCCATCGACTTTTGCATAGATCTGCCTTCATCATCATTACCTGGATATCCTCCTAAAGGGAACAATGCATCTGGAGCAAAGGCAAGATACCCCGCTTTAGCTAAACGTCGAGCAACATCTTTTACGTAGGGATTTAAGCCTCTGTTTTCATGAATAACTAAAACAACAGGCAAGGTTCCTGCTTTGTTGGTTGGTGTTACTAAGTAGCCGACACCTTTACCGTAACCTTCGGGTGAATCAAAAGTTTCATAGGTAGCTTTTATTTCATCATCATTAAAAGAAACTTGTTCGGCTAGGGCATAATTTGGAAGCAATGCTGATGTTAGCACTGTCATTGAGTATCCCACTGCAACTAAAGTCACTAACTTTGCCATAAAGCTTCTGCGATCCATACCGCCATGAGCGTATTCGTCGTACCAGTCAAATGCTTTTTGAGGGATATCACTAGCTGATTTTTTTGACATTTATTTATCTCACTTATTATTTTAAATAACCTAACCGTTCATAAACAATTTATAAAATATATTTATTTAAGTATTTTCGCAAATTTATTAAGATAATTTAGTCCTGATCACTCAGACGTTATCCTGAACTTCGACAATAAAATTTTATAGTTTTTTTGCCATAGTTCATTGGTGAGCTTAGGCTATTACTAAAGAATAAGGTGACAGTATACTTGTAGCATAAGGGATGATTTTTTTAGTAGATAGGGTGGGTGTGACTATATTTTATCCATTTTTATTATAAATATGTTAATTAAACTGATCTTAGTTGTTTAACCGTACGTAAATAATGGTCGAAACTAAATATTATCTATTAAATAGGAATTAACATGTTAAATAAATTTATTACAACAGGTTTACTTGTAGTTGCCAGCTTAGCTTTTATGCCGACTTCTCATGCTGAACATCATGGTATGAAAAAAGACATTGTTGATGTAGCTGCGGCAAATGGTTCTTTTAATACCCTTGTTGCTGCCGTTAAAGCCGGTGGACTTGTCGATACACTCAAAGGCAAAGGGCCTTTTACTGTATTTGCACCAACTGATGAAGCTTTTGCAAAGTTGCCTGCAGGCACAGTAGAAATGCTATTAAAGCCAGAAAATAAAGATAAATTGGTATCTATTTTAACTTATCACGTCGTTGCTGGAAAAGTGATGTCTACCGATGTTGTTAAAGTAGACAGTGCTAGTACAGTACAAGGTCAAATGTTGATGGTGAAAGTAGACGGCGGCAATGTAATGATAAATAATGCGAAAGTAATTATGGCTGACGTTAAAGCAAGTAACGGTGTCATACATGTCATTGATACAGTCTTAATGCCTAAGTAAAAGTTATTATAAAGTATTGCTTTAACTGCTGATACTTAATGAATTGTTTACTATAAAGCCAGCTTTAGCTGGCTTTTTCTATCGCGGTGCGAATAAAAAAATTTTCACCCAATTATCTGTTTGCTGATAAATCAATAATAGTGGCAATAAACCTTGCTGCACCTCCAAATATAGTGATAATCGGGCAAGGTTCTATTTACTGAGTTTATAAAGTGCAACTATTAGCAGTAACGTGTTTGAACAAAACACTACGATTAGAAGGTTCAATGGCGGGATGGCAACAACTTTTTTGGGACGACCAGTGTGTCTCACAAATTGACGCTGTCGATGGCAACGATACCTTTACACATCAATTCTCTCTACAAAGTGAGCAAGGTGAATTACATATAGAACTTAAAGGCACACTGCATTGGCAGCCTTTTGTGCTTAAATACCAGCTTTTTATTGATAATAAACTTCAACAAGAAGATACCCTCATTGAAAAAGATATAGAACAACGCCAAGTTAGCAAAGCTACCAAGCAACCGATGAAATTTAGTTTCATTGGCATGGCTGGACTTGGCTTGAAATTGTTAAAAAGTGCCAAAGTCATCAAAGTGCTATTTGCTGCTGGTAGTTTGGCCGCATATAGTTGGTTATTTTCTATTGAATTTGCCATAGCACTTATTCTTTGTCTCGTCTTTCATGAATATGGACATATTAAGGCGATGAAATACTTTGGATTGAAAACCAAAGGTATTTACCTTATTCCTTTTGTCGGAGGCTTAGCATTGAGCGACGATAAAATTAATACCCGCTGGCAAGATGTTGTTATTTCGATAATGGGCCCTTTCTTTGGCCTAATACTCTCTATTGCTTGCTTGGTAGCTTACTGGCTAACTGATTTAGAAATACTGGCAGGTTTAGCGGTCTTTAACGCCTTACTTAATCTATTTAATTTGTTGCCGGTATTACCCTTAGATGGTGGACACATACTCAAGAGTATTGCCTTTTCAATTAATACCCGCGTTGGTTTAGTTGCTTGTGTATTAGGTGCAGCATTAGGTGTTTATATTAGTTATCACTCTGGTTTAGCGCTATTAGGTTTTTTACTTGCTATTGGTAGTATAGAAATTTTCTTTGAATATAAACGTCGACATTTGAGTGACCTATTACCTCTAAACCGTTATGCTCAAATTGTCTCAGTATTATGGTATGTCATTACATTAGGCGGACTAAGTGGCATTATTTGGTTTGTTGGTCAAACAGGCAACAGTGCGTTGTCATTACCGCTGAAAATACTGGGAAGTTAATTTAACAGCTCGACAATTACCCCGCTATTATTGCGTTAAGGGCAAACGGTCATCTTTTTAAAGCACTTTATTATCCTTTCTTCGTTAACACCACAATGATAACGGAGGATCGATAGCGACTGCTTTTATAATATCGGTACGCGAAATAATACCCACTACTTTGCCATTGTTTTCTAAAATAGGAATTGTATGCAAACGATTTTTTACTTGTAGCACCGCAATCCGTCGGATGTCTGTAACCGGTTCTGCGGTATAAATTTTAGAATGCTCATTGAGAAATAAATCAGCGACACTTTTTGATTTTGCACTTTTATCAACATCAGTGCCATGCTTTAAAAGATATTCGTACAGTTGTTGTCTAGATAAGCTACCCATAAGTTGTTGTTGGCTATTTACAATTGGAAATTCTTGATATGCCTGCTCGGTGAATATCTTAATTACCGTCGTTAAAGTGTCACTGGCTGATATTACGGCAACAGGGTAAGTCATAATTTGATAAGCGTGACATATTAACTCTTTTGTCTCAGTTTTACTGATAGCATCTTTATAAGCATTAATAGCTTTTGGCGGCGGCGAGTAACCTTTTTTTAGCGAAGGTGAGAATTCATCCAGCTCCTGAAAACTTCGTGTTTGCTCAGTCAATTGTGTTTTTTGAACATGATAAAGCTCTTCCAGTGGGCCTGAAAAGCTTCGTCCATTTGGTGTGTATATTGCGAACATGATTACCTCCTTTTACAAAATGTGCTTATTGAATGACCCATGTGCCAATATAATTATTGTCATTTAAGTTTCGAGCGTTATGGTGTTCACTAACCCAGTTATTAAATAAACGAGTAAATAAGTTGCGTTATTTACTCGATATTTTATTGGTAAGGGGTGAACACAGCGGATAGCATTGTTAGTTAACCATTAATTCAATACGCTCTAGTTCGACCCTTTTAGAGAGTTCAATATCACTTTTAGGAGACGAAGTTGGATAATTTTTTTTGCTGGCTTTTTACCTTTTTTAAAAAACTTGCTCTTGCTCTTGATAGGGCAATATTCACCGCTGACATTACAGAGCTTTGATTATCAGTAACAACAATATCAGGCATACCTTTACTGTAAATAACCACTCTACAGTGCTTATCTTTACCACCTTTGGGGCCGTTAATATCATCAATGGTCACTTTTATTACTTGAACACGATCATAAAATTTATTAAACATGTGACGTGCTTTATCTCGGATGTGCGATAAGTTTTCTGACGAAAGTTCAATTTTCAGATCGGTAATTGTTAATTCCATAAGTGCCTCGTTTAATTTTAAAAATGATTATTTACTATGACTCAGCGCCAAAGTGTTAACAACGATGTTATCGCTTAGACAACATCGTTGTTAACTGCTTAGCTGAGTTATTTATAACTAACTATTTACTGTAATTAAAGCCGATTGTAATTGTTTTGTTATCAACTAAAAGTTGATAACCTTTTTTTTAAGTAGTATGAATTACTGATAAGGCGCTAGGGAGTAAAGGGATATTTTGGCTCAATTTAACCATGCTGTTCAGTGGTACTTTTAGACGACAGTAAGCTAAAGTATAGTGAAAGGAGTGATTATTATTACTAAGTACTACATGCACTTAGTGTTCAATGACCTCTATTTTCTAATAATACGGCGAATACGCTATTTTATCAAAGGGTGAAATACCTGGCTGTTCAACCGGTATCAACCTTATGAAAACATTGATTTAATTGGCCCATCGTTTAACCCACTTTACTCAGTAGGCTAACTTAGCAGTGATTTAGCGAGATAAAATATCGTTTGATATCATTTCTTTTTGTAATAATGAACGGCCATTAGTTTCAATATGAGCAAGAAATTCAGCCGCTAATAGGGTTTGACGTTTTGATTTAGACCAAACAAAAAACCAATGAGCATTTATTGGCAGTTCCTTTATTGGTAAACGCACTAGCCCACTTTGTCCACCATACATCAAGGTATGCGCTGATAATATTGAGATGCCAAGCTTTGACATCACCAGATGTTTAATTGCCTCATTACTTTCAATGGTCATTTTCACATTTAGCTTAGTGTTATGATGCTTTAAAAACTCCTCTATGGCATACCTTGTACCAGAACCTTTTTCACGCATAATGAAAGGTTCCTTGCTTAAATCTTGTAAAGTGAGGTTATTCTTTTTAGCGATGGGGTGGTCTTGGTGTGCTATGGCTACCAGCGGATTGGTTAAAAATTCAATCGACTCAGTTTCAATATCAGATGGCGGATGACTAAACACATAGAAGTCGTCAATACCTTGCTTTAGGCGATCAATTGTTTGTTGTCGATTACCAATATTTAACTGTATATCTATATCTGGATATTTTTCTAAAAAAGGTCCCAACAAATGGGGAATAAAATATTTAGAAGTGGTGACAACAGCCAACCTTAAGGTGCCAGACTTAAAACCTTTAATATTGCCTATCGCCATATCAAGTCGTGAAAAACTATCAAGTACCTCTACCGCGGTTTTCACTAACTCTAGGCCTATATCCGTAAATAATATCTGTCTATTGGTATAGTTATATAGTGGAGCTCCCATTGCTTCTGCAAGCTTTTTCATTTGTATTGATACCGTTGGTTGCGTTAGAAAAAGCGCTTTTGACGCTTCTTTAATACTACCTTTATCATGAACAGACAATAATATTTCCAGCTGCCTGATTGTGCCAACATGAGCATGAAGCCTTGATTTCATAATTACACCCCATAAATAGATTTTTATCTATTTATAGTATAAGTAATATCAATTTTTATCTATTTATCTTTTTTGTCATAATATTATCAGAATATTTAATTAGCTGATTGATGCTTAACTTAAGCCAGCGCTTAACCATTAAAAATAAGGCCATTTACAATGAAAAAAATTAAAGTTGCGATTATCATGGGATCACAGTCAGATTGGCCAGTGATGAAAAATGCGGTTACAGTTCTTGAAGCACTGGGCATAGAGTATAAAGCTATGGTTGTTTCAGCCCATCGTACCCCGAAACGTTTATATGACTTTGCCGAGAATGCCGATAAAGAGTACAGCGTGATTATAGCTGGTGCTGGTGGCGCCGCACATTTACCCGGTATGGCTGCCGCATTAACTTGGTTACCTGTTATTGGTGTGCCGGTAATGAGCAAAGCACTCAAAGGAATGGACAGTCTATTATCTATCGTACAAATGCCTAAAGGCGTTGCAGTTGCCACCCAAGGTATTGGCGAAGCAGGCGCATTTAATGCGGGGTTAATGGCCTCACAAATCCTTGCCATTAATGATACGGTACTGCAAGGCAAGCTACAAATATGGCGTTCACAGCAAAGTGAAAGTGTCTCATGGGAGGTAGAATAATGCGCATAGCCATTGTAGGTTGTGGACAACTTTCTCGTATGTTGGCACTTGCAGGACTGCCACTAGGGATAAAATTCAGCTTTATTAATGATAATCTCCAGCAAGTAACTGATTGTGTTGACGGTTTAGGTCGAGTGGTTACACTGACTAAAAATTGGCAGGAAGAGCCAAATATTCATAAGCTCTATAACCTCCTTGGAAAGCCTGATGTAATTACCGTAGAAAAAGAACAAGTAGATATAGAATTGCTTAAAGCTCTGCAAGCATATTGTGATGTTTTGCCAAACATTGAAGCAATTTCTGCCTGTCAGCATCGTTATCGAGAAAAGCAATTATTAGAAAAATTATCAATACCGACTTCACCCTTTGCTTATTCGTTGCCAGCTAGTGAAGCATTGAAAGTCATACAGCTACCTATGGTGGTTAAATCTTGTAGTGATGGCTACGATGGTAAAAATCAATGGGTTCTAAAAACCTTGTCAGATATTGAAGACTTTGACCGTTTAAACATCGAAGATTATATTATTGAAGCTTGGATAAAGTTCGAACGCGAAATATCTCTCGTCTCGGTTCGTTCAAAAAATGGCAATGTCGAACACTATGCTTTAACAGAGAATACCCATAAAAATGGTATTTTGCTGCAATCTATTGCACCCGCTGTAGATGAAAATAATACGCTAGCACTTAAAGCTCAAACGTATATGGAAAGCGTATTAAATGCCCTCGACTATATTGGTGTTCTGGCGATGGAGTGCTTTGTCGTTGATGGTGAATTAATGATCAATGAATTAGCACCTCGTGTTCACAATAGTGGACATTGGACACAAGCAGGGAGTATAACCTGCCAATTTGAAAATCATATAAGAGCGGTTGCTGGCTTAGTGCTAGGTAGCACAGCGTCGCTTGGCACAGCGGGTATGATTAATTTAATCGGTAATGAAAAACCACCCATGACTTCGCTTTCAGCTTTATCAACATTGCATTGGTACAACAAATCAGTAAAACCACAACGAAAATTGGGTCATGTTAATTTTTTCGATAAAGACCGAGTAAGTCTTGTTCAACAAATGGATGATTTTGAATGCGCTCTCAAGTTGAATGATATTCGTTAGGTTATATGTTTTTTTTGTTTACGGGTCAGATAAAAGGTTATCTGGCCTGATCATCTTTTTTAGTAAGGATTTGCGCTGTGTTTGGAAATCGTTTTAAAGAGTTCAATCTCAAAGGAGATATGTTTGGTGGTGTAACTACCGCAATTATTTCTTTGCCTTTAGCGCTCGCTTTTGGTGTTGCGTCAGGAGCTGGCGCTGAAGCTGGGCTTTGGGGCGCGATAATGGTTGGCTTTTTTGCTGCATTGTTTGGTGGTTCATCTAGTCTGATATCAGAGCCTACCGGTCCAATGACCGTTATTATGACCGCCATATTAACCAGCATGATGGCAAAGTATCCAGAAACAGGCATGGCAATTTCATTTACTATTGTAATGATGGCCGGTGCATTTCAGATGTTGCTTGGCACACTAAAGCTCGGAAAATATATTACGCTAATGCCTTATAGTGTGATTTCTGGCTTTATGTCAGGCATAGGTGTTATTTTAATTATCTTGCAGTTAGCTCCGTTGTTAGGGCATCAGACACCTTCTGGTGGCGTTACGGGAAGCTTATCAGCACTGCCTAATATACTCGCAAATATTAAGTTCAGTGAATTATTTTTAGGAGCACTGACTTTAGGTATTTTATTTTACTTACCCAAGCATTACCGCAAGTATGTTCCAGCTCAACTGGTTGCATTAGTTGTTGTTACTGTACTTTCTTTAATTTTTTTCAACAGCGATGACATCCGCAGAATTGGTGAGATACCGGCAGGTTTACCTTCTTTAGTCATTCCTCATTTCAACGTCGACATCTTTACTACTATGGTAATAGATGCTTTGGTTCTGGGCACACTTGGCTGCATTGATACTTTATTAACTGCTGTGATTGGTGATTCACTAACACGAAAAGAACATGATCCCGACAAGGAGTTACGCGGACAAGGTATCGCTAATATGATCTCTGGCTTTTTCGGTGCTTTACCGGGCGCTGGCGCAACTATGGGTACCGTGACTAATATTCAAGTGGGTGCACGCTCACCTGTGTCAGGTATCATTCGCGCCTTGGTACTTGCATTCGTGGTGTTAGTGGCTGCTGGTCTAACTGAGCCTATCCCCATGGCTGTGTTAGCGGGGATTGCCGTTTATGTAGGTTTTAATATTCTTGACTGGAGCTTTATTCAACGTGCTCATAAAGTCAGTGTTCAAGGCATGGCCATTATGTATGGTGTTATGTTATTAACTATTTTTGTTGATTTAATTGTCGCTGTAGGTCTTGGTGTCTTCATTTCTAATATCATTGTTATTGAGCGTTTAAGTCGAGAGCAAGCCAGAAAGGTTAAAGCAATTAGTGATGCTGATGGCAATGATGTGCCATTAACTGTGCTTGAACGAGGCTTACTCGATAAAGCGAATGGTAAGGTGTTATTTTTTTACTTATCAGGGCCGATGATTTTTAGTGTATCAAAAGCTATTTCTCGTCAGCATACCAGTGTTGCAGATTTTGAGGTCATGATCCTCGATTTAACGGATGTCCCTATGATTGATGAAACGGTAGGTCTTGCGCTAGAAAACGCAGTAAAAGATGCTCAAGATGGTCAATGTGAAGTTTTTTTATTGTGCCCAAATAAGCAAACACATCAACAGCTCGAAAAGTGTAATGTATTGGATTTAGTCGCCAATGATAATATCTATTCATTGCGCTATGAAGCTTTAGAAGCCTCGCTAACTTATCTAGAAAAAAAGCACAGTAAGCTTGACTAAATGCTTGCATGACACAAAAACTTATCAACAGAGAAACTTGTGCAATGAATATGCTCAGCTTATCTTGGCTAAACTTGTTAAAATAATATAAAAGATAGCAGTTGCTTAGGTAAATAAACGATATACTGACAGCCTAAGTATAAAATACATAATGAATTTCTAGGGAATAACCACATGTACATGATAATTAAGCATCTACACATAACCATAATTACACTTACTTTTGTTCTTTTTCTCATTAACTTTGTGTTAATGATGAAAGGGTCTGAAAAAGCTAACAACAAACTGTTAAAAATTGGACCACATATTTTATATACGTTATTTGTTGTTACTTTTATTTATTTGGTGATCGTTAACCCGCTTAATTTGTATCCTTTCGTTAATGGTTGGGCATCATCTAAACTTGCGGGTTTTGTTATCTATGTCCTCTCTATTACGTTGGCGCTTAAGTGGGCTAAGACTAATTTGTGGCGTATTGCTGGCTTAATTAGTGCCATATTTTGGCTAGCTATGACGGCGCGACTTGGTTTTGCTGATCATATTAAAACCAAGGGAATGAATGAAGATGTTAACGCTTATATTGACCTTGGGCAGGCTATGATAGCGAATATTTGCTAGTTTCGAGCCGTATTTTTAATATTGATATTTTCTATGATCATAACGTTATGGCTTTATGAACATAGATATATCGATATATTTACTCTGCTTTTCATATAGGAAGATCCATGAGACACGAAGAATTACCTGAAAATCATTCAGACCCATTGTTAAAGGTACTGCATCGCTCGATTCGATTTGCGATAAGAATACTGGCCTTGTTAATGGTATTAGTGATCTATTGGAGTATCGCTGATGTGGTTTATGTACTCTATTTGAAACTATCGATGCCGCCTTATTTTCTTTTAGATATTGATGATATTTTACAAACTTTTGGCGCTTTTATGGTGGTGTTAATCGCGGTTGAAATCTTTATCAATATTCGTTTGTACCTTGGCTCAAACGTTATCCCGGTAGAATTGGTTGTTGCCACAGCATTGATGGCAGTTGCCCGTAAAGTTATTGTGTTAGATCTTAAACTTGTTTCTGCAGATCAAATTGTTGGTCTTGCTTTGGTGACTATTTCTCTTGGAGTAACGTACTGGTTAATAAAAAAGAAAAGTACGCAGGCTAACGAGATCATTAAGCCAGAATCATAATTTATTGACTTCTTATATATAATTTTGAGTTGCAGTGTCCGTTTACCCCAATGAAAACATTAATTTTAATGTTAAATTTAACGTTTTCTTATGCGGTTTATCTGCTTGTTAGTATAAGTTATTAAGGCTAAACTCAGCGTATAAGTTAGCCTTAATACTTCGATAAATACGAATTAAACACCTAGTATATTCGAATCTACATTAAATAAATCCGATAATAAATCAAGACTCCTGCTAAGGAATAAGCAGAGAGTCATGATATTTTTGTCTTTTAACTTTTTTCCCCTGTTACTGCCAAAGGTGGTCATGGCTCATTAGTCAATGAGCCTGCGGGTAAAAAATTTTGGCAGCACAATTATTAGGCTAAAGACCCGAGTTGATTATTGAGAATCGACTAGCTTGTCTTGAGTTTTAAGTTCAAAATCACTGGCATCATGGCGTTCATGTAATTGTTCTTCTAACTCTCCCCAAGTACGATTGACCATTAAACCACGCTTAACAGCTGCTCGATTGCCAACTTCTTCTGTCCATCGCAATAAGTTTTTATAGGATTGCGTTTGTAAAAACTCTGCAGCTTCATAGACTTTATTTTGTACTAATGCTCCATACCATGGCCATATAGCGATATCTGCAATAGTGTATTGCTCGCCACACATATATTTATTATTGGCTAAATGACGGTCGAGTACATCGAGTTGTCGTTTAACTTCCATAGTGAAACGTTCTATTGGATATTCAAATTTTTCGGGTGCGTAAGCAAAAAAATGACCAAACCCACCGCCTAAATAAGGGCCACTACCCACTTGCCAAAATAGCCATGATAAGCATTGTGCTTTAAGTAACGGCTCTTTGGGTATGAAGGCAGCAAACTTCTCAGCCAAATGCAGGAGTATCGCGCCAGATTCAAAAATTGGCAGTTTATTATCGCCACTATTATCAACTAAAGCCGGTATTTTAGAGTTGGGATTGATATCAACAAAGCCTGAGCTAAATTGATCGCCTGCCATTATATCAATCAAGTGCGCATCGTATTCGGCTTCAGCTATATTTAACGCTAATAGCTCTTCTAATAAAATGGTAATTTTGACACCGTTAGGGGTAGCCAGCGAGTATAGCTGGAAAGGGTGCTTACCTACGGGCAAGTCGCCTTGATGCGTTTCTCCTGCAATAGGGCGATTAATACTGGCAAATTTACCACCAGACTCTTTATTCCATTCCCATATCTTTGGTGGTACATAGGTATCTGTAGACATTGTAGACTCCGTAATTATGATTGAGACTATCATTGAATGATAGTGGGATTTTTAACTAAGTAATAGCAAATTATAAACGAATAATATTAGTTTAATCTGCTGAAAATAATGGTGTTAGTAAGTAAAACCCGCAAGCGCCGTTGATTAAGCTCTATTATTTAAAACTCAACTGATACTTATTGAGTAATTCTTGATAGTAAGGAGACGCCTTTAACTGCTCAGTGAGTTGGCCAAGTGTTGCTTTAATTGCTAGCGAGTCTTTTCTCTTCTTGGTTAGCGCCATATATACAGGAGTCATTGATATATGTGGCTCTATCGCCTTAACCTGGGCGCCAACCTTTTCTTTTAAAATTAATTGATTAAACACTAATGGGTTACTGATTAACATGTCTATTTGTTTGCCGAGCAACAGTTTTAAAAGTACTTCTTCTGTTAATGCGGGCAATTTATTTAGGTAGCTGACACCATCAAAATATTCGCCGTAGGAATATTCTCTAATAGTGCCGACAGAGTTGGGTGTTAGTTGTTTTAATTTTCCATCAAACTCAAAATTATTATCTTTTAAAGTGAATAATTGATTAATTTCATTAGCATAAGAAGGCTCAATAAAATGATACATTTGTTCGCGCTTCGGTGTTTTAAATAAGGTCAGTATTAAATCGATCCTGCCTTCTGCAACCAAGTGAACCGCCCTTGGCAAAGGGAGAATAATAAACTCAAAATCATAGTTTGAATGCGCTTCAATATAATTAAGTATTTCAACCGAAAAACCTTTTATTTCACCATTTTCTGGATAGTAAAATGGGTAGTAACCAATATTTTCCATAGCTACTGTTAGAATTATTTTGTCCTTCTCTAATAACGAAAAATCTGGCTTTGCGCTCCATTGTGCTAATGCACTTAATGAGTAAAGGAAAAGTAAAGGTATTATTTTTATAAATTTAATCATTATAAATAGTATAAAGCTTTATTTTTATTTATCTAGCAACTATTTATAGTCAAGTTAATGTGAGTAAAGCGCATTATTAGTTCTTAACGTTTACACCAGTAAATTTTTGATCTTTAATGACTAAGTCTGTTGTTGACTCATCTTTATCAATAAAAGTTAAGCCGTTTAAATGGTCTAAATTCTGTTGAAAAAACTGGCCAATAAAACCGGTTAGTTCTTTTTGTTGTTCAATACCTTTTCAGTGATAATATCGTACCCTGATGTCACTATGCCTTGGCACTAATGTGATGGAACTGCGGCGTTGCATTGCCAACAACACCGGCTTCGGCTAACAGCCTTTTATTAATTGCTGGCACTCCTCATCCTAAATCTTTCAACTCAGCTGCACGAGGCCTTAATACGGCATCGCCTAATTGCGCGATAGAGTAGGGATCGGGCTTTAG
Organism: Colwellia sp. MB3u-55; assembly: GCF_014076785.1. NCBI lineage: Bacteria > Pseudomonadati > Pseudomonadota > Gammaproteobacteria > Alteromonadales > Colwelliaceae > Colwellia > Colwellia sp. MB3u-55. Next base: position 207,080 of record NZ_JACGUS010000068.1, read on the forward strand.
TTGTTTTATCTTTTAATCTTTTGTTTTAATAGTTATTTCAATGTTTTTATTGTCACCGGCAAACCATTTCTGCACATAGATAGACCCTAAAACGGGGGGCATTCCATTCTCAGGTACTTCTTGATATCGAATACTGTTTTTATTATGCTTTTCAAACTCGAAGTTAATCACTTTCTCAGACACGGGTAATTCAACCTTTATTTACTATAAAGATGTATTGTATAAGTGCTGTTAAATAAACTCTAGTACTAGATACTCTCTATATCTAAGCGAAATATCAGCTTACGTTACTTAGCCTTAGGGCTCTTTTTTATTATTGGCTATTTTTTATTTTGCCAACACTGATAATTTAAAAATATGGCTTAGTGATACATTTCAATAAAAAATAGCGCTATCATTGACGTAACATCCTTTAATAATGCTATTTTGACAGTAAAACCAAGTCACTATTGCTAGATAAACAGCCATTGGCTGGCGAGAAAAACGCAATTGAATACTGATATGAAAATTAATTTTCTTAACCATATTGACAAAATAAGTGCTATTGATTGGCAGGCCTTAAATAATTCACCTAGCCCTTTTCTTGCTTATGAGTTTTTTAGTGCGCTTGAAAAAAGTGCCTCAGTTAGTGTTAAACAAGGTTGGCAAGCTCATCATTTAGTGACATCAAAAAACGGTGAATTCACAGGCTTGATGCCGATGTACTTGAAAAGCCACTCTTGGGGGGAGTATGTTTTTGATTGGGATTGGGCCGAGGCTTATCAACGCAATAAGATCAATTATTACCCTAAATTAGTCGCAACTATCCCCTTTACACCCGTAACCAGTAATAAATTCCTTTCAGGAAAATTACAAATAAATGAGTTATTTGCACCGCTAATTGAACATTGCCAGCAAGAAAATATTAATAGTTGGCACATATTATACTGTGATGAAATAAAAACAGTTTTACCCGCGGATATTTATCAACGTAATACGGTGCAATTTCACTGGTTTAATCGTGATTATAAAACCTTTGATGACTTTCTAGGTACGTTTACTTCGCGCAAAAGAAAAAATACTCGCAAAGAAAGGCAGTCTATTATTCAACAAGAGATTAAAATTCGTCAGCTGAAAAATAGCGAAATTAGCCAACAAGAACTTGATTTTTTCTATCTAACTTACCAATTAACTTATTTAAAACGAGGTCATCAACCACATTTAAGCTATGATTTTTTTAAGCAAATAGTGCTTAGTATGACTGATAATATTTTATTGATCATCGCCAGTCATCAGCAAGAAGATATCGCCTGTGCACTCTTTTTTTATGATGATACTCACTTATATGGACGATATTGGGGCTGCACTAAACATTATAATAATTTACATTTTGAGCTTTGTTATTATCAAGGTATCGAGTTTTGTATTGAACACAACTTGCAAGTTTTTAACCCGGGTACTCAAGGTGAACACAAAATTCAACGGGGCTTTGAGCCAATATTAACCTACTCTTATCATTGGATAAAACACCCAGCTTTTAAGGCAGCAATTAAGAATTTTTGTCATCAAGAGCAACAGCATATGCTAACGTACCAGCAGCAATGCAAGCAGGCGTTACCGTTCAAAACGTTATCTAACAATGAATCAACTTAAGAAAAAATAATGAATAAACCTTTTTCCCAAGCATGTGAAAACAATAAATCACCTATTTTGAATGTTTTAACGAAAGTGTTTGCAAGTGCTAAGCATGTCCTTGAAATTGGCTCAGGAACAGGGCAACACGCAACCTTCTTTGGTCCAAATCTACCCCATCTAATCTGGCAAACCAGTGATTTGCTAATAAATCACCAGGGTATTAATGCGTGGCTTGATGAAAGCAAGGGGTTGAATGTAAAAAGGCCTATTGTCGTTGATTTAAATAGCGCTTGGCCTAAGCTTAATCAAAATGCACCCCTTGATGGCATATATACTGCTAATACACTGCATATTATTAGCTGGCCATTAGTGGTTAAGTTTTTTGAGGGGCTTGCGCAAAACTTATCACCTTCAGCAAGTATTTGTATATACGGACCTTTTAACTATCAAGGGCAGTTCTCTAGTGAGAGTAACGCAGACTTCGATGTGTGGCTTAAAGAAAAAGACAAGGATAGCGGTATTCGCGATATTGAAGCAGTCTTGTTATTGGCAACGTCAGCAGGACTTGAGTTAACTGACGATTATCCAATGCCCGCCAATAATCGGCTATTAGTTTTTTCTAAAATATAAAAACTCAATACCGACAATATTTAACGCCTCTATGGATTTTAAGCGGTTAACAAAAATTACTTACTAGATGAAAGCCGCTATTTGAAATCGCCGATGTATTTATTGACGATTTTCTGGATCTCACCATTACTTTGAAGCTTTTCTACTGATTTTTTTAATATTTCCATGGTCTGGATATTTATTTTCTTTTTAGAAAAATGAAGTACAAAGTCTTTGTAATTTAGTTGTAATGGTGAATTCAATATTTTAGGTTTTATGCCAAGTTGCTTAGCGTTGTAATATAGTCCAACACTGGTAACAATACAGCCATCAATTCGACCACGGATTAACAGTTTTAGCATTGTGTATAATTATTGACTTCAACTTTATTAATAGCAGCGTCATTATCAAAATTGACATCGAATTCACCGCCTTGCACCACCCCCACTGTTTTTCCATGGAAATCCTTTAGGCCTCGATAGTGACTTCCCGCCCTAGACAGTATAATAATCGGCATGGTGATCACTGAAACTAATGGGATGGATACCTTGGGATACTGATCATTATTGAAACGTAGCACAAAATCTGATTTGCCTTGTTTGAGGTGAATAATAGTACGAGCATAATGAATTATCCTATTGGTATAGTTAACCCCAGCTACTTCGGCAATCCTATTACTTATTTAGAACATCATTTCAGTTGACTTACCATTGTCCTCAATATGGCCAAATGGAGTGACATTAATTGTTTCAATCTGGAGTGTTTATCTATAAAGTGATAAGATTGCCTATTGACGCCATCAATGTAATAAATTTTATTAGCATATTTTTATTATTTTTTTTCATTATGGCTCTGTTATTATGTAAAAATATCTGTTCAATGGCGATTAAATGTTTTACGAGAGTAGTGGTAATAGCACACAGGTAAGCATCAATTTTACTGAGAGTGTGTATTTAGTTAATTAAACTCACCATGTTTTTCCCCCACCTCTTCCTAATAGTTAAAAACACACCACTTTTTTCAAGTAGCTTCATTGCATTGATAAGATTATCTATAATGACTTGCTCTGTATTTAAACTGCAAGCGAAATGAAAGTTTAGCATTAACGTCTTGAACTGAAATACATTTTTATATTTTGATGTTTCTCCCAAATTATTTACTCTATTTCTAAGTAAATCATCATTGAGAACAACCAAATCAATATGGCGACTAGATAGGTCTAATAATTTTAACAAGGAATCATAATTGTCCACCACATAAAGGTTTTGGTTTTCAATAAATTTTTTTGATAATAAAAAATGGTGAGCAACATCGTCACGTATCACCGCAATATTATATTTTTTAGCTTCCTCGATAGTAGAGATAATTATCTGACTATTCCTAAGGGAATAAAGAGAGGTGGTACTTGAAGCAATATGTCCAACCCACTTAAACAAAGACTCACGCTGTGGGATACGAGCAAGTGAATATATACAGGTGTTTTTTCCATGCTGTGCTCTTCTATAAGACAACGCCCATGGGTGGGCACTGATGGCGTATTCATACTGAGCTTGTGCTAAAGTCGCTTCGACTATTTCTGTTGACAAGCCTTCTATTGCATTGGTCGTGACAATTTGAAAAGGAGACAAATGTTCAGTGAGTATGCTGACCTTAGTTGCCGATACCTGGCCGCAGAAAAACACCAATAACATCCTTAAGCCTAATGCTAAATTTTTCTTTAGTCCTTTCATAAGTTTTATACAATTTCATCCATCATATATATGACTATAGCTTAGATAATCATTTTACCAACACCCTCAGGTAATTAATGTTAGCGGGGTAAACTGTAAATAGCTGTGGTACTTCTTAATAGATTTTATAAGGTTAAATACCGTAATAATAGAGTTATTGACTTAATGACCCCATAACCACTTATACCCTTATAGCAACTTTGCGGTTATCACATATCTTTCATTGCTATTACTGCTCGAGTCATTAAAAGGGTAGCAAGTGATTAATATTAATGATGAATCATCAGCTAGCAATGGCATTTGGCCTGTTGAAGCGTCAACAATGTTAACCGCTTCAACTTGATAAAGCTGGCTTTGACCATATCGGTCAGTTAGTGAAATAATATCCTTCATATCTACCTCTTCTAAAAATGAAAAGTGGCTATCTCTATGTCCAGCAACCACAAAAGGTTGGACACGGCTGACCTGGTTAAAAGGAGTAATAGCCCCGGCTGAAAAAGCGAGTGTGGTTGAGTCGCCGCCATTAAGTATCACCAGAGACTTTGCTAAGCGTTTAAATGAAAGCTCGGCAATAGGGTAGGTATCAGCCCATGGCCAAGGTTTTATCTTTTGCTGTAAAGTCAGTGTCTGATGCCAGCTATAATTGATTAATTGCTGAGATAACCAGGCTTTAGTAGGCAACCAACTGGCTTGTAAACACAGCAAGCTGCCTATTATCAATAAGGATGTTCTAATTAATTTTTTCAAGTGTCCCCCTTAATTTAATACAATTATACCCCCGCAATATAATAGCCTCACTCATAGTCACCAATAACAAGAGTGCCATGCCAAGCAGAAATTGTAATTTCCACCCTAATGCTGTTTTAGGCATAGCGACCATTAAACTTTCATGGGCTTGAAAAACGCTATGCTTAACGAGTAATAATCCGTCTTTTTGCTGTTTCTCCAAGGCTATAAAGCTGGTATAGGGCGATATGATTTGATGCTTGAGTGAGGTAGTAATCACCTGAAACTTCACCTTAGCTTTATCTGCTCCGCTGACTAAGCTATCAAGTAAGCTTTCTATTTTTCTACGCGCCCAAAGAGAGGAAATACCTGCTGATGATTGCTCGCTATCAATAATTAATTCTTGGTACCAAGGCGCAATGACGGTATCACCCGTTAATTGCAAACTCGTTATAGGAAACTGAGATTTTATCGCTATTTGCAAGGGCTCGTCGAAATATAAATCAGGGATGCTTTTAGGATAAACCTCGAGGTGTTGATGAACTTGGCTGTCAATAATTAAGTCGATATTCGTGATGGCGGGTTGACTTATTTTAGTCATAAAATCGCTCATCTTTTGTTGAACATCACTTTGGCTTTGAATAAAAACATAACGACCCCTACCAAATTGAGCGGCTTTCTTCATAAAGTAACCATTGGGTGCAGCGCCTATGCCAACGGTGTATAAACGAAAATCACCTTGGGCATTTTCAAGCAGCTGCATAAGTTCAAATTCGTTAGCGACAGCGCCGTCGGTAATAAAAACTATTTGGCGAATAGCCTGTGCTGCTTGCACAGCACTTTTTTTCATCAGCAAAGCGTTACTCAAGGGGCGGTACATTTCAGTGCCACCATCGGCCATTAAGTTACTAATAAATTGTTGCGCTTTTTTAATATGATGACCTGCAGCCATTTTGGTGCTGGTAAAGAGTAATTCGGTAGTGTCATTGAAAGCGATAATATTAAAACTGTCTTTATCGTTAAGTTGTAATATGGCTAACGAGAGACTCGCTTTTGCTTGTTCCATAGCTGAACCTTGCATAGAGCCTGAGGTATCAATGATAAAAATGATATCTCGTGCGATCACTTGTGCAAGGTCTGTCTTTGGTGGAAAAAAGGTCAGCAACGTATAATATTCATCTGCTACTTGTTCAGTAAAACTGCTGATTTTAGCTTGCTCACTGGCTAATAATTGCCAGCTTAGAACAAAAGTTTTATTAGCGTTCACTTCGGCCTGACTCAAGGTAATAAAGTAAGCATTTTGATGGGGGGTTAACGCACGCATTACTATTTTATGGCTAGCACTAGTAATCGCAGTAATCGCAATACCTGAATTTAAGGAAATATTAATTGATGATTGACTGCTGGCCATTGAAGGTAAGTGGCTAGGCGCTTTTAGGGTTGATGTGTGTAGCTGTGCAGGTGATTTATGTGCAGAGTACACTGTTCGTTGCTGTGTAAGCTCAGAAGCTTTTGCTACTTGTGGATTTTCAGATAATGGCTGGGATAATTTGGGTTGATACCTTTGAGTCATTGCTAATGGTAATCGTAGATCAAAATTACCCTGTGAAAAAGAAACTGGCATGATAAAAGTTAGCGTAACAATAACGCTTGCCTGTGGTGGAATATTAGCAATTTTATTGATAAACAAATTAGGTTGTTGTTGCTCGAGTAAGCTTACTTTTCTTCCCTGGCTTTTCGTTTGTTGATATAAAGCCTTAGCGGTTTTTTTTGCCATTATCTCGCCAACTATCTCATTATTGCCAACCTTTATCATTAACCGTTTTATGGCGGCATCTTCAGGTAAGGGAAACTGATAGGTTCCTTCTAGAGCAATTGCATGAGGATTAACGAAGGTTTGTTTTATTTCTACATAAGCAATTAAACCATTAATCTCAACATTGGTTTGAATATCAAGGGGTAAATTGACTTGCCTTGCTGGATTTGGGTGATCAAATAATAATTGTGGACCGTAAATAAGCGTATTGTTATTGGCTGTATCTTCAGTCAAAGCCATTTCACTACTTTGCGCATAACGCACTAAAGCCAAAGAAGACAATAGGATAAGAAACACTAGTAGTGATAACTTTAACCATTTATTTCGACGTTTTTTATTCTGTTGTTGGTAATAGTATGAGTCTTGGTAATCTATAAATTGTCGGTTTTTTTTAGAAGTAAACATCACTTGCTCTTTTGTGTAAGTAGTAGCCGATATTAAAGCAAAGCATTGAGCTTTAGCGGGGGCGGTATTAGGGCAAAGTACTGACCAAATATGTCAATAATAGGGCAATTAAGCTTTGCTAACGGTTAACACTCTCAGAACATTACAAAATTCTTACAATTTACTCACAATTATTGTATTGCCTATTGGGCTGTTTCGTATTAATTTTACATCTAGCGAATCAAGCGCAGGCTTAGCTAGTAAAGTGTTATAATGTCTTCATCATTTAGGGTTACTTGAAAATTTTATGTGTAAACAGTTATTAATAAAATTTTGTCTTATGTTTTCAGTAGCGACGCTTGTTGGCTGTACATCTATAGGCATGAGTGATTTGTTTTTTGGTTACAGTCAACAGATGCAAGAATCTCGTTCAGCTCAGTTAAGAGGTGATTTCGTTGTTGCGACAACATCAGTTATCTCGGTTAATCGCCAGCATAATAATTATGGCTTGAGCCAACTAGAAAAAGCCCGCTTACAGTTTCTTTCTCATGATTGGCTGGCGAGTCAAAAAAGTTTTGAATTAGCCTACCAACAAGTACAGGATCAAGAACAAGCAGCTAAAATACAAATAAGCAGTGGCTTGAAAAAAGTCAGTGCGGTGGTGACTAATGACAATGCCATTGGCTATGAAATACCTTCATACGAGCAAGGTATGTTGCATTCTTATCAAGCGTTAAATTATTTATATCAAGGCAGTTTAGAGGGCGCTTTGGTTGAAGTGCGCAGAGCTAATTTAGTGCAAGAACGTGCATTAAAAACCAATCAAGCTGAACTCTACAAAGCTGAAGAAGAAATGGCCGAAAAAGGCATCAACAGTAATAAATTATATGATAACTTCCCATCAATGGATAACCTGATTGGCGATCTAAAAAACAGCTTTCAAAATGCTTATACTTTTTATCTTTCGGGTTTATTGTATGAAACAGCTAAAAAGTTTGATGATGCCTATATTGACTATAAGCGAGCGTTAGAAATATATCCCAACAATACTTTTCTGCAACAAGATGTCTTACGATTAGCCAATAAGCTAGATATGAATGAAGAGCTTGCGCGCTTTGAGCAAAGGTTTGGTCGCTATCAAGGACAAAATAAAACAAACACAGGTCAAATAGTCGTTATTTTCGAACAAGGAATTGTTAGTGCAAAAGAAGAAGCAAGTTTAAATTTACCTATCTTCAATACTCGCTCAGATTTTAAATTTTTTACTTTTGCTTTACCTGTTTATCGAGGGCGCTTATCGGCATTAATACCTTTGAGTATCAGTATTGATGAAAAAAGTTACCTTTCGCAAGAAATTGTCAGGCTACAGTCTTTAGCAAGCAAAGACTTAAAAGAAAAATTACCGGGTTTGGTAACAAGACAAGCGATACGTTTAGTCGCCAAAGAGCAGATACGTCAGAATTTGAGCAAGTCGGGTGGCGATGTCGGTAATATTTTAGCCAGCCTTTATAATATTGCTTCAGAAAAAGCCGATACTCGCAGTTGGTCAAGTTTGCCTGATAATGTACAAATAATGAGGTTGGATAATGTTGCAGTAGGTCAGAAAAAATTGATGATTTCATATGCTGGTAAAAAGCAGGTCGTTGACATTGACGTATCAGAAAATAGAACAACGCTCATTAATTTTACCGCTCTGGGTAACTTTACCGGTTATCAAACTATAAATTTGTAAGGATAAAAATATGCATTATTTTATAAGAATTTCAGCTATTACGGTGTTCAGCTCAATATTTTTTCTGGGTTGCGCTGCGCCAATAACCTCGGGGATCGGCACCAGTGCGATGACACAAGGTGATGAGTTTTCGAAGCATTTAGAGGTCCATAACCCTAAATTAGCACAACAGCTAAAAATTATTGATGTAAAATCAAGAAAAACCAATGGTTTACTAGAAATAAACCTACAGCTTAACAGCACCTATAAAAAGTCATTGAAATTGCAATACCACTTTAACTGGTTTGATGCGCAAGGATTTGTGATTGAATCACGAAAAACACCCTGGAAGCCACTTGAATTAGATGGTTTTCAGTCAACAAGCTTAAGTGGACTGGCACCGAATGAACAGGTTGCTTCGTTCACTGTTTATGTGAGAGAAATCCCAGAAAAAGCTTATAGATATTAAATATTAAATATTAAATATTAAATA